>JBPOJQ010000008.1:0-67875 GCA_052033375.1 Candidatus Magasanikiibacteriota bacterium
TCTCGCAGCAATAATAGGTGCCCTAGTATTTGGAATACTTTTTATATTCATGAAAGGGGTATCAGCTGAGGACATTCAATATTTCAAATCAATTCGGTCAAAAACCTCATAATGTATGAAAAAAATATTACTAGCAACACTTGAATTCCCTCCGACAATTGGAGGTATTGCGACCTATGTCACACAATTTGCGCGTTCAATTGACCCTGAACATATACGTGTATACGCGCCCAAAATGGCAGGGGAACGTGTATTCGATGAGGGTGAATCTTATCCAATTTTTAGGAAAAAACAATTACTAACGTTTTTGTGGCCACGTTGGATTCCCACAGTATTCCATTTTTTTTCAATTGCAAAAAAAGAAAAAATAGAAATGGTCTTGGTAAATCATGTACTTCCGCTCGGATATGCTGCACTCATCTTAAAAAAGTTTAGGAAAATTCCGTATATTATTATCTCCCATGGAACTGATGTGCTCTATGCGACTGCACATCCGTGGAAAAAGAAAATGCTCAAGCGAGTGATTAGTGGTGCAGAGCAGGTGATCTTCAATAGTGAGTCAATCAAGCGAAGATTTCTCGAGCGATTGCCTGAATTTGAACACAAATCATTGGTGGTCTATCCGTGTCCAGATAAGGAATTTCTTCGTGTGGCGGATGTGGAAAAAGTGGAAAAATTAAGAACATCCCTTGCTCTTCAAGGTAAAAAAGTGATTCTTTCGGTGTCACGCATGGATATAGGTAAGGGGTTTCAACATTTGGTACATGCCATGCCTGAAATTTTGGCACGAGAACCACATACTGTGTGGGTAGTGATTGGTGATGGGCCTAAGCGTGAGGAGATTTTTGAAGCAGTGCAAAAACTATCACTTCAAAATGTGGTACGTTTTATCGGATCCGTACCGCATGAAGAATTGGCTGCATATTATCATCTTGCTGATCTTTTTGTATTATTAACACATACTGCAGGTGAGCGCGAAGAAGGGCTGGGGCTGGTATTCCTCGAAGCTGCGTCTGCTGGCAAGGCAATTATCGCAGGAAAGAGTGGTGGCGTGGAGGAAGCAGTAATTGATGGAGAGACTGGACGAGTGTTTGATATATATCATGAAGCGCATAAAATTGTTGATGCCGTTGCTGAATTATTGTCTGATAAAGAAAAACGCGATGCGTTTGGGAGGGCGGGTCGTCACCGTATCGAAACGGTTTTTAATTGGGATGTCCAGTTGGAGAAAATGAAACCATGGATTGAATAACTATATGCCAAAAATTCCTCTCCGCAAAGACGAACAAATTGTTGCAGAAATTCGGCGTTTTGGGTTCACCTATCTGTGGCGCTGGGTCGGGGCACTCATACCATTTGCAGTCGCAGGAATATATATGTTCTGGCTCATGCGTCAGGGAACTATCGGTATGATTGGTTTTTCGGCACTCATCCTGATCGGAGTTGCGGGATGTATTTCAAATTATGTCAGATTTCGAGGCACAGTCCTTATTCTCACTAATTATCGAATTATTGATATTGCAAAGGATGGAATCACTGGGCGTACCATCTCAGAAGCAGAATTGGGAGATATTGAAGATGTAGTCGTGAGACAGAGAGGGCTGTGGCGCATGATGATCAATTATGGGACGATTGAAATCAGGGTGCGAGATTCAAAAATACGGATTGACGTGGAGTATGTGCGTCGTCCACAAGGAGTTCAAAGATTGATTAATGAATTAAAGAAACAAGTGAATGGTGGAGTATCACACCCCCGATTTTCAGTAGAAGATCTTCATAAAGGCATTACTGAGCTCGATACTGAAGACTTATTGTATATACGAAAAATTATTGATGCCCGTCTCAAGCAATTGAGGGGGTAGGTGTACTCGTGCTATACTAGACATCACTATGAGTCGGGAATCCTCGCGTGTACGGACATTTTTTGGGTCAAAATTTTTTTTAGGTTGTGCATTAGTGCTCACCCTTGCGTTTGCATTTGGATTTGCACGAGCATATTTCAAAGATTATGCGTTCCGGGAAGAAGTACGACGTCTGGAAAGTGAAATCAGTAAACTGGAAAAGAAAAAGTTGGAGTCTCTCGAGCTACTCAAATATGTATCAAGTACCGCATATCTCGAAGATACTGCCCGGGTGGACCTGAATCTAAAAAAGCCAGGGGAACGAGTGCTGTTTATCGATCAGGGGGGTGTGGATGCAACTGATGTGGCAGATACCCGAGAGGGGGATTTCTCCAATGGACAAGAGATTTCAAATCCGCTAAAATGGTGGTATTATTTTATTCACCGATCGCCCGATTCAGGGCATTAATCTAATCTATACAGATATGGAAGAAACTCCACGAATGGAAGAAGGGAATGTGTCACCCGCTCCCGTAGAAGAAAAAAAGGAATCTCGATCTTCAAAAGCGAGTACTCTGTTGGTCGCAGGACTAGCAGTCGCTGTTGTGGTCGGGGGGATCATATGGTATGTCGTCGGATTGCAAAGTGTACGCGGACTTTCTGAATCGTCATTTACGCTTACAACTGCGCGCATTTTCAAACTCCCTGTAGCCTCAGTGAATGGAGAAAAAGTACCCTATACCGAATATGTCGACAATCTCCAGGCCATGCGAACGTTTTATGATACAGAGACTGAGTTGGGGACACGTCCCACTGATGCTGAGATGTCTGACTATATTTTGAGTAGATTACTCGTGAATCATCTGGTAGAACAAGTGGCTGCTGAATTCTCTGTATCTCTCGAACAATCTGATATTGATGCAATAATTGATGCTAAATTACTTCCTAGTTTTGAGAGTAGAGAGAAGGCAGAGCAAGAAATTATGAGACGATACGGATGGACACTCGATGAATTCGTCCAAAATATTGTCGTACCAACTGAACTCGAACAGAAATTGAGTACCGCGTATCTCGAGTCAGTGAAAAATCCTGCGGAAAAAGAGGCAATAAAAACGAAAGCGCAAGAAGTATTGGACCGGATAAAAAAAGGAGAATCATTTGAAAAACTTGCCAAAGAATTCAGCTCTGATAGTACAGCCGAAGTTGGAGGAGATCTCAAGTGGTTTGCAAAGGGTGCGATGGTGCCTGAATTTGAATCAGCGGTATTTGCACTCAAAAAAGGAGAACTTGCTGAAAATCTCGTAGAGACTAAATTCGGATATCACATTATCAGACTTGATGACCGACGAACAGTGAAGGGTACAAATGGTGAAGATGTGGAACAAGTCCGAGCTCACCATATCTTATTTAAGACCAATGAGATGGATACGTCGAAATTCGGGTCCTACATGAATCAGCGCCTACTCTCTTCTGAAATTAAAGTGTCAAAAGGTCTTCGTAATCCATTCGAAGAGATGGGAAACTCAGCTGAAGTGCTCGAAACCGAAGATACTCCTGTCACCACAACTACACTTGAATAATGGTATTGAGTATTAGTATCACAGTCCCGCCCCTTGCGAAGGGCGGGACTGTGTTACGCGGGATTAGTATAATGGTATTATGCTGGCTTCCCAAGCCAGAGAAGCGAGTCCGATTCTCGTATCCCGCTCCAGAAAGTAATGAGGTGGTTCTCTGTATTTATGAGTATGCGATTTCGAAGTGCATTATTTCATGTTTTGTATCGAGGGTTAGTAAAACCAATTTTTTTTGCACAAGATCCAGAGTCGATTCACGATCGAATGGGTATCGTCGGCGAGCGATTGGGGCGGAGTCGGATTGGGCGTGCACTCATTCGTATCTGCTTTGGCTACACGCATCATTCACTCGAGCAACATCTGTGGGGTATGCATTTTTCAAATCCGGTGGGACTTGCTGCAGGATTTGATAAAGAGGGGACTATTCATAGCATTCTTCCGAGTCTGGGATTTGGCTTTGCAGAAGTCGGTACTGTCACCTTTGGTGCGTATGAGGGTAATCCGAAGCCACGACTCTATCGTCTTCCGAAGTCACACGGATTGGTAGTGTATTATGGTCTGAAGAATAGTGGAGCGCATGCAGTGGCAAAATATCTGAAAAACCAACCCAAAAAAATACCACAGATAATCTCGATAGGAAAAACGAATTGCAGTAGAACTGCTGATGAGGCGAAAGGTGTAGATGATTATCGAAGTGGTCTTGCTGTGTTTGAAGATGCGGGAGTGGGAGATGCCTACGAGCTGAATATCTCATGTCCAAATACGTTTGGAGGAGAACCATTCACTACTCCTGAAAAATTACGCAGACTACTGGAGACACTTGAAGTGCAAAAAAATTCAAAACCAATAATTTTAAAAATGCCCATCAATCTGGATTGGGACGCATTTCGTGGACTACTCGATGTGGCAATACAATTCCGTGTGCATGCGGTAAATATTGGTAATTTGAATAAAGACAGGAATGATCCTGAGCTCAAAGAAAAAATTCCAACACATATCAAAGGTGCTCTCAGTGGCAAGCCTACGTGGGAGCGTTCAAATGATCTCATTTCACGGACATATGCATATTGTGGACAACGCATGGTAATTATTGGTACCGGGGGTATTTTTTCTGCCGCAGACGCGTATGAAAAAATAAAACGGGGTGCGTCACTAGTCGAATTGATCACGGGTATGATTTATGAAGGCCCTCAATTGATTGGAGAGATTACACATGGTCTCGTGCACCTGCTCGCGCGTGATGGATATAGTCATATCAGTGAAGCGGTAGGAGCGTATCATCGGACAATGATTGACAAAATGCCCAAGAATAGCTAAAATTTAACAAAATTATGTGCCGATGTAGCTCAGCTGGTAGAGCGGCAGTATCGTAAACTGTAGGTCTCGGGTTCGATCCCCGACATCGGCTCTCGTAGTAACTATGGAACATACATCTGAAGCCCCGACGAGTAGTCCTGAGTATCGGTGTGAGAAGTGTGGTAAATTATTGTTGAAAAAAAATCACGACCAGAATCATTTTGAAATCAAATGTCTGCGATGTGGCACACTGAACACGATCTTTTATGAGATGAAAGAACAAGTGGTGATTACTGATCCAGCAGGACGTATCCTTTTTGTAAATGGAGAGGTTGAACGAGTCACAGGGTATCATGCACATGAAATTATCGGCAAAACTCCGAAATTGTGGGGGAATCAGATGTCACGAGCATTCTATGAGGAGTTGTGGAGAATTATTTCCATTGAAAAAAAATCACTCAAAGCAAAGGTTCTCAATAGACACAAATCTGGAAAAACTTATCATGCGTTATTGAGGATTTCACCTATTTTGAATACGGACGGCAGTATTCTTTTTTTTATTGGCATTGAGAGTAGGCTCGAAGATGAATTGGTAATGGGTGGAAGTAATTCCGTTCTTCCACAGATTGCCTAGAAAAATATTAGTAGACTCTCCATGGATAATGGTGGTATACTCACCTAAACAAAATTCTCGGTGTAAGGGGAGAATGTACGCATATAGAAGCTCACTGAAGCTCAAACATGGAAAATCACTAGTGTTTGCTTTTATATAATATTTATTTTGTAACGTACAATCATATGGGGGCACCATTACATGCGCAAGAAAAAGAACGTCTTGACGCAGTTCACAACATGCATATTTTGGATACACCATCAGATCCTCTATATGATGCGCTGACGATTGAGGCAACCGAGCGATTGAGGGTGCCTATCTCTACCGTATCGATTCTCGACAAGAATCGCGAATGGTATAAGTCCTGTCAGGGATTGCCGATGCATGAAGGACCTCGTGATGTTGCGTTTTGTAGCTGGGCATTGTTATCAAAAAATATTTTTATTATCGAAGATACTCTAAATGATGATCGTTTCAAAGATAATCCATATGTGGTGGGTCCGCCCTATATTCGATTCTATGCAGGATTTGCGCTCATTGACACACAGAGTGGATTGCCTGTAGGAGTATTTTGTATCAAAGATACCAAACCGAGAAAATTATCCGTCGATGAAGTTGGAATATTGTTTGATTTGGCAAAAAAAGCAGAAGCATTGATTAATAGTCAAAAAAAGCAGAGTAACGCGTAAGACTAGCTGAGTATCTCGTCGATATCAGCGGTCAATATTTTTTGCAGTAGTTCACGTACCAAACGTTCTCTTTTTCTGTGTCCCAATGCCTCAGACACATTGGATACAACACGAATAGTCAGAGGTAGGAGTATTTCCGACCGTATATGTTCTCTAGGATATTCTTCTTCAAATCGTCTAATGAAATAGGCAAGACTTTTTTGCGCGAATGAGACATCGGTGAGGCATGTGTATGTCTGTAGGAAGAAATATGCAATATCATAGTACCGCATCGTGGATCGAGAAAATTCTGCATCAACGAGCGCAATTGTGTTTCCCTGGGACAAAAGCATGTTCCATAATACAAAATCATGGTGTTGAAATGCTCGTGTGATTTTGTATGAATCAATAATAGATTGTAGACGTGTAATCTCTCGAGAGGTGAGTATGGATGTGCCCGAGATTTTTGCGCGCTGCTCTATCTGCTCTTGATAGTAGGCGATAGTGGGGGCTGGCTTCCGATGCTTCAAAAGATGCGGTACTGAGTTCAGGGGGATGTGTAGGTAAAAAGAGGAGATCTGATAGAGAGTTTCGAGTATCCCACGAGTAATATGCCGGTGTGCAAATGTGCGGTGATTTGCAAGTGGATGTCCTGGTATATATTCACATACCAAGATGGTATAGGCTTCTTTTTCAATAATTTGTGTACGCGGAATGTAGAGAGGGACTGTCAGTGGCTGTATATTTCGGATAAAAATATTAGCAGCATATTCTGTGTGCACAGTATCTCGTGTGTTTAGATGCGTGGAAATTTTTAGAAAATATACTACCCCGTTTCTTTCTGCAAGCAGGACATCGCTCCGGTCAGAATGTGTGATATATTTTTTTACCGAGAATGAGTTTTCTTTCAATATGGATATGAGAAGGGGGGTGGGTTTCATAGGGATTTACACTTGCGCCTCAGTATAGCAGTGTGATAAATTTATGTAAAATAGTATATCTAAATATAGGTGTTATATGAAAAAAGTATTGGTAATTGGAGCAGGGAAAATCGGAAGTGCGATTGGGCAGACGATTCAGCATGTAGGGCATGAGGTGAATTGGTGGGATATCGATCAGAGCAAGATTACAGGCACCAAAACACTCGAAGAGCGGATAGTCGATGCAGAAGTAGTATTTCTTTGCATCCATTCATGGGTCATACGTGAGACGCTTGAGCGAGTGAAATCATACCTGCGATCAGATGCGATTATAGTATCTGTGGCAAAAGGGTTTGAAAAAGATACCATGAAGACGGCCGATCAAGTAGTCGAGGACGTATTACCAGATCATGCATTTGCATTTTTTGGTGGTCCTATGGTCGCTCCAGAGATTGCGGGGGGCAAATATGCATTCGGTGCAATTGCGTCACGCTCTCCCGAAGTCTACAGCGTCATTGTGTCACTATTTGAAGGAAGTCGGGTATTGCTGAATTACAGTGATGATGTGCATGGGACAGTCCTCGCGGGTGTGCTAAAGAATGTCTATGCCATGGGATTGGGAATGCTCGATGAGCAAGGGATGGGGAGTAATGCACGGGGGTGGTATGCGACCAAGGTGGTAGAAGAGATGGGTAGAGAAATTGAAGCATTGGGAGGAAAGAAAGAAACCGCCTATACTCTTGCAGGAATAGGTGATTTCATTGCTACAGGGATGAGTGAGGATTCAAGACATCGAAGTGAAGGGCGGAGGATTGCAAAAGGAGAAGCACCGACCCAATGTGAGGGTGTAGTCTCGACTCCGACCGTCGTACAATTATTGGGAGACATCAGCTCGTACCCGTTGCTCCATACGATTCATCATATCCTGCAAGGAAAACATGAATTATTAAGTGAGATTGTGAAATAAATCTGGCGCGGTAAAGGTGAAAATTGTATGTGTATCACATGATATGCTATACTATATTTCACTTGTATAATTTTTTATGATTACGCTCAAAAACGTAAGTAAACAATATTCTCGCGATAGTATTGGGTTGCATGAGGTAAGTCTGCATATCGAACCAGGTGAATTTGTATCAATTGTAGGGCAGAGTGGTACCGGAAAAACAACACTCGTGAAAATGCTTATTGCCGAAGAGCGTCCGACAGCAGGATCGATTGAAATTGGTGGATGGGATATTACCAAAATTTCATTGCATGATATTCCGTTGCTACGCCGACAAATCGGGGTTATTTTTCAGGATTTCAAATTATTACCAAAACGGACGGTGGAAGAAAATGTATCATTTGCCCTCGAAGTCGCAGGTGAGAAACGAAAACGAATCGGCCAGATTGTGCCACGCGTATTGGAAATCGTAGGTTTGAAACACAAAGTCGATCGGTATCCGCATCAACTCTCCGGTGGGGAACAACAGCGTGTTGCAATTGCGCGTTCGCTCGTACATCGACCAAAAATTCTCGTAGCAGACGAACCTACGGGAAATTTGGATTCAATCAATACACAAGAAATTATTGAAATTTTAAAAAAAATAAATGAATTTGGTACGACAATCATGCTCGTGACCCACAATCGAGAAATTGTCAATCAGCTCCGTCGTCGTGTCGTCGTGCTCCATGATGGACGGGTGGTATCAGATGAGCGTGAAGGTAGATATCGAATTTAGTTCATAGCTAATAGCGAGAAAATCAAAAGGAGTGTGTATTTCCTATGCATATAAGTATTTAATGTATGTCCCTCGGCCGAATTATCAAATTTTCATTTCAGGATATTGTACGGAATATGAGTCTCTCATTCATGACCATACTCATTCTGATTCTTATGTTGCTCTCAATCAATACACTGATTATCGTCCGTGTATTGACCAACCAGTCTATCCAGTCGGTGAAAGACCAGATCGATGTGAGCATCTATTTTGATCCGACGGCGAGTGATGAGAAAATTCAGGAGGTGCGCGATTTTGTAGCATCCCTTCCCGAAGTAGAAGAGGATCGGTATCTCACCAAAGAAGCGGTACTCGAAGAATTCAAAAAAACCTATTCAGGTAATACTGAAATTATTGATTCCCTAAATGAGCTGGGAGGAAATCCGCTCGGGTCTACATTGATTGTAAAGACAAAAGAGCCGAAAGATTATCAGACGATTATCTCAGCGCTGTCGGTACCCGAGTATGAGAGTATTATTGAGGCAAAGACGTTTGGGGATACAGAGACTGCAATTGACCGAATTCAGACGATTACCGTACAAGTCGAGCGATTCACCTATGCGCTTACTGCACTCTTTGCGATTATCGCTTTTGTGATTATATTCAACACGATTCGGGTAGCTATTTATACACAGCGGGCAGAGATTGGAATCAAGCGATTAGTAGGCGCCACCAATTGGTTTATCAGCGGGCCCTATCTGGTAGAATCTTTTATTTTCACAGTCATTAGTATCGTCATTACCAGTGCCATTGCCTATTTCACACTGACCTTTCTCGACCCCTATATCAGCGTCATTTTTGAGTCACCAGCTATCTTGACAAATTACTTCACCTCGCATATACTTTTGCTGACTGGGGTGCAATTTGGGGCAGTATTTTTCCTCACATTGTTCTCAAGTATGCTTGCAATGCGCAGGTATCTCAGGACTTAATTGGAAGTCCTCACAATCTATACAGTCATAAAGTATATTGTATACTACTTTATGATCATGTGGACTTTTTACTTTCAAGTTAATTATTCGGGGATCGTCTAATGGTAGGACTTTGGGTTTTGGTCCCAACTATCGGGGTTCGAATCCCTGTCCCCGAGCTAAAAAAAGAATATAGCCAATTGGCTATATTCTTTTTTTAAGTCAGAGATAAAGAGGGATTCGAACGAGGGAAGGGTGAAACCGTGAGGTTTCACTGGACTGAGGAAAGCACACGAAAACCCGAAGGTTTTCGTGATATTTTCGAATAGCGAAGCGCCCTGTCCCCGAGCAAGAGAGTTTGGTGAAAGTGGCCCGACTCTATCCGAAAACCGCCCTCAAAGGCGGTTTTTGATATTGACTGAAAAAAGTTAGCAGTCTATAATTGAGAGTGATAATTTACATAAAAACAAAACAAATATGAACATGGGTAAATACTTTTTCTCCTCCAATCCAGATAAAGAGACCTTACATAGTCGAATTATCCCAACTGAGGAACAAAAAGAAAGTCAAATAGAACGATGGAACGATTTGCGTGATTATTTAGTGGAAAAACTTGGTGAGGCATCAGGGTACAAAATAACCTGGTGGCTTCAAGGTTCCTATAAGCTTGCAACACAGACCCGACCACCTAAAATTGGAGAAGAATTCGATGTCGACGTCGGTATTTATTTTAATTGGGATGGTGATGAGGACAACAGTCGGTTCACGGCTTTAGATCTAAAAACAATGGTCCAAAAAAATCTTTTAGACTATAAAGAAAAAGAAGGTGTTGATGATGTTAAAGAGGTGACAATTCCACCAAAAGAACGCTGCTGTCGAATTAGCTTTGAAGGAAACTTTCATATTGATGTGCCAGTCTATCATCAAGATGAAAAAAACGACACACGAAGATTAGCAACGAATAGCGATATCTGGGAAAAAAGTGATCCAAAAGAATTTTCTGATTGGTTCGTAAATCTATTACAGGACGAGGATAAGGCAAGTCAGCTACGACGCAGTATAAAGTATTTGAAAATATGGAGTGCTTTACATTTGAAGAAACAACCATCTTCCATATTATTGACAGTATTAGCTGCCAATGTGTATGTCAGGCAAAGTATCATTACTCAGGATGATGTTTGTCTAAAAATTATAGTTGACGGAATAGTGGAAGATCTCTCTGTCAATCAAGCAGTCCTCAACCCTGTTAATCCAGAGGAGGATTTGAATAGACTCACAGAAAGTGAAACTACCGAACTAATCAATAACTTGAACACACTATCCCAACAAATTGATATTGCACTAAAAGCAGAAAGAGAAATAGATGCTTATTCGATTTGGTCAGAAATTTTCTGTCACTTTTTTCCACCGATTGAAGATGTGAGCAATGATTCAAAAAATAATTCAATCATTCCTGTTACTTTTATCCCAAGAGTTTCTGTTAATGCCTACGACAAATTCGGAAACAATAGAAGTTCGGGTATTAATCGTGTTGGTCCTATTCCTAAAGAGTGTACAATTTATTTTGAATTGACCAATGCACGCCTACTGCAGAGTGTATACTATACCCAATGGGTAGTAAGAAACGCTGGCACTGAAGCAGATTACACAAACGATTTGGGTCATTTTGCAGGTAGTGATTCATTGAGAGCTAAGGAAAAATCTGCTTACAATGGGACGCATCATATGGATTTAATAATTAAATCACCTATTGGTCTCGTTCTGGGCTATGGGCATATACCAGTAATAATAGAGGATATTCCTACCGTACCAAGAAATCCATTAAAAAAACCACCATATACTCAAATTAATAAAAAACATAAATAATATAAACATATGCAGATTAGTCCAGAAAAAAAGGAAGATATATTGTTGGTCGCACTACAAGAGCGTTACGCATCAATACACAAAATTAGAGAACGTGTACAGTCAGTCGGGATTTGGGCATTAGGATTGATGTTAGCTGCCGGCGGTTGGATCATCCAGAGCGGTATAGTTTTAGAGGGCTTAGAAAAAATTCTGATTGTACTATTTTTAATTACAATATTTGTCATATTGCGTTTTACGTACTTGAAAGATCTGAATACCGGATTTAAAGGTCAGCAAAGAACTGCATCGGCGCTAGAAACAGAATTAGGATTTTACACCCCAGGTGTTTTTAACGAGACGAGTGTTCCTTTGTATCCTGAGAAATGGCAGAAAGCAGGAACAGAAGAAGGCGAAGGTAGATTTTTCAAAACATCGTACTACCTAATTTATGTAGGTATTATTTTCCTCATATTGGTTGTTTTACTGAACGGTTTGAGTATAACCAGCAATTATGATCAAAATTCAATGACATACCGAACGTGTATGGAAGACAGGAATGTTTTTATTCATAAGTTTCAGGATGATAAAATATGGTTTCACAGAAGATAAAACAAGAAATAGAAACAAGATTCCAACTTGCATTAACCATATCAATTTTGTTTCCAACCTTTTTAGCAACAGCATCTCAAAGAGTAAAAACTGAGGATGTGCAAATAGCACAAACTGTTTTAACGTGGTCTATTTTAATTGGTGGATTTTTATTGGATTATGTATTTTTTTCTCTGATTAAAAATAAAATTAAGAATTGGACATATGTATGGGTAAATAGGATGCTCATTTTTGGTATAAGTCTATTTATTTTTCCTATTCTTTTTCTTTCCACCGTCAACCTAGAGGGACCGGATCCTGGCTTGATTAATACAGTCGGACTTCAAGGCTCTCTATATGCGTTATTAGTTGTTCCTCTTATTATTTTGGTAATACTACTAATAAGCTTTTTAAGTTTTGCAGCGGGTAAAAAGTAATTACGTCGACAAACTAATCTCTTTATTTTGTAATAGTAATTTACTGTTTAGATGTTTGAGTACTTCTCGTTTCTGATCTTTCGTTCCATCTCTCAAAATATATTTAGCATAATTTCGCATATCTCCGGTCGTGAGTGTATTAAAAACTTCGCCCCCTGTTCCAAATACTCCTAGAGCAAATTTCTTTAGTTTAAGAACCTCTTGTTCCATTTTTTCCTGCAGGACAAATTGATCGAGCTCTATTTTATCCATCAAATGCAATATCTGCCTCAATAGCTCCTCTTCACGTATTGCACCCTCCTTACAGTCCCGATTCTTGCCTTTGGTGCAGTGATAATACACGTACCGATGCGTATTCCCATTCTGCTGGTGCTTGAACTTTTCTTCAGCACATATTCCTGATCCACATCCTCCGCAATATAGTAGATTGGTAAACTCATACTCAGTATTCCCTGGATGTCGTCGTGCTGGAGCTAACAAATTAGCTTGAGCTAAATCAAAGAGATGTTTCGTAATAATCGGATAATGGCTTCCGGTATAGAACTTCTTACTGCCGACTGGAAATTCAAACATCCCGTGATAGATGGTTTCTTTCAGCACTCGGTGTATGTGTGCTATACTCGTTTCATCTATGTGTTTTTCAGCCACAGCCAGCTTCACCGCGAGTGCACTTCTCGCGACGACCGGAGTTGCGTCAATTATGCAGACCAAACATACACGAATGCTACCGTTTGCGAGTATTCCGTTGATTTTTGCAATTCAACAAGCAATCGAAGGTGGCCTCTGGATGACTCTGCGTGGTTCGGGGGAAGAGACAATGCTTCTGACTGGAATGTTTTTATTTTTTGCGTTGTGGTGGTGGCCAGCATTCACTCCATTTGCACTCTATCAGATAGAGCCTCCCGGCTGGCGACGGACAATATTAGCACTCAGTGCAGGGCTCGGATTGGCGCTTGGATTATTTTTATTTGCACGGTTTCTCATAAATCCGAATCCAGCGACTATTGTGAATCAATGTATATATTATGAATACACTGCGCCGTATAGTACCGCAGTCATTGTGATGTATATTGCAACAACCGTCGGTGTGGGAGTAATGTCGAGTAGATACATGATCAAGACGCTTTTTGCAGTGATTGGTCTGTGCGCTT
Organism: Candidatus Magasanikiibacteriota bacterium; assembly: GCA_052033375.1. Lineage (GTDB taxonomy): Bacteria > Patescibacteriota > Patescibacteriia > Magasanikbacterales > UBA922 > UBA922. The sequence continues at coordinate 13,611 of JBPOJQ010000008.1, forward strand.
TTGTGTCATCGGTGGTATATTTTGAAAATTTTACGTCGGTCTGGTGTTTCTTTGCCGCCGTTGTCAGTGCGTGGATTTATTTTATTGTACGAGGGACAAAGAAACGTGAGGTACATCGGAAACACTAATTTGTGCGGTGGTACAGATACGCTGTGAACGGCGTTTTTTTTGTATACAGTAAGAATTGACAAAAATACTATACCATGATAATTATTTCTATTGGTTTACCATGGGTTATCTGACAACAACGTCAAGCGAATGAACTCACAACAACACACTGAGGGGAGAGTGCACACGTGATTCTCAGATATGCAGAGTATGTCGCACTCCATCAGGAAGCATGCGAAAGGCTTCACATAGAAGCTGGGCGTATGCTCATGCATGGAGTGACAGGGGATCCTATACTGAACACAGGGAGGATTGTATCGGGGTACATGACTGCACTGGTTCCGAGCAGGGAGATGGCGAATCACTCCGCGCAGTTGGCAGAGAGGATCGGGGACATGGTGCCCTCCTTCCTGCCGTACCGCGCAGAACAGCTGTGTCTGCCGTTCATGGTGACCAGTGACTGGGTGAACCCCAGCCTGATCGCTGAATGCGTCGGTGGGGTGTTCGGGAATCTCCATGCGACGAAAGACATGGTGCAACTGCTGTGGACGGGGGCGTTCTGTGGGAGTCAGCGAGTCTTCGCGACTGTCCTGCCGAATCGAGAACTCTTCTCGATCATGCGAGATGTGGCGCTCTGTGCGCTGTGTCGAGGTATGATGTCCGGAAACCCATTCACGGAGATGCATCTCACCCTCGGTCACTTCCGGGAGGCCCTGCCTCGGGAAGAAATCGAAGGTGTTCTCAAGCTCACGGGGAACTTCCATATCCAGCAGTCGTTGCAGCCCGCGGCAATCGCGGTCTCTCGGTTTGCAATCGGACGAGAAGATGTCGAAGTCGAGATCGTGGAGCGATTCACGTTCGGCTAGACCATCTACTCATTCCTGCACAAGCTCGGATGGACGCAGGTCCTGTCACGGCGAGTGTGGGTAGTTCTACAAAACCACCCACATATCGCTTGTACTGAGTATGCCTCTATAATGAGGATAATCAGTAGAAGTGGTGGGTGGTTTTGTATACTGGGTTGTATTTTTCAAGGTAAATGCGTTACAATACGTTTTATGAAAAAAAAGCTGTTTATTATTCTCATAGTAGTAGTTCTCGGAGTGGCGGGGTGGTATCTATTCCGCACGATATTGTGGTATCGTTCGGGAGATACGGCTCGGGCAGAAGCACAAGCGCGTGAAGAAGCGATTGATCGGGTATTGGATGCCCGTCGGGTGCGAGTAGAAGAGGGTGTGGCAGCTGATCCATTTGGCAAAGACGGGATAGTGCGGGTATTGTTGATTGGGCTGGATAAGCGGGTGGGTCAGACTGCAGGACATTGCGATGTGATTCAGATGATTACGATAGATTCGATACAGAATAAAATAAATATTACTGCCGTACCACGAGGTACATATTCACCACTTCCGCCAGGGACAGGAGTCACTTCTTCTGATTATTATGTATCAAATGCATGCGGACTCGCGGGTATTGAATATGGTATTGCACAGATTGAAAAAATTGTAGGAATGAAAGCTGATTATCTCGTAATCGTTGGATTTTCTGAAACACTCGGAGTTCTTCGGAGTTTGCGTCTGCCTACTACCGAGACACTCCAATGGCTCCGACAGAGACATGTCTATGCAATTGGTGAACCACAGCGCGCCCACAATCATTCTACTTTTTTGAAACAGATGTTGATTGATTATATTCCAGACGAGCCTTCAAAAATTGATAAAGCCCTTCATTATGTCGTATACAAGATTGTAAAAACCGATTTATCATTTGATGAGGCGGAGGCAATCGTCACAGCGCTTACCCGTATGAAGATGTCTGAGCATCCAGATGATATTACACTCTCGATGCGTCCTGCACATAGTGTCGCTGACATTCCCTATATTCCTGCGGAATTGAAAAAATATCTGGATAGTACGCTCGGCAGAATCAAAGGAAGTTTGTCAAAAGATGATTATAGCGGAAATACGGATGATGAAATACAGAGCACATTACGCGCAATGATTGAGGAGAAAAAGAATGATACTCAATTTATTCTGTGGGGGTTTGAAAATAATCTCTGGCTTCAGATTGAAGAAGAGCCTGTGCGATTGGCAGTACAATATCAATTTTTAGTCGGATATCTGAATATAGAGAAAGATAGTGCAAAGAGAAAGACAGCGATTACTGATTATATACTTGAGATGGAGCATGGCGGGTATGAAGAGTGGGCGTCCAAAGGCAGGGAAGAATTAGCCCGTGAAATAAAAAAATGAACTACCACTGGCATAAGCCAGTGGTGTTGTTTTAGTGATACAAGTCTTTTCACCCCCCCCCATAGAGTTTTTGTACAATTTCAAGAACGTTGCATAGTGTATATACACCGATGTGATGTCGGTGATGTGTTTGGTGGGTAAAAAAGCGTGTTGTCTAGCGCGCTTTTTTTGTAATCGTATATTCGATTATGTTTTCCCCTATTGTGACACTGACAGTGTCTCCAACTTTTTTCCCCAGTAATGCGGTACCGATTGGTGAGTGATGTGAAATGATTCCTCGATCAGGATTAGTCTCGCTTGAGCCGAGAATGTGATAGGTCTTTTCCAATCCATGACTACTGACAGTGACTATGTCTCCGATGGAAATCGTGTCACTTGTAGATTGAGAAGAAATTACTTCAGCGTGTTTAATTTGGTTTTCGAGAACGAGTATTCGTTGATTTACGGAGCGAAGTTTTGCTTTGGCAAGCTGGTATTCGACGTTTTCTGAAAAGTCGCCCAGTTCGGCAAGTCGTCCTACTTCTTTTGCGAGTATTGGACGCTGAATATGCAGTCGATCGAGTTTGCGCGTGAGTTCATCGAGTTTTTCTTGGGTAATAAAAGGATCCAGTGGAGTATGTGCGTATTTTCCTGGTTTTCGATAGGGGAGTTGCATAGAGTAATATCATAACATCTCAGGTGTATTTTACAAGATAGGGGTATGTGATAATGGTGGGTGGAGTGTCGGCACACTCCACCATGCTACAGAATTTCCACTGGCCGAACACCTGCGCGAACCGACGTCGGGTAGCGTGCTTGTGTACAGAGGAATATGACAGATAGAGGAGGAGGTCTGGGGTCATTCGTCGTGAGTGTTTGAGTGTCGGATGCATGGCGGGAGATATGCGCTGGCACGGGGAGCAGCATGGAGTTTGGCACTCAGCACCTTTCGTGCTTTGAGGAGTCTGCCCGCGATGGTTTTGGGAGAAACATCGAGTATGTCTGCGGCCTCTTGGTAGGAAAAACCATACAGATCGATCAATGCGAGCGTATTTTTGTGCTTGTCACGCATCGAAGAATTCTGGAGGGCTGTATGCATGATATCTCGAAGTTCCGACAGTTCCGCTTCTTGGTGTGGGTTGGTTCCATCTGGGTGGGTGTAGTCATTCAGGTCGATTTCGGGCCGGTGTTTCAGACGATGATTCAATAATGAAATTCGTGCGTCGATCGCCACATGTTTGGCGATGTGAAAGATCCAGGATGTGAGATTTCGACCATCGAAGCGGGAATGGATGGATTTGAAGACTTTGAAGAAGGTATCCTGTGTCGCTTCTTCAGCAGTCGGGATGTCGCGAATGATTCCAAGAACGAAGCGGAAAATACCCTTCCAGTAGAGCTGGTAGAGAGCGCGATATACCCGGTTTACCGTGCGCTCGTCAGGTGCAGACATGAGCGAAGTGTAGATATCCCGCGCACGTGTCGCAGCAGTACTTTTTTTTCTCGGATTGTCCATTGGCGTACCTCTATATATCTGTAAAAGAACGTCATACAATGGGATGAACGCCCACGTATGATTATATAAACGTACCAACTGTATGATAGGGGGTCAAGTGCGGTCTAGAGTGGTGCTGTGAAATAAAACGAGGTGGTGAGGTGTATACTATATATGAATGGGTGTATACTACCGTTCAATTCTATGCCACTGTATGGATCGTAATCTGCAGGATGAAGAGCTTGCGTTGGAAGTGCAAAAAGGCAGACATGAGGCGTTTGCTATATTGTACGAAAGATATGAACAAAAGATGCTTCGCTATGGCAGGCGATTTTTGTATACCTACGAAGATTTGGAAGATGCTGTGCAGGAAGTGTTTATCAAAACATACAAAAATATCAAAAGTTTTAATGTAGAAAAGAAATTTTCTACTTGGCTGTATCGGGTGGCTCATAATACATTTATCAATGTAATTAAAAAAAATGGAAGAGAGCCTGTATCATTTTTTGATTTCGATACACTTGTCAATATACCCAACAAGACAACGGAAACACTCGAAGATGATTTTCTCAAAGCAGAAAACAAGGAATCGATAATTGAAATGATGAAAAAGATGGCTCCCAAATATCGTGAGGCACTTATATTATTTTATTTTGAGGAATTGGGATATAAAGAAATCGCAGAAATTTTGAAAATCCCAGTGTCTACCGTGGGCGTGCGAATCACGAGAGCGAGAACTATGCTCAAAAAAATGATTTCTAATACGTAATAATATGCAGGAAGAACCAACTAACATCAATGCGTCGCATCTCCTTGAGTCAATACGAAAGGGGGAATTAAAGATGCGCCCCAAGTGGCACTTTGTATTGAAGACTGTCCTCATTCTATTGGGCGCTATCATTCTTTTGTTGTCAATTTTGTACCTAGTTAGTCTTATTATTTTTGGGTTGCGAGAAACGGGAGTCATCTTTACTCCAGGGTTTGGAATGAAAGGTACCATACTTTTCTTTAGATCATTACCGTGGGTATTGATTATACTCGTCGGAGTATTTTTGATTATTTTGGAAATTTTGGTACGAAAATATTCTTTTGCGTACAAGACTCCCTTACTGTATTCCGCTTTTGTGATTGTACTCGGTGCGCTTATGGGCGGATGGATAATTGCGCGCACCCCGCTGCATTGGGTGGTGATACACCGTGCACCTGAATTCAATATACCACTGGTGGGTCCGATGTATCGCGACATACGGTATCCGGCGTTCAAAGAAATACATACCGGAAAAATTGTATTCATTACACCTCGCGGTTTTGATATGCAGAATCCTCGGGATGAGATGATTGTGGTCGTGATGAATCCAGAGACGCGAGTGATGAAACGGATGGAATTACACGTGGGGGATAATGTGATGGTAATTGGTCCGCGTATTGGGAACACAATCGACGCATTTGCGGTGAGAAATATATCAGGAATGAAATAAAGAGATACGTGGAGGTGTAGTAGTAGATGTGACCCGGGAAACACACAAGTCTATTCTTAATACAACAGTATATCTATGACATATACCAAAATAGCTGCTTTCGCAGCACTACCAGTACTCGGACTCGGCATCTTCGGTGCAAGCCAGGTCGCATCCGCGCACGGATTATTCAGAGGTGCATCGAGTGCGACTCCAGAAGAAATTGCCGCGCATCATACCGAGATGTTCGAACATCAATCAGAAATTCTCGGATTAAGTGTCGATGAAATCAAAGAAGCCTGGGCGGCGGGTAAGGGTATGAAAGAATTAATGGAAGAAAAAGGGATTGACGAAGAAGCTGTGCGTACAAAGATGAAAGCGGAGATGGAATCACGTGTGAAAGAACATATGCAGACATTGGTAGAAAAAGGTGTGATTACTCAAGAACAAGCACGTACACGTCTCGAGACAATGAAAAATAATGAAGGGAAAATGGGAGATAGATTTGGAAAAGGCGGACATAGGCAGGGTATTCCATTCGAAGAAAGAATGTAGGAGATATATAAAAAACACCTCGACTGCACATCGGGGTGTTTTTTGTATACATAGTATGCGCATATATTTTTCAAATCGAAAAAAATTTGCTATACTGAACTCATGAAAAAAGTAAAGAAAGTGTTTTATTTTTTGCTACTTATTTTTCTCATATCGATTTGCCTTCCCGCAGGCAATTCTTATGGTGCAGAAGAAAAAAAAGAAAAAATAGCGGTATTTTTTTCTCCAGCAAATCAGACGGTTATTGAAGGATCGACATTTGTCGTTTCAGTATTTGTAAACACCCGCCAACGAAGTATTAACGCGATGGATTTGACAATACTTTTTCCTCCAGACAAAGTCACGATTGTAAAGCCGTCGACAGGGACATCATTGATTCAGCTCTGGGCTGAACCACCCTCATATTCCAATACCAAAGGTGTGGCGCGTCTATCTGGGGTTATTCCGAATGGTGTCACGACTCAGAGTGGATTGATCACCGCGATCACTTTTCAGGCAATTGCAACCGGGGATGTTACGATCAATATTCTTCCAACTTCAAAAATTCTCGCAAATGATGGTCTGGGGACTGAGTTGCCCGTAGAATTTGGGCGAGGTAGGTATACGATTAGTCCAAAACCTCCCGAAGGGACCAGAATCTATTCGTCGACGCATCCATTTGAAAGTCAGTGGTACAATAACAAAAATGTAATTATAAATTGGGAAAAAGATCCTGATATTACTAGTTTTAGTTTTATCATGGATAATGAACCATTGACGATACCAGATAATATTCCGGAGACCGATGCGTCAGGGACACAGATGTATTACGAAGACTTGAATGATGGACTCCATTATTTTCATATCAAAGCAAGCAAAGGCGACGTATGGGGGACACCGAGTCATTTTTTAGTTCGAATTGATACAATCCCTCCTGCAGGATTTCGTCCAAAAATTGATTTATTGAGTGCGGGAAATCAGACCAGAGGTCTGGTGAATTTCCTCACCACAGATTCTCTTTCCGGAATCGATCATTATGAAGTCGCTGTAATCAATAAGGCCGAGTCGGCAGATATTTCTCCTGTATTTGTGAGGTCTGAAAATCCGTATCAATTGTCGAACCCGCCGTCGGATAAATTGCTGATTATTGTGCGTGCGATAGATGGAGCAGGGAATATACGTGATGAGTCAATTGATGTAAAACTGCCATTTGTCGTTGCCTCATTCTTGGACAAATATCTGCTATTCATTATTATTGGCGTGCTTTCTTTCATTCTGTTGTTTGTATTTATTCACTATTTCTTTGGGCATCATGTAGCAAGACGTGTTCGCCAGGTAGTACATCTCATGAATCATGAAGAAGAATTGCAGAAAATAGAAAAAGTGATACACCCCGAAAATCAGCCGGTACAGCCACCTGCACCACAACAACCTGTAGTGCCACCTCCTCCTGTGAGACCACTCCCTCCGACCAATGGAAATCCACCGAACAGGGAATTACCACCAGATGAATTTACCTAAATGATGGACGTATTTTTGAATGAGTTATATTTCATAAATCACGTCTTTTCGTTCTACGACAGTCTTCCAACCGCGTTGTTTTGCTTTTGCAAATAATTCTTGACTTGGGTTGAAAACAATTGGATGTTCTACGAGATTGAGAAATGCTATGCCTCCATTAGTATCTCCAATACCGATAGATCCTTCGAGACTGAGGCCGTGCTCAGTACAGAAATTAGTCAGAGTCTGATCTTTGATTTCATATGAAGGGAATACGACATCCCCGGTGTAGACTCCATTTTCTGAGCCGTAGATCGTGCCATATGATGTATCAAACTTCCAGTTTTCAGTGAATGCATCGACAATTTCTCGAGGTGACCCAGAGATTGCAACGAGGAGATATTCTGAACGTAATCGCTCGATCATATCACGGGTGTATACATACACGTGCTCCATTTTTTCAGCAACAATAAATCTGCTGACTTTTTGTATATCTTCGACTACTTTTCCTTTCAATCGGTTTTGGTACGAAACAATTAATGATTTTTCAAAGTCGCGATAATGTCCACGGCGGTTGATCCAGTCATCATGATATTCTTCAATTTCTTTCAATACAATTGCCGGGAATATGCCATACTCTACCAATCCTTTGAACAATTCAAAATGTAAGTTTGATCGAAAAATGGTTCCATCGATATCAAACACGGCAATCTTTTTTTTCATGGTATCCATACGTATATATAGGTATTACATATTAAGTGAAGATGCTACAGTATAGCTCATCGTAGGGGTATAGGCAAGTGTAGTGTACGCGTACAACTATTCGATAATTGGGGGGGACACACTGTCGAGGCGTGGTGCCAGCGACAGTGTGTCTATGGGTACGTCATCGCGGATCAGGCGTCGAGGTAGTGACCTCGGTGCGACTTCGGTTGACCACAGCGGATCTCACCCTGCTTGGTCTCGATGTCGTATGTGCCTGTACACGGACGCTTATCGTCCGCGTGACCTCTGATCTCCCACCGCGTGCTACCTCCTTCTTCGCTCCACTTGAGACTGCCCACCCTCAGGTGAAGAGTGATCAGGTGACCCTGGTCGTCTTCACCGTAGAACGGTACAGTGTCTCCGAAGAACGAACGCGCATTCAGATACGCGTGGGCGATGCACGGGCCGGACGGATTTCGAGGGTCACCCGTAATGCGTACAATCAGCTCTTTGGCCATGCGGCCACTCTCTCCTTGGACGGCATTATTGAAAGTCACCTGTTTCCTAAGTATGCCGTAAAACCTAGGGGGTAGTAGCGTAGCATGTTTGGTGATATGAGAAAATATGCCTGTGTGTATAAAAATAGAATATGTTACTTTTTGTCTCGGTTGCCGTATACTATATACAGATTTTAATTTTATAGTATGGCTATGGGTTTTTTTGAAGATAAGCTGGTACTGGCGCAAAAAGGTGACCGTGCTGCTTTTGGCGAAGTCTACGATGGATTTGTAAAGAAACTGTATGACTATGCTTTTTTTCGGGTAAAAAACAAACAATCTGCCGAAGATATTGTCGCAGACACATTCATGAAAGCACTTGAGCATGTGCACTCATTTGATCCGAACAAAGGTTCTGTCGCTTCATGGCTGTACCGAATAGCGAGAAACACGTTGGTGGATCACTATCGAATAGGCAAGAAAACAACTGGATTTCCCGAAGATTTTGATGTGGTAGATACAACGGATTTGAAAACACATATAGAAAATAAAGACATGCTCAAAAAAGTGGAAATTGCATTGAAAAAATTATCAGAGCGCGAACGTGAAATTATTACACTGCGTGTATGGGACGAACTTTCGTACAAAGAAATTGCTGAGGTGCTGGGAAAAAGTGAAGCCAGTCTGAAAATGGCTGCCTCCCGAGCTTTGAAGTCGCTTCGAAAAGAGTTACCGTTGGGGGTATATCTAGGGATTCTCTTAGTGATGAGTAATAAGTTATAAGTAATAAGTAATAAGTGGCAAGTGAATACAATTTATTTTCTAACTTACAACTTATTTGTTACTGCCTACTACTGATTACGTAGTACAAGTGTAAGGATATCCAATGTATTAATATAATGTACTAATCATAATATGGAAAAAAATATTCAATTCATTCTTGATGAGCTCTACCAGATTGATCCAGAGTTGAAAAATCATCAAGTAGAAATCGCACAAATAGTTGATACTATGATGAAAAACAAGCCACACACGCAATTCGATGAGAATTTTGCCCGTGAACTGAAAACAAAAGTACTTGAAAAGTTTTCTCACGGGATTACGACAGAAAAAAAGCCGTTCTCATTTTTTAGATCAAAATTTGTCTATACACTCAGTGGTGCGCTCGCAACACTTGCGATTGCACTGCCGATTGTGTATGTGACGTCAGGAAACATCTCGAATCAATGGGTAAAAAATAGTTTTACAGGTGGAACACAGGTCGTACGAGCTGAGGCAAATGCATTTGGTCCATTATCACCAGTGACAGCGAATGTGAATACTGCTGAAAGTGCGACTGATGTAGCGGCTCCGATGACAGCTGGTATGGGGGGTGATGCAGCTAAGATCAGCGGCACGTCTCTCTTGTATAATCCAGAATATATTAATTATCATTTTGTATTTAATGGAGAATTGCCCGAAGTGGGTGATAGTATCGAGGTATTGAAACGTGAATCAGGAATTGATGCTGCGAAACAATATGCAGGAATACTACAAAAAATAAAATTAGGTATTTTTGATCTGGGAAAAGTACAACAGGCACGAGTACAAAACTTTTCTCTTGCTGAAGACCGAGAACAGGGTTATATAATAAATGTGGATATGATTGGAGGAACAGTATCGATTTCAGAAAATTACTCTGCATGGGCGTGGCGTTCAGCGCGACCATTCATCGAATGTAGTGCCGATTCTTGTGTTGATCCGAATAGAATTACGATTGATGAAGTGCCTGAAGATGCCGAATTATTGAAAGTTGCTGATGAATTTTTGAAAGAATATGGGATAGACATGAGCTCGTATGGCACGGGGAAGGTAGATACTCGTTGGAGAATTGGATATGAACGTGCAGAAGATAAGGATGCATTCTATATCTCAAATATACAGACTATCATATACCAGCTGATGATTGACGACATGCCTGTCTATGAAGAATATGGTGAGCCGATGGGTATCCGAGTGAATGTCAATGCGACTGAGATGAGAGTAACCAATGTCGATGGAATTATGACAAAGAAATTTAGCGCATCTTCCTATGTCGGAGAGACTAATGATGCACGCCTTCGTGCGCTGATTGAAAAGGGGAGAATGGTCGCATATGATCAGCCTACTAAGACAGTAGAAGCAGAGTTAGAAAATGCAAAAAAAGGATATATGCGCCGGTGGCAATACAATGAGAGTAACGGAATTTCAAGTGAAATATTTGTTCCTGCAATTGTGGTCGAGGTAAAAGATTTTGAACGATTGCAGGGCGAGGGACTGTGGCAGAGTAATATCGTCATTCCGCTTGCAAGTGAAATGTTGACCGAGCTTGAAAAGCAAGCAGAAGAACCTATACATATCATGCCATTTGATGCGACACTGAAAGACGCGGTGAGTGAGCCTGCGGTAGAGCCACGAGGCTAAGAATAAAAACATCCCGGTTTAAGTCGGGATGTTTTGTTTTTTTTATTCGGTAATTACACATGTTCCATTATTGTAGGCTTCGGTTAGTGGGTCATTTAGTTGATCTTCACCATCTAAGGTTACGTTGCTTGAGCCGCTACTGCTCCCTTTAAATGTTGAAGTCACATTTTCGTTCTCAATATCAACTGTACCTTCAGCTTCAAACCCTATGCCCGCTTCAATAGTAATTTCTTCTGCAGATAGTAATTTTTTATAATATTCAGCAATCACAACTCGAGTATTTTGATCATAGTTACATACCGCATGTTCATTGTATTTACTATTAGTTTCTTCTATCGTTTTACATTTGCCATTCACCATACCGACTATTTCTTTTTGGAATTTATACTCGGGGTTTAATAAAAATGGGTGTAAACATGTATACGGTGTGCAACTTTTTAATTTATCAGGAAATAAGTCGCAGTTAGAAGCTATGTTAGATTTAGGAGATACTTGTAGAGGTATTTCAGTTTTTTTAGTAGTTTCGGTACTGGTGGATAATAATGTTGAGGTAACATGCAAAGTTGTAGTAGTATTTTGCTGAATTTCAACTGGTGCCTGTTTTTTCGGTTCTTCAGTTCTGGTATTCGTGTTGCATGATGCACCTAGTAACAAAAAACATGTGCTAATTAAAATTTTTTTGTACATATATATTATACAAGAATATTTAGTAATTTCATTTACAAGTTGATACTACTCTTCGATATATGACACTGTCAAGTTAAACACATTGTGCATTTTCAAGTTTTAGTTTATCCTAGGTGTTATATGCACCCAAATTTTTGGAAATATTTTGCGATTATCAGCGTTTCAGCTTGTATCCTTGTTATTGTTACATGGCTACTCTGGCCTTCTGGTTCGACTGGGTCAGAAACCAAAAATGAATTACGAACCGAAGAAATGGTTGAAGAAATTTTAAAAGCAGAAGAACCCATACATATCATGCCATTTGATGCGACACTGAAAGACGCGGTGAGTGAGCCTGCGGTAGAGCCACGAGGCTAAGAATAAAAACATCCCGGTTTAGTCGGGATGTTTTGTTATGTGAAATGTAGGGGCCGTCATGCGCGATATGGAAGTATATGCACGCATGACGGGAATTCAGCGGACTCAGAGGAGTTCGAGAATCTTGGCGAACAGCGCCCGGAGATCGAACACGCCTTTGTCATTGGTCATCGCGATCTCTGTCAAGCACTGGGTCGGCAGATCATGTGACCGACTGAATGCCGGGGTGTGGTTGTAGACGCCGGCGAAGGTGCGTGGAGGGTTCTCTTCGTCGAATTTCCGAGACATCATCGTCATACCCCCACCTCCACTCGTTTCCTGGATCAGGATGAAGGCGCAGGTCGAATCGAGCGGGATCATGCCGAGCACACGAAACGTCTGGTGAGTGTAGTCGCACACACGCCCGTCGTCATAGACGAAGCGTACAGTGAAGATCGGGTGAGTTCCACCTGTGTGCATGGAGTAGTACAGACTGGTGACGAGTTCGTCCCAGCCAGACCCTGTATTGATGATGAGTGTGAGCACGCGTTGCTCCTGTATGGCTTGTTGTGTCATTCGATTGGAGCACATGAGAGAATAGCACTCCATTAGGAAAAGACTACCACACTTAGTGATTTTGTAAAGAAGATGAGTGTGTTATACTAAAATTCTATGCATCCAAACTTTTGGAAATACTTCGCGATTTTAAGCGTTTCACTCACCGGCGTAGCGGTTATTATTGTTTGGTTGTTTTGGCCATCCAGCCCATCAGATTCTAGTAACAGCAGTCCACGTGTCAGTAAGACGACTATTGAAGAAAATAATGGCGATGTCGTGCCGATAGTCCCAGAAAAAGATAGATTGAAGATATTCGCAGCAGGGGACATCATGCTCGATCGCACCATGCTCCTCTTGGCACAAAAACATAACGATTTCGGATATTCATTTCGAATGATTTCCTCTACATTACGGCAAGCTGATCTTCGTGTAGTGAATCTCGAAGGACCTATAACCACAAATAAATCTATTTCAAATGGCGAAGGGGGTGCCCGATTTAGTTTTACGTTTTCACCAAAAGTCACCTCAACACTCAAAGAAAATTTTGACGTCGTGAGCCTTGCGAATAATCACACCACAAATTTCGGATTCGAAGGTCTAGAACAAACCAAAAAGTTTCTTGACGAAGCAGGAATAGAGTGGTTTGGTGATCCGAATAATCGAGCAGGGCAACAACTTTCGGTAATCGTGGAAAAAAATGGATTCAAGATTGGATTTGTGGGGCATCATCAATTGATTGAAAGTGGATTTGAAAATGTGCTAGCAGAAGTGCAAAAAATTCGTCCCGAGGTAGATATCATTATTGCTTATCCGCATTGGGGAGTCGAGTATGTGACGACCACCCCCTCACTGCTCCAAGAAAAAGAAGCTCATGCATTGATAGATGCAGGAGTCGATATGGTCATTGGTGCACATCCGCATGTGATTCAGCCTGTGGAATTATATAAAGACCGGATAATTTTTTATAGCCTAGGAAATTTTGTGTTCGATCAATATTTTTCACTTGAAACCATGCAAGGATTGTTACTTTCATTAGAATTAGAAAAAGATACTGAAAATATTGATACAAGAATTACTTTAATTCCTGTACATATCAGCAAAGAAAGTCAGCCCGCGGTGGCGGGAGCTGTTGAGAGGGAAGATATACTGTCATTAGTAGGGAGAGTGTCGATCGGGGATGAGGTATTCAGAGAATCGGTCAAAAATGGTGTCTTATCTGTGACTATACCACATCAGAAAACAGAGACGATTATTCCTATGAAATAATATTGACACCTGAGAGGTAGTATCAGTATACTACTCAAATAATTTATTTTTTTATCATATACCTATATGTACAGATTGAGTATTTTCGTCGGCGCGCTTCTCCTCCTCGGTGCAGGATGTTCGTCATATGTAGAGACAGACACACGCCCTGAATCTACCACATCGTATAGTGAGACAAAAGAAATCGCCCCAACAGAGGTGAATAGTACTGATACTAAAACACCTACTGATGCATCGACTGGTACTACCACCTTTACACTTGCAGATGTCGCAAAACATAATACAAAAGATGATTGCTATACTACAGTGCGTGGGTCGGTGTATGAAGTGACTTCCTGGATTTCGAAACATCCTGGAGGTGAGAAAGCCATAGTGTCTCTCTGTGGAAAAGATGGTACTGCAGTATTTGAAGGAAAGCATGGAGGACAGCCACGACCTGAGAATGAACTTAGTTCATTCAAGATAGGTACATTAGTGCAGTAAGATTATATCGTAATAAAAGAAAAACACCGACAAATCGGTGCTTTTCTTTTGTACCCGCTAATGCTAGAATGAGCATATTCAATTTTAAAATAATTCTATGAGCTTTATCCAGGATTTCAAAAAATTTGCCATGCGAGGAAATATGATCGATATGGCTGTCGGTATTATTATTGGGGGTGCGTTTGGAAAAATTGTATCTTCGCTCGTGAATGATGTGATTATGCCTCCGCTCGGGTATATAATTGGCGGAGTAGATTTCAAGAATCTGAAAGTTGTATTAAAACCAGAAGAAATTAATGCAGTGGGTGAGGTGGTGACACAAGCAGTGTCTTTCAATTACGGCATGTTTATTCAAAACGTGATTGATTTTTTGATTATTGCCCTTGCGGTATTTATGATGGTAAAGATTGCAAATAAAATGGCAAAGAAAAAAGAACCAGAACCAGCGACTCCACCAAAACAAGAAATGCTACTAGAAGAAATTAGAGATCTATTGAAGAAACAGTAAATTTTCTAAATTAGCTGAGTTAAATTAGCAATTTTAGCATCTCAAGCCTTTTGAGCATCCTAAGCTTCTCTAGCCTGTATTAACTATGAAAGCATCAGAATTATTCGTCAAAGCACTAGAACATGAAGGGGTGGAATATGTGTTTGGTATTCCTGGGGAAGAGAATTTGGATTTTTTAGAAGCACTTAGTCATTCATCGATAAAACTTATTGTTACGCGCCACGAACAGAGCGCAGGGTTTATGGCAGCTACGTACGGGAGGCTAACTGGAAAAGTGGGGGTGTGTCTTTCAACCCTTGGTCCGGGAGCCACCAATCTGGTCACCGCAGCAGCATACGCGCAATTGGGTGCAATGCCCATGCTCATGATTACCGGACAAAAGCCGATTAAGAAAAGCAAACAGGGACATTTCCAAATTGTCGATATAGTACAGATGATGCGACCTCTCACGAAATTCACCAAGCAAATCGTACATGCGGAAAATATTCCAGCGCGTGTCCGGGAAAGCTTTAGGATCGCGGTAGAAGAGCGTCCGGGTGCGGTACATCTCGAATTACCAGAAGATATTGCTGCAGAAGAAGTCGGAAATATAGAATTATTTGAAATAAATCAGGTGAGGCGTCCGGCAGCAGAAGACAAAGCTGTCATGCGTGCGGTCAAAATGATTGAAGAATCAAAACACCCCTTGATTTTAGTTGGAGCCGGGGCAAATCGAAAATTAGTGAGTAAATCGCTTGTGCGATTTATTGAAAAAACAAATATTCCATTTTTTACCACCCAAATGGGAAAAGGAGTAATTGATGAATCGCATCCGATGTATCTTGGGTGCGCGGCACTTTCAGCAAATGATTATCTGCACTGCGTGACTGATCGCGCTGATTTGATTATCAATGTGGGGCATGATGTTGTCGAGAAACCGCCTTTTTTTATGAACAAAGAACAGAAAGTTATTCATGTGAATTTTTGTTCAGCACATGTTGATGCAGTGTATTTTCCACAATGGGAAGTAATAGGCGACATTGGAAATGCTCTCTGGCAAATAGCTGAGCGTATCACTCCACAAAATTGGGATACGAGTTATGCGTTCAAAGTAAAATCAGAATTGTTCCAAAAAATGGATAGTGAGATGAATGAAATCTCTTTTCCATTAAAACCTCAATCAATTGTAAAAACGGTTCGAGACGTGTTGCCACGAGATGGAATACTGTCCCTCGATAATGGAATGTATAAATTGTGGTTTGCGCGGTACTTTCCTGCATACGAAAGAAATACGATACTCCTCGATAATGCGCTTGCGACTATGGGGGCGGGATTACCTGGTGGAATTGCAGCAAAACTCGTGAATCCAGAAAAAAAAGTCATTGTCGTTGCAGGAGATGGGGGATTTATGATGAATTCTCAGGAATTAGAAACAGCACTTCGACTCAGACTCGATCTGGTTATCCTTATTCTGAATGATAATGGATATGGTATGATCAAGTGGAAACAAGAAAGTCAGAAGATGACTGATTTTGGATTAAGCGTTGGCAATCCTGACTTTGTAAAATATGCTGAGAGCTATGGCGCACATGGATATCGAGTTTCTGAATCAGAATCTGTGCGTTCACTATTAGAAAAAACGATTTCCATACCAGGAGTTCATGTGATTGAAATCCCGATTGATTATAGTGAAAATTACAAAGTGTTTACGAAAGAGTTACAGGATAAAGTGTGTCCTGTGTAGTATCCGTGTCATTTCGAGTGAGGAGTGCAACCGACGATTCGAGGAATCCCTTGTGTAAAGCAAGACTGGCTTAATGCAAGGGATTCCTCGACTCCACTACGCTACTGCTTCGTTTTGCTCGGAATGACAAATACCAAATACTATGCCCATAATCTCCCACAATCCAGCACTAGGTAAGGATATTCAAAAATTCGAAGAGCTGACAGATGAACAAGTGCAGAAAAAAATTGCACAGGCGCAATCTGCTTTTGGTGTATATAAAAAATTGCCGATAGAAAAAAGAAGTGAGATGTTGAAGAGAGTTGCAGCGCATCTTCGGGAAAACAAAGTAACATACGGAACACTGATTACTGAAGAAATTGGCCGACCACTCGCTCCGTCTATTGCTGAGATTGAAAAATGTGCACTTACTTGTGAGTATTATGCAGAACATGGCCCTGAGATGCTCCAGCGCGAAATGGTTGCAACTGACGCGAAAGAAAGTTATGTGTCACTCGAGCCACTAGGAATTGTATTTGCAGTGATGCCATGGAATTTTCCATTCTGGCAAGTGCTTCGGTTTGCTGCGCCTGCACTCATTGCTGGAAATGTTGGTCTACTTAAACACGCTTCAAATGTACCTCGATGTGCCGAAGCAATTGAAAAAATATTTATCGAATGTGGATATGGCGAAGGAATATTTCAGAATTTGTTTGTAAGCGGTGGACGCACCGAGATCATTATCCGCGACCCACGGGTCAGAGCTGTCACGCTGACGGGAAGTGAATGGGCGGGTAGAAAAGTGGCAGAAATTGCAGGAGATGAGATAAAACCTGCAGTTTTAGAGCTTGGCGGGAGCGATGCATTTATCGTGCTTGCTAGTGCGGATATAGAACAAGCTGCAAAAATTGGTGCTGCTGCTCGGCTCCAAAATTGCGGACAGAGCTGTATTGCAGCAAAGCGATTTATTATTGAAGAATCGGTATACGATAGATTTTTGGAATTATTTACCGCTGAATTCAAAAACTATATTCCGGATGATCCGACGAAAGAAGGTGTATTGATTGGTCCGATTGCGTCACAATCAGGATTGGAGGAGGTGGAAAAGCAAATAGTGTCATCAGTTGAAAAAGGAGCACGAGTGGTGATTGGAGGAAGTAAAATACAAAAGCCAGGGTATTTTTATATGCCTACTATTTTGACTGGAGTGAAATCAGGAATGCCTGCATATAACGAAGAAATTTTTGGGCCAGTCGCGTCGGTTATCAAAGTAAGAGATGAGGTCGAAGCAATCAGCGTTGCAAATGATTCGCCCTTTGGGTTGGGGAGTTCTTTGTGGTCAAATGATCGAGAACAGGTCGAGCGATTGATACCGCAAATCGAAGCTGGATGCGTATTTGTAAATTCAATGGTAAAATCAGACCCACGACTTCCGTTCGGTGGAATAAAAAAGTCAGGAATAGGGCGCGAACTTTCATATTTTGGACTTCGGGAGTTTGTAAATGTAAAAACTGTTTCAATTCAATAAAAAGTTGTATAATAGAACACGGATTGGACAAATCGTACGGAATAAAGACAGAATAAATTCTGCACTAATTCTGTGAGATTCTGTCTGATCCGTGTTCTATTTTAAGATATGCAAACTGATTACAAACAACTCGCACAAATATGTGCCAAATCCTGCCGCAAGTCTATTCTCGAAATGACTGCACATGCGGGCAGTGGGCATCCGGGTGGATCACTGTCGTCAATTGATTATCTATCAGCGCTCTATACATCTATAATCTCACACACAGGTGAGCCGGTGTTTATTTCAAATGGCCATATCTCACCGGCTGTATATTCAGTGTTGGCTGAAATGGGGTGGGTATCAAAAAAAGAAGCAATCGAAGGATTTAGAAAATATGGCTCCAAGTTCGAAGGACATGTGACTCGTCATGTACCTGGTGTGTGGTATGGCACGGGACCGCTTGGTATTGGTCTCAGTGTTGCATGTGGTACTGCATTGGGTTATAAAATAAAAAAAGATACGCGTCGTGTATTTGCACTTATTGGTGATGGAGAAGGGAATGAAGGGCAAATATATGAAGCCATGAATGTTGCACACAAATACAAATTGGATAATTTGATTGTTGCAATGGATTACAATCGAGTACAGCTCTCTGACTCGACTGAGTCTATTATGCCATACAATCCGGTTGAGTTCTTCAAAGCGGCAGGATGGAATGTGCTCGAAATTGACGGACATGCGTATGATGATATTTTTGAAGCCCTTGAAATAGCACAAAATCAAAATGGATATCCCACCTTTATTTGTGCAAGTACAATTATGGGTAAGGGTGTAGATTTTATGGAAAGCGAAGGAATAAAGCATAAAGCTACGTGGCACGGTAAAGCTCCGAGTAATGAACAAATTGTTGATGCAGTTACGAAACTAACGCTGAGTAGCGAAGAGGAAAAAATACTTAAAAAATTTAGAAAAGAGATTAGGGTAACGCCTAAAATTTTTGAATCAGTGAAGCTCGGTGACGTACTCAATGTGAGAGCAGGAAAAGCAAAATTATATACGACTGATACACTCACTGATTGTAGAAGTGCATATGGGGCAGCTCTAGTTGATTTGGCAAAAGCAAATAAGAATATCGTAGCGCTCACTGCAGATCTCGGAGGATCGGTAAAAACTGATGGAATACACCACGCATTTCCCAACCGTCATATCGAATGTGGTGTAGCTGAACAGTTCATGGTTTCTGCGTCAGCCGGGCTTGAGATTGCTGGATTTGTACCATTTTGTTCCACATTCGGTGTATTTATGACGAGCCGTGCAAAAGATCAGGCTCGGGTAAATGATATCAATGAGGCCAATGTGAAGATGGTCGCGACTCATTGCGGTCTCTCTGTCGGAGAAGATGGTCCGACACATCAGGCAATCGATGATTCGGCATCAGTTGTCGGCTTTTTCAATACGATGCAATTGGAACCCGCAGATCCGAATCATTGTGACAGACTCGTCCGATTTGCCGCGACACATCAGGGCAATGTGTATCTACGTATGGGGAGACATAAAATCCCCGTGCTCACGACTGGATCGGGAAAGCCATTTTTTGATGAAAAATATGTGTATACCTATGGAAAGACTGATATTCTCCGTAAAGGTGAATCAATTACAGTTATCGCAATGGGTGGGGTAGTAAGTGAAGCGCTGCATGCGTGGGAATTGCTCAAATCCCAAGGAATTTCAGTTGAAATTATGATTGCTAGCTCGATCAAAGCATATGATGAGACTGTTTTTGACTCAATCAAAAAAACAGGCAAGGTGCTAACAGTTGAGGATCATAATCCGTATTCAGGATTAGGCGGAATGCTGGCTCGAGAATGCGCTATGCGTGGGGTAACACATCATATGTTTGAAATGCTCGGAGTCACTACTTACCAACTTTCAGGAACCGCGGAAGAATTGTATCGTGCGGCAGGTATTGATTCATCTGCTATTGTTGCAAAAGTAAGAAGTATGATATAATTATGCGTAATGTAATCATTGTGTCGCGTATATACCTACACTAACAATTACAATTCCAACAATAAATGAATGGAAAGAGCTTCGAGCGCTTCGCCTTGAAGCTCTCAAAAAAGAACCTCATGCATTTAAAAAAAGTTATGCAGATGAAGTGACTGTGAATAGTAGACAATGGCAAGAGAGAATTAATCAATCATGTGAACCTCATTCACATGATTTTTTTATTGTGGCGAAAATAGACAATAATAGTATCGGTATTGTAGGTGCTGAAAAAAAATCAGACACTATCTGGACTCTAAAGGAGGTATACGTACGGGATAAGTATCGTGGACAAGGTATTGGTCGGCGACTACTCGAAGCAATTATCTGGAAACTCGATCATCAATACAGTGCTCAGATAATCGAACTCAGAGTAAATACGAGACAGGAGGCAGCGATTAATTTATATAAAAAATGTGGTTTTAGTATTGTTTCTACGATTGAAAATCAGGAGTCAGGCGATGGTAATCGATATACCAAATTTAACATGTGTCGGAAACGTAGTAGGGTACACGTACAATCTCTCGAGCAGAAAGCTTTTTTGACAAAATAATGAGACTAGGGTTTTATATCCCAGGGTTCTCAACACCGTGGAAGGAGCACAAGATGGAACCGAGATTCGAAGAAGATCGTGGAGTTCTCATCGTCGGCGGACAGAGGTACGTTCTCACGACGAAGACGGATAAGAAGGTCCAACGCCTCCTCAAGAGGCTCGCTCGGCGTGGTGACATCACCCCGGAAGACGAGAAGAGGCTGAGGAGGGAGATGAGACTGCGCTTCAAGCAGATGGTCGAGGAAGCGAGGGTGGCCTTCTACGCCGAAGCGCGCAAGCGGGGTAGTCTGGCCCCGTAGCGTCGGGTCGACTTCTTCATTTCCGTCAAAGCCTACAAAGGTTCTCGTTGCGGGTAGCATGGCAATCGAAAATATTGCTGTGCTATCCGCCCCTTGCTTTTTTATATAGTGTGGGTATGTAGAGGGGAATTATTTTTTTTAATCGCTGGTTTTTTTGTGCTGTAATATCGAGTAGCAATAAATGTTGTAATCGGCACTGCAATAATAAGTGTGATACTACCAATCAGCATACGAATGACTTCTTCCATAATAATTTCACTATTCAAGGTGACCCATGCAGGGCGCTCATAAATTTTGAATAATAGAATCAATGGGAGTGATGCCCCAGTGTATGCGAGGACCAGGGTATTCACTAGTGATAAGATATGTTCGCGCCCGACGAGTGATGCACGATGATATAGCTCTCGTCCGCTCAATTCTGGATTAGCATGATAAATCTGTTCTACCACTGCAGTCTGTGCTGTCGTGATATCATCGAGAATACCGAGTACACCGATGATAATACCACCAAGCAAGAGACCACGTAGATTGATGATCGCGCCGGGTGCAAATTGGAGATAGAATGCTTCCTCGCTCCCCATTCCAAAAAGATGAGTAAATGTAACAAAAAAATACGAAATACCCAGTGCAATAGAGATAGAGAGAAGTGTGCCGAGAAGTGCGAGCGATGTACGTGCCTGAAATCCGTGTGCGATGTAGAGTGAAGTTGCGGCAATGATGCTCGTACCGATAAGACTTATTAGGAGCGGGTTTCCTCCCTGTATGATGTGTGGCACAATATACCATCCGATGACAAAAAAACTGATCAATAATCCTACAAATGCTCTAAAGCCGTGAAATTTCGTGAGTAGAAGAGTCACTAGTAGAAAAATACCGAATACAATCCAGAGTGCATCGAGACGGTACATGTCGCTGATATAATATTGTGCTTCTCCTGCAATCGTACTTTTTCCAATGATGATGAGATCGCCTACATCCAATTGCCAGCCACCGGTATTTTTTCTGAGGATTTCATTGGCTACGATTACTTTCTTTCCATCTTCTGGACCCGAAATAATTTCAGCCTCGAGTTCTTGGGTGAGAATATACTCACCGTCTGTGTACCCAGGCTGTTCTGTCTCAGTGACAACTCGAATAATTTTTCCGCGGTAGAATTCATCAGTCACCTCGACAGGTCCCTCGAGTGCAGACTCATCAGATTCAGGGAATGAAAAAGAAGTGTCAGTCTCGATTGATTCCCCGACAGAACCAGAAAGTGGTGTTTGCGCAAAAGCGAATTGCGGAATGGAGGAAAAAAATATAATGAGAAGCAATATACTGATACGTCGATACATATGGGGTATGGGATTAAAACTCTAGAGTAGTATAGACCATATAGTAGAGAAAAGAAAATATAGGGGGATGTGTGGTGATTTTGTGTTTTCATAGTGTATAGGCTATACTATTTCTACTATTCTTAAAACCGTGTCGAACTATGAAAAAAGTATTAATCGGGGTGGGGGTACTGGTAGTATTATTTGGACTGTTTATCTGGTGGGGAACCACGCTCGAAGATACGCCACAGTCGACAACTACTGAGCAAAAAGCACCGGAAGTAACTCAAAAAAGTATACAGAATTTTACGTCGGATAAAGGAAATTTTTCTATTTATTTCGAAGGATCTCCAGAATACACACTCGAACCGCTCACATTGGAAAGTGGCGAATCTTTTCCAGCGCATCTGTATCAATATCAGGATGCTGATGGTAGCGTCTGGCAAGTATTTTTCACTGAATATCCAGAAAAAGCAGTATTGGCTTCAAATGATGTAGATTCATTGCTAAACACAATCAAAGGTACCGAAGGGTCGATTGGTGGAAAATTGATATCGACAAATGTCACTTCGTATCAGGGATATACTGCAATTGATTACGAAATGTATGTCGAAGCAGACAAATATTATTTCAAAGGAAGAAATGTGCTCAATGGACGAAAACTCTATTCAGTGGCGTATATTCATGGAGAGGGAAAGACAGGAGATTATCAAAAATTCTTTGATTCATTGTTGATTAAATAACTATATTAATTTGTTTACTTATTAGTATTGGAATACTATGAAAAAAGTATTAATCGGGGTGGGGGTAGTGCTCGTGTTATTTGTATTATTTATCTGGTGGGGGAGTACTATTGAGGATACGCCGGAATCGAACAATTCTGGGACGATGGATACAGCGCCCGTCACTACTCAGGACTTCACTTCGGATAAAGGAAATTTCTCAGTATATTTCGGAGGAGCTCCTGAATACACCCCAGGTACACTCTCACTGAAGAATGGGGATTCATTTGCGACACATCTCTATCAGCACCGCGCAGAGGATGGTAGTGTCTGGCAAGTATTTTTTACTGAATATCCGAAGAGTGCTGATCTATCCAATGAGGAAAACTTTTTGTTGAATAGTATCAAAGGAACCGAAAGTTCAATCAATGGAAAAATTGTATCGAGTAATAGTACAAAATATCAGGGATTGCCTGCCATTGACTATCTGATCTATCTCGAGAATGAAAAATATTATTTCAAGGGTAGAAATATTCTCGATGGACGAAAACTTTATTCAGTCGTATATATCTACGATGATGGAAAAGAAGTTTCTTCTGAAAAGTTTTTCAGCTCATTCAAGATACTCAAGTAGCTTTCATTGAAACAAAAAAATCCCTGCCGGAAGAGCGGGGATTTTTTGTATCAGATAATCGTCGATTGATGTTGCGTATTCGGAATCTGTATCTGGTGCACTAGTCTGAATAGTTTAGGCGTAGGCGCTCGTACCAGTCGGGATACGATATTCTGTGGAGGCGCTCAGGTGCTCCTGGGAAGCACAGCGCTGCATCGCGTATTCTCCAAGGAGTTTTCCGACATCGACACCACTCTGTGCACAATAGACTCCGATAGGACCGACGTTCACCTCACACACGACAGTCCTCCCTTCTGCGTACAAGAGATCGACACCAGTGCATGTCGCACCGACTGCTTGTGTGGCTGCAATTGCCATGTCTTCTTGCTCTTTCGAAAGGGAAATACGAGTCGCGATACCACCGTGAGAAATATTGGGGGTCACTGCGCGTGTATTGGATTTTTTTACAGCCTCGACCACACGATTGCCGATCACCGTACAGCGCAGACAATAGAATTCATCAGTACCATCACCAAAAAAAGGTTCGAGCATGAGTGGACGATACGTGAAATTCTGTTCCAGCTTGTGTGGGATGTGAAGTGTGCTTGCAATGATTGAAAAACTCATGAGCAGTGTACCTGCCAGAGGGAATATTTGTAGAATGAGGGAGACGAGAGAGATGGCAAAAAGTCCGAGATATATATAAGATTGTATTCCGAGTGTGCTTGAAATGGCGAGTCCCTGTGTAGTATCTCGTACCCGCATTTTTTTCCATGCGCCATCGAGATATTCGAAAAAATCAGTATCAGTTCGTTGTATCAATTTTACACCCCATCCAGATTTGGAATCATGTAATTTTCCCACATACATTTTTTCTCGCTCCATTTTCTGCCAGAGTTCTGAGCGAGTATGGATGGGAGTATCTGGAAGGACGGGGATATTGCGTGTGCGCAGGATTCGCTTGGTCTCGAATTTATCATCAGCCACATGTACTGCTTTGGTATTGAGAAATGGGACACATGCTTCGAGATAATCCAGTCCGCGTTCTAGTTTTTTTCGTTCGGGGATAATTCTGCTGTCATGATAGATGACGAATGCAATATTGTGTGCTGTCACAAATGCACGCGCCTCCTCAATTGAAGCAAAGGAACAATCAGATGGTTTAATTTTTAGTAAGTGATAGTGTGTGCTTTTTTTGATCGAGCGGTAGAGTCCTCGGACAAAAATAGTGATTCCCGTATCAAATATATACAACCAGGTGGGGACATATACAGCGATAGTTTGCTTTTGTACCCCAGTACCATTCTGCGACATACGAGTAGTGTATTGGCATCTAATATAAGAATAAAAGGCGATAGCCCTATAGCTATAGTATATCAATTCTCGGTTTTTCTATACAAATATGCATGGGGATTTTTCTGTGCGTAATGTGCCATATGTTATGGTACTTCCCAAGACGTCTGCATCATGAATTTGACTATTCTGTCACCACATATTAGTATGTGGTATTCGATATGGCTCTTTCTGTAATGTACGTGAGAGAAAAAAGAGAAACACCCAAAGGAGAACATCATCGTGACGACTGAGAAATGGAAGCTTCCTGCTTCCGAGGACACGAAATCTTTGTTGATCAAAAGTATATGGGGGAGGGGATGGAAAGACGTCTTGAATGGTGGCTGGCTTCTCTGGTACGAGATCGGCGACATCACAAGTCTCACTGATGAAGAGTGCGCCTCGATCACTCAGGAACTTTTCGTCGGACAGCGCGGATCTGGCAGTATCGAACTGCATCGAAGCCGCAAACTGGATGGTGCGCCAATGATCCTCTGTCTTCGGGGTAACCTGCGCCTACATCCGGCACTCATCATTCGTGGCCGCTACTGCCCGCTCTACACGGTGGCAGACCCGGCCGGTAGCTGCATCAACTTCTACTCGGTGTGGTTATGGCACAAGTTCTCATGAACTACTAGACGGCGTTGGATTCGTCAGGGACCAGCGCCGTCGTCCCCAACTCTCATCAAAGAGTTTTTTTGTTTTAAAAGGTAAATACTCATTTCACTCTAACAAAAATCCGAACCATTCCTAGCTTGAATTTTACGTACTTGGCTCGGACGGCTGGACGATGTTAGAACTAAACTAGGCTAAATTAAGTTAAACTCTGTTATATATCAATTATTACATTTATAAAGTCTTAATTAATTCAAAAACATCTTTTATATCTTTTTTATAGTCATTTAAGCCAAGTTGACCTTCAGGATACTGACCGTTGGTAGAATTATCATGATGTGTCAAATTAGTAAGTATAGAATTTATTTCTGTACGCTTACTTACTTCTGCATAAGGTCCTCCTGGTTCTTCTAGTTTTGTCAGCATGTCACCTACAGTATTAATCTCTTTTGTCAGTTCAATAGGATACTTAACCTTAAGAACATGCTCAATAACTTTTCTTATGCAACCATGAGCATTCTTCACTACAGCTATATCCTGCGATGATCCTGCACTCTTCATGTCAGTAATCCAGCAGTTATAGTCACTCATAAACTCTGCGTCTTCGTGAGGGTTGCATACCGTAAAGTCACTTCCGTTTACTGAATCAAGGGATATTCTCAAAAAAGCTGTTGTCGCATCTCCTGCACTTTCAGCATGCAAGAGTTGGTAGAAGCCCTTTTCGTGAGTAAGAATTATTAGTTGCTTGTCGGTGGCTGACAAGATTCTCTTAATCTCAGTTAGAATAATTCTCTTTCTATCAGAGTCGAAGCTTGATACTGGATCGTCCATGACCACAACTTTGATCGTTGCGTCGTTCTTTACAGTAGCTAAAAAGAAAGCGAGAGCGAGCACCCACTTATCACTATCACTCAAACAGTTTTTAACTGTCATCTCCGAGTCATCACCATCATTGGATATCTCACTGCCAGACATACTCAATACAAGCAGTTCTTGTCTTTGATTTCCTTTAAAATTAAATTTCTGTACCGTAAAATCGCAGTTACACGCAGTCAGAACATCATTGATATCTTTAAGCATCGCGGTTGAGAGTCCGTTTGCATATACCAAGTATTCTTCCCAAAGCTTTGTCTTTTCCGCACTAAGAGTTTTACTCTCTTTCTGAGCTTTCAGATAATTTTCACATCGGTCTTTCCAAGAATCGAATCGTTCCTTGTTTGCTTCAAGTGTCTTTAGTGATGTTTCGAGTTCAGCTTTCTTTTTTGTAGGATTCTTGAAGTTCACTAGTTCAGCATCAATAGCAACAATGTGAGCATCAGCTTTTGTTGAAATATCCGCAAACGGCACTGTGTCGAAGTCGCTTGATAGATCATCTTTTTTGTTTGTGATTGATTTCTTGCAAGACTCAAAAAGTCCATCAATATCAGAAAAGTCTATTTCCAAAATGTACCCCGCTTGTTTGAGGTCTGTTTTAATTTTCTCTATCTCAGTTGAAAAACTCTCCTGAGGGAATAGACCCTCTGTTTCTTTGATCGCTTGCTGAAGATTTCGGTACTTATTGTTATAGATCAGATCAATTGTCGCAAGGAATTCTTTTACTGAATCCTCTTTAATCTCTTGCGTACAAAATGGGCAGTGCTCATTTTCGGCACGAGAACGTAATTTAGCTCCTGATTGTAGAAAAGCACTATACGATTGCTTTGTTTCTTTTGAATTTACATGACTCTCGAAATGATTTGCTATGAGTTCACTGTTTACAGAAAGATTTTCGGAAATTTGAGTAGTATCAAAATTCTTGTATCGCTCAAGCAAAGTTTTTATACTCCCGAGTTTACTCGATATCAACTCTGAATTTTTTACTTTATCAAGATCCTTTTGCCCTTTCTCGATTTTAGTATCAATATCAGCAACTTCAGTAAGCCCGAGAAAAGTTTCAAAAGATAGCCCTCCTAAAAGGTGTTTGTTTCTTGTGTACTCGCCATTAATTGATGTTTGAGTCTTTGTGTTCTCAGCTATTTGTTCAGCAAGTCCTGCGATTTTTACATTATATTCAACACCTTTTGCACCGAGCATAAACGCCTCAATGTTCTTCTGCTGTTCCTGACCAATTTGCTGGTTTTGAGTGTAGACACTTTCTCTGACAAAGTGGTTATCAAAAACTATGATGTCCTTATACTCCGCACTCCACTTAGCTTCGTCTGTTGTGTATCTATACTCTCCTGTAGGCGTAGTGACTTCGGGAATAATCTTTATAGTCTGCTTTTGGCTTCCGATTGTCTTTCTTCCAATAATGTAGTCTGGCTTGTTTTCCTTTAATGAACGAAAAATTGATGTGAGGGTGCTTTTACCAAAAGTGTTTTTTCCATACACAAAAGTATTCTTCTTGAAGAATTGTTCATCACCCTCTGTTTTGGCGGATTTGAATCGACCAACATTATTTATTTCTATTTTTTTTAACATATTTAAAATTATACCTTCTTCAAAAACTCCCAAATTCTAACCATTGCCATCGTATCAAATTTACAATACTCAAAAATATTTTTTGTGTACGTTGGGCCATTATCGATAGTACCCTCTATACTCTAAATCGTCAAACAAAAAAACCAGTCCTTCTAGACTGGTTTTTGGCTCGGCGGGCGGGGCTCGAACCCGCGACCCACTGGTTACAGTATCCTTCCTCTTTCAAGGAAGACTGGACTATGTCATCACCCATGCCGTAAACCTGGCAGAATAAATTCTCCAAGAGCCTGGGGGTGCGGAGCGCTTCCCGCCCCGACGTTGTCGGGGAAGTACTCCCATAAAGGGATAGTCTCTGAACCTTTCTAATCCGCCGCTAATTCCAGTAAAACTGGAGCATCGGATTAAACTTGGCTGCAGGTTACCCTATGGAAAACCATAGTAGCGGCTTCCTGCAATTCACTCCGTTGGCATCCTGACATTACTATCAAGAGCTGCTAATTTTTAACAGCCAGTTGCTCTACCGCTGAGCTACCGCCGAATATATATAAAACCTGCTACAGTATACTACAGATATATTCATTAGTCAATCATGTAAAAAATTCTCTTATCCAAGGGATTTTTGTTGACTCGAAAACGTGTATGAGATATTCTAGAGTTGATTTACTCTGTATCTTATTTTTCTATGCATTCTCCAGAAAACGAAAGGCGCATGCCGACTGAAAACATACAGCTCGCAGAAAAAATAAAACGTATCATGCATCACATGAAATATGCAGAGGGGAGTACAGCATATGCAGGATGCACGAAAATGCTTCGAGCGCTCGATATGAATTCAGAGTTGGTGTATAACAAGCGTGATCCAGAGCAATGGCTGTCTGAATTGGAGAGTAGGGGTGTGATTAGCACACGAGAGTATGATGTCTGTCTTGATATTATCACTTCTGAAATACATTTTGAAAAACCATCGACCGAAACACGCGAAGATGAATATACTGCCGAAGATGATGTGGTGTGGAATAGTGCATGGGATGAAGCTGTGAGAGGATTTGTAGCAACGTATCCTACTCATCGCAAGGTAGTCGATACCATTACGGAGATGTGTCAGAAGTCCCGATGTGGGAGAAATCAATATGTCGATGATTTTATTGCGCCATATGTACGCGCAGGAGTGATCTCGCGTACAGATGAGAATAAATATATAGATGTCTTAGCTACAATACAGGAAAAAGCGCAGATAGAGTATGAAAAGAAACGGCAGAATTCCGACATCTAAAATTTCAAAACATACAAAAAATCCCTCGATATGCTCGGGGGATTTTTTTGCTTAACTTTTCTTGATTTCTTTGATATTCGTCGCTTTGGTGGTGAACAGTACACCATTTAGATGATCAACTTCGTGCTGTATCACTCGGGCAAAGAAATTTCGTGCGTCGAATGAGAGTTTTTTTCCATTTCGATCCAGTGCTTCGACATGAATGTCTGAATACCGCTTGACTGTTCCATAGAGTCCAGGAATCGAGAGACACCCCTCCTGGTCAGTATTGGTTTTTTTGGTTGTCTTGTGCCAGATGGGATTGATAAGTACCAGATCTTCATGAGGTACACCGGATTTTCGGTCTGTACGCACTGCTTCTTTTCCGATAATGCATACCTGGACTGAATGATTCACCTGTGGAGCGGCGAGTCCGATACCTTCACTCGCATACATCGTTGGAATCATCTGAGTGATGAGTTGTTGTATGTCTGTAGAAATGATTTCACTCTCAGTGAGTTCACGCGCGGGTGTTTCGAGAATGGTATTTGGGACTGTGATAATGTGTAGCATAGGTAGAAAAAAACTAGGGAGAAAAAATAGAAAGTGGCTGTACATCGACGACACATCCCATGGGGAGATACGGGTGGATACGCTGTGCAATTGATAGTACATTCGCAGGCGATGTTTTTATGAGCATACCCCGTCGATACATCCGCTGGTGAAATGCAGGATGTGTCTCATATATTTCGCTGATAGTAGCAGTAATTCCCTCTGATGTCAATCGTCGTTGGACGTCTTCCCGGAATTGTGTAGCCTGTGTATGTGCCGTATTCCGATGAGGAGAGGATAGTGTATATTTTATCATACTTTGATAGGGAGGGTAACCAAGTTTTTGTCTCAGATTGAGTTCTGATCGGTAGATACGATCACGTTCGGAAAATAATTTGAAGATAGGTTTGTCTGCAGTGTGTGTCTCGATAATGAATTGAGAGTCTGGTTTTCTCAGATAATTGAATGTACTGAGCAGGTGTACCACATGTTCGACTGATTGGAATTCTGGTATTGCGAGATATCGGTCGAGATCAAGAATGATGAAGAGTCCGGTGCGGTGAGGGCGGATGTAGGGGAATATTTTTTCAGTCCCGACGATTAGTCGAGGTGTGTCAGACACGAGTTCGCGTAGGGTATTCTCATCACTATTATCATCAATACGAAATATCGGTCGGGTGATGCCTTCGGAGTGGAATATGGTAGAAAAATGAGAAGCAATTTTTTCAGTACCTATACCACGGAGAAGCATCACAACTGAGCCACAGGCACTGCAGGTGAGTGGGAGTGGACGAGAATCAGTGTGGTGTGTGCCGTGGAGCATGCGCGTCTCCGCTCGATATACCATGGGTAATCCGGTGAGAGCGGATGTCTCGATATGTCCGCAATCTTTGCAGACGACCATAGTCGCATAGCCTTTGCGTTGCACGAGTATCACGATATCTTCGGCAGTGTGTCTCGCATGATAGAGAATCTGCTCCTCGGTCTGTATTGCACAGACGCGTACCTCACGTGGTTGGGGCACCTGTTCGATGATGCGAATAGTAGTACTCTGATGTGCGCTGGTAGGAAATAGCAATCCATCATGATACGGGGTCGAGTCGATCATGCAGGGCATTTTTTCTTTGAGAATTCGATAATAGAGTTCGAAACTGGGAGAAAAACTCGCATATACACATTCGCAGGCGTGTGCAGTGCCGACGAGTCTTACGAGGTCGCGTGCATGATATTTGGGTTGTTGATCATAGCTTTTGTATTGTTCATCATGCTCGGCATCCATGATGATTCGGTCGAGGTGTACAAAAGGTAGGGTGAGCGCACTGCGTGTGCCGAGTACAATGAGTGGCCCGGTAGTATTACGCACCTGTAGCCATCGAGCGAATTTTTCTTTGTCTGATAAATCCGAATGCCAGATGACACAGGGTATACCGATCTGGTTGAGTAATGCATGTGTAGTCTCAAGAGCACCAAGCTCGGGCACAAGCACGAGAGTCGTGTGTGTCGGGTCTATCAGGGAAAAAAGTTCGGCGCGTTCCTGGGGAGAAGTATAGAGTCTATAGGACTCGGTGTACGTGCGACGAGGTGGTCGATTGTTCAATTCTGGCTCGAGATGCATTTTCTGCAATTTTCTTTTTTGGATGGGCAAGGCAGATGTCTTGTATACGGTAGCAAGGGAGGTTGCATAGAGCAGGGAGAGATCTCGGAGTATTGCTCGAGTGGTCGAGGGAAATAGTGGAGTAGTGTGCACGAGAGCGGTAATTGGTTTGTAGGCAAAATCAGGATTTGGTGTATCAGAAAGCAAGACTACGATACCGAATTGAGTAGTCTTTCGAAGTTCAATTTCTACGAGCTGTCCGAGGGCAATCGTCTGTTCAAACTCGGGGGGTATGGCGTAATCAAATAGCGAAGAATGCCGCGGAAGACGCTTCAGGGGGACAATAGTCGCAATCATGAAGAAAATGTTATGAAAAAACGAATTCTGCTGTGAGGTATCCTACGCCAAAAGGATGCTCATAGGCAAGACGTTTGAATTCGTAATTGATGTTTTTGAGAGAACCAAGTAATAACAATAATGGCCTGTATCCAGTTTCGACCGCGTGTTCGACCAATTGAGGATCAAGTGTCGCAATACCACTCGTATTGTGTGATTGGAGCAATTCAATAATGGTGCTATCGAATTTTTTTCCCTCTTCACGGAATCCTGCCGGTGAATCAGTCGTAATGCCGTGGGAAAGATTTGCGGATGCAATCAAGGCTACACGTTTGTCAGAGTCCATACACACCTCCTTGATAAGGTTGCCAAAATTCAGATGAGTCTTGGCGTCGAGGTCACACGGGCCGACAGGGAGTACTTTTATATGAGGAAGATGATTGGTAAGAGCAAAGAGAGGTACTGATGAACCGTGATCGAGCTTTTCTTCGCTTATGAGCTGGAGGGGAACATGTTCTCGACTCGCTGCATGAGATATTTTTACTGCAAAATCAGGAGAGCCGGTGAATTCTCGTTTCAATGAATGATCCCCGAATTTTTCAAATGAGGAAGTGAATGCCGTATGCGCGTTGATAACAAATGTGTCGCTATGTGCCTGTGAATGTGGAGTATAGATAATAATTAAATGTGGTTTTGAGAGATACAAATTTTCTTCGAGTACACTGAGTGCCTCTATCGTTTTTATTGCCTTCGTGCGATCTGTACCGCCGACCGAGGGAATGAGTACTGGTGAATGTGGGACAATTGCGCCAAATACGAGAGGCATAGGAGGGGAGTTGGAATTAAAAATTTTTGAGAGCCCATGAGGCAAATCGATGTGGCTCATCAAATCGAGATTCACTGCCGAAATCAGGATTTCCCATGGTGAGTACTATGAATTTTTTGCCATCAGTATTCCTCTCAATCAGCATGACGAGACAACTCCCTGATTCATAGAGAAAACCAGTCTTACTGGCGAGAATCGTGTAGGGAATATTCCGTCTGAGGAGGCCATTACTGTGTGTTTCAGTATGAGTGACTGTGGTGTCTGCACTGGAGATTTCATTATACGTATATCGTGTGGTGCCGAGCACTGAGGCTATCGTAGCATTTTTGAGTGTTTCGCGGAATAGTGTGAGAACTTCGCGCGGAGTTCCCTGGTTATTCGGATCATATCCATACGAATCAGTGAACGTCATTTCAGTCAATCCTAATTTCTCTGCCTCGGTAGTCATAAGTTTTGCAAAAGCAGGGACTGTATAGCCGAGGCTGTCGACGAGCATGACTGACGCTGTATTATTCGATCCGATAAGCATGGAATAGAGAATATCTTTGTTTTGGATGCTGTCACCTTCGGCCACTGGAAAATTGTGATATGCAGATTTGTGTGCCGATGCTGTGTAGGTGGTAGACTCAGAGAGTGGTAATTTCTGGTCCATGAGAATATGCGCGGTCATGAGTTTGGTGAGAGAAGCGAGGGGGCGTACAGTATCGATATTTTTACCCGCAAGAATAGTCCCTGATTCATCAGCGAGAATATATGAATCTATGGGCGTTTCAAATGTGGTGCCAATGAAAGAGACACGATCCGAAGGGGTGACTACCATGTAATCGACTGGTTTTTTGGTATTGGTATTCGTTGTAGGGGGTACAGTGGTGGTTGGCGGTGTATTGACTACAGTCTGTGATGAGTGGTTGCTTGAGGATGGTTTCAGGTAGATAGGTTCTCCTGTTTCATGAGCCATGCCCACATACTCACTTACCCATACCACATTTTTCATATTAAATCCTAGTCCATGAAATACCTCCTCATTTGCGATATGTCGTTTTTTGCCTTTTTCAACTACATATATTTCATTGAATCCCGTGATGCCAAATATGGTACCATCTTTGAGGATTACCGGTGGACCAAAGGTTGCTTGAAGTGTCCCTAGTTGTTCGGTGGAGAGTTTTTCAAGTGTGAGATGAGGGAAATTAATGTTGAGAATTGCACGGTCAAAAATTGGATGCATCAATCCATTATCTACGAAATACAAATTTTTTGATTCTTTGACTTCAATAATTCGACCGAGAGGTGCGCTAGCCCCCGTTCCTTCGATGGTTTTGCCCAAGATATAGGAATCCAGATCGCTTGCATTGACTTCAATAATTTCATCTGGATTATATCCGATTTGTCTGAGAGTGTCGGCACTCGCAAATGGGCGTTTGAAATCATAATCGAGCAAGTAGTAGGTAGATCCATCAAACGCGATTGAATAGTTTGGCAATGAAATATTTTTTCCATCAGCGTAACGTGAGAGTTCACTCACGGGAACTGTAAGTATTAATTTTGGGTCAAATCGAGTAGCGAGAGCGCTCATGCTAGTAAATCGTCGTTTTTCTCCATCCTGGATCAGATATACATCAGGAGAATCTGTTGTCTTGATAACCGATCCGTCCGGGTATACTTGATCAAACCATTCTTGCCATAATTTCCAAAAATTAAGGTTGCCGTGAATGTGTGGTGTATAGGTGTAGAGAAATGCGGTCGCAAAATTTGCAGGAACTACGGGTGTACTATCGATGAGATAGGTATTTGCAGGACGTTTGATCCAATTCTCAGATCCTACGTTATCATAATACCAGCGGATAATACCCGCAGCGCTGTCGACCTGTGTGCCGAATCCTTTGTGTTTCTGGATGTTTGGATCATCCATTGAACAGCTGTCACACACACCATATCCGGTTGCCCAATCCAATTGTTTTTGTGTTGGGCTGTCTTCAGTAATGAGACTTTGCTCCTTTTGGAGTTTTACCAATACATATTTTGGATTAATCTTATTATCCACAGCAGCGCGATAGATGATGTCAGATACAGGGCGTTCAATTCCATCTTTATCTGCGGTAGTGAGGTTGGCAATATAGCTTCCTTTATCAGTAAGAAACGCCTGAATATCTTCACGATTCATACTCTGCCAGTTTTGCATTTCTTCATCACTGAGAAGATAATTCGGGTCAAATGTCGCAGTGTAGAGCGAGCTCGGCAGGATGAGTGAGAGTGAGATAAAACTTAAAAAAGCCTTATTATATAATTTCATAGGGGTATTAATTATGAACAAGGGTTAGTATAGCAAAGAATTCATGAGTGCTCCAATATGGAACAAAGGACTTTGGCAAAAGAGCTAGATTGAGCTATATAAAGAATAGATTAAGCCGGAATTAGCCGGTAAAAGGAAGGGGGTTCGTTATGTTCGAATGGCTGCATGATCTGTGGGAAAACTTGGTGGCTTTGGCGGGGATCGTCATCTTCGGAGGAGTGGTCGTCATCGCCTTCGGTCCCAAGCGTGTTCTCGTGCTAACTCACGCACTGTTGACCATGAGGTAGTTCCGCACGTATCGACCGAAGGATGGTAGCCCCTGTATCTCAATACAGGGGCGTTCGTTTTTTATGTTGCATTTTATTTACTTTTAGCTCTTTTTCTGCTACGATGTGGATACTTTATACTATGGAAACACCTGGAATACTCTATATAGTAGCCACTCCAATCGGAAACATGACTGATATTTCTAGTCGAGCTCTTGAGGTACTCGGTTCCGTAGATGTGATCCTTTGTGAGGATACTCGAGTCACCGCGAATCTGCTCACCAGGTATAATTTGAAAAAAGAAACAAAAAGTTATCATCACCATTCAACTGATGCGGTGATTAATGAAATTATTGAGCTTTTGAGAAGTGGAAAGACTCTTGCGTGCGTGTCTGATGCAGGTACTCCAGGGATTAGTGATCCAGGGAATATTCTGGTTTCAAAAGTTCGTGAAGCACTCCCAGAATGCCAAATAATTCCGATTCCAGGAGCAAGTGCCGTAATTTCAGCTCTTTCAGTATCAGGTTTCCCCACAGATAAATTTTTGTTCCTCGGTTTTCCACCGCACAAGAAAGGTAGAAAATCTTTTTTTGAGGAAGTGGCTAACGCTGAATACACAGTAGCATTCTATGAATCAAATCATAGGATCAAAAAATGTATTGATGAGCTTGCTCATGTCCTTGAAAGTACAAGACAGGTAGTTTTCTGTCGTGAACTTACCAAAAAATTTGAAACAACATATGTAGGAACGATTGAACAAATTAAAGACATGAATATTTCAGAAAAAGGGGAGTTTGTAGTAATCGTACGAGGTAAAAGATAAACACTATATTATGAAAACAAAAAAACCATTCTACATTTCAACTGCAATTCCATACGTGAATGCCAAACCTCATATAGGGTACGCTTTAGAATGTGTGCAGACGGATGCAAGAGCACGTTTTGAACGACTACAAGGTCGCGATGTATTTTTTTTGACTGGAACAGATGAGAACTCGCTCAAGAATGTTCAGGCTGCAGAAAAAGCAGGTGAGAAGGTAGAAAAATTTGTTGATGAACATGCAGAAAATTTTAAAGAATTAAAAACTATCCTCAATATTTCCTACAATGATTTTATTCGAACGACTGAAAAACGGCATTTTGATGGAGCACAAAAACTTTGGGAAAAGTTCAAACCAGAAGACGTATACAAAAAAGAATACAAAGGATTGTACTGTGTTGGGTGCGAAGCATTTTACACCGAAGAAGAGTTGATTGATGGAACATTGTGCCCTGAACACAAAAAACCAGTTGAAATTGTGGAAGAAGAAAATTATTTTTTTAAACTGGGTAACTATTCAAAACAACTTCGAGAACTAGTTGAAAAAAACGTGATCAAAATCTATCCAGAAGCTCGCAAAAACGAGTGGCTCGCATTTATTGATCGCGGACTCGAGGATTTTAGTATTTCACGCTCGATTGAACGCGCACATGGCTGGGGAGTACCAGTCCCAGGGGACGAATCACAGATTATGTATGTGTGGGTCGACGCGCTTTCAAACTATATAACAGCGCTTGGGTATGGTGGCGACGAAAAGAAGTATGATACATATTGGGTACAAGAAAAAGATAGACAAGTAGCGCATGTAATCGGAAAAGGAATCGGTAAATTCCACGTACTCTACTGGCCAGCATTCTTGCTCTCAGCAGGAGTTCCGTTGCCAACTGAAATTTTCATTCATGGCTACGTCACAGTCGAAGGAGAAAAAATTAGTAAGTCTCTTGGTAATGTAATCGATCCTGGTGAAGTGGTAGAGAAATATGGGATTGACGCCACTCGCTATTATCTCCTCGGTGCAATTCCTGCCGCACAGGACGGTGATTTCTCATACGCACGATTTGAAGAATTCTATACAGCACATCT
The DNA here is from genome assembly GCA_052033375.1 of Candidatus Magasanikiibacteriota bacterium. Classification (GTDB taxonomy): domain Bacteria; phylum Patescibacteriota; class Patescibacteriia; order Magasanikbacterales; family UBA922; genus UBA922. The sequence goes on from JBPOJQ010000008.1 coordinate 50,599, forward strand.
CGCAAACGGAATTGGAAACCTCACGCACCGAATTCTCACCATGCTGGAGAAATATACTGACAACAAAATTCCAGAAAAAAATACTGAAGATATTTTTGGTGTAGAAACATTTTGGAAAGACTATATTTCGTCATTTGAAAATTATTCATTTGATGAAGTAACTCAACATATCAATAAACTGACAACACAAATCGATACTGCAATTTCAACGTACAAACCATGGGAAAAAGCAAAAGCAGGGGAAAATATTACGGGTCATTTATATCAAATTTCAGAAGGATTGTTTCATCTCGGAGTAGCATTACTACCTTTAATTCCTTCTGCTGCAGAAAAAATTCTTACGTCACTTGGGATAGATTCAAAAGATGTGGTGTTATCTGAAATTACGAAGTGGGGGAATCTAGAAACAGGGCACCAGACGAAGAAAGGTGAGCCGGTTTTTCCGAGATTGGAAAAGAAATAAAATATACGCAACAAAAATCAAAAAACTAATTTTAAATAGTTTATGGACATAGTATCTACGACCACAATTAGTGCCTTTGAACTAATTAATTTCTCAAAAGATATTGCACAGCTTAATTTAGGTTATTTGGGTATTGCAGTTACAATCCTTGGAATACTAGGGGTAGTCTTTGTTTATTTTAATATTAAACCACTGAAAGATACTCTTAATAAGCAGGAAAGTACTATTGAAAATCTAAAGAAAGAAGCTCAAGAGTTACTGGATAAATCAGATATAAAAACTCAAAGTACACTAGAAAGTTTTGAAAAAAAACAATTATTATCATTATCTAACTTGTTTGAGCAACAAAAAGAGAATATTAGCCTGGAGGTAAGTAATAAAATTCAAACTTCGGAAAACGTTTTGCTAGGGAAAATAGACTCAATATCGAATGAAAAAGATTTAAGTTTAAAAGAAATACTTTTATCAGAAATGACTAACAAAATTCTCTCTCTCGAAAAATCTCTAGCTCTTACAATAGAAGAATCCAATAAGACGTACAATAAAGAGTTCTTATTATTTAAGAACAAGGTTGATGCAGATATTTTAGAATTGAAAGCTTACAAATATGATAAGGAAGGTAAGATGGGTGGAATAATTTTTAGCATTCAAGCTATTGAGAATTGTATAAAAAATGAGCCTTATTTATTAGAATTTAAGTTAAAGGATCTGAAAGAAATTATTGGAAACTATACTATAGATCCCGAACTTTTTATTCGGCTAAAAGGAGTGCTTAACGCTGCTAAAGAAAAAAAAGATCAAAAGCTCGATACACTTATAGAGGAAATACAAGCTTTGATTACTGTTCAAAGTAAACCACAAATATAGTTTGCTCTTTGAATAATTTTTTTAAAATAGACCCATATTAATGTTATGAACTTCCTCGACATTATAATCATCATCACCGTCGCCATATTCGCTCTTATGGGATTATGGCTCGGACTACTGCACACGATAGGTTCTCTCTTTGGGCTGGTGGTCGGAGCATATATTGCAAGTAGATATTATGAAGGTGGGGCACAGTGGCTCATACATACGACTGGCTGGGGAGAAAATGTATCGCGCGTACTCGTGTTTATTGCAATATTCTTTGTCATTACACGTGCAATCGGTGCTGTATTCTGGTTATTTGGAAAAATAGGGGGAGCCATCATACCAATACCATTCAAGCAAGCACTAAATCGATTTCTCGGTATGATTGTAGGAGCTACTGAGGGGGTGCTCACGATTGGACTTGTACTCTACTTTATAGACAAATTTCCACTGGGCGATCGTGTGATGGATTCGATCCTCACCTCTGTGTTTGCGCCGTCGGTAATTGCATTCGCCTCAATTCTTATTCCATTATTTCCTGAAGCACTAAGAGTGCTTGAGACGACGATAGATAAAATAGAAAACTCACTATGACAATCGACACACATTGCCATATTCATTTCAAAGCATTTGAGAATAATCGAGACGAAGTGGTCGCTCGATGCAAGGAAAAAGAAATGATACTCAATCTGGTCGGTACACAGCAGAGCACCAGTAAAAAAGGTGTTGAAATGGCTGAAAAGTACGATTGGATGTATGCGACCATTGGGCTTCATCCGATCCATATTCACGAGGTGGACGTACATGAAGAAACAACGAATTTTACGTCGCGGGGGGAAGATTTTGATCCAGAGTTTTATCGTGAACTCGCGAAAAATCCGCGAGTAATCGCAGTGGGGGAAACAGGACTCGATAAATTTCATATTCCAAAAGACCAGTCAGAAGAATTAATCCTTTCGGCGCAAAAAGAAGTGTTTAAAAAACATTATGATGTGGCGAGTGAGTTCGGTCTACCACTCGTGATGCATGTACGAGATGCGCATAATGAAATGATTGAACTATTGCGAGAAATTAAAAAAGAAAAAGGATCACTCATTCGTGGGGTAGTACATTGTTATACTGGAAATTGGGCGGAAGCAGAGCAGTATCTCGAGCTTGGGTTTAATCTCGGTTTTACTGGGGTGGTTACGTTTCCTGCAAAGAAGACCAATCCACAGCCACAACTAGAGCTTGAGAAAGTGTTACAGAATATTCCACTTGATCGTATTTTGGTTGAAACTGATGCGCCATTCCTCGCTCCGCAGGCCTACAGAGGAGAACAGTGTGAACCATGGATGGTTGAGGAAGTGATCAAAAAATTTGCGACAGTCAGGGGTCTCAGTATTGATGAGATGACTAGTCAAATTAATAAAAATACGCTAGACTTATTCAGTAAAATTAAAATTATATAACTTTTTTCACATGATTCACGCGGAAGCATGGATCTGATATCCCCGTTTGCTACGAGGATGATGGTGGAATACTAAAACTATGCTAGAAGCTATATTGATAATAATGGGGCTCGTCGTATTCGAAGTTATTAGCTCGATTGACAATGCAATCGTGAATGCTCATGTATTGAAAACGTTACCTGAAAGGTTTAGAAAAATTTTTTTGGTGTGGGGATTACTTCTCGCTGTAGTAGTCGTCCGCGGTGTACTACCGTTTGCAATCATCTGGATTGCCAACCCTGCAATGGGGTTGGGGGAAGTGTGGGGAGTCGCGTTTTCAGAAGGTGGAATTGGTGATGCGCTTGATGAGTCGCGTCCGTTATTGTTGTTGGGTGGCGGAATGTATCTGATTATGGTGTTTCTCGGGTGGTTGTTTTTGGAAGAAAAAAAATACGCATTTTTGGTCGAGCATTTTATTCACCGACAGGGCATGTGGTTTTACTTTATCTCGTCATTATTATTCACGATTGTTATCTGGCTGTCTCTAAAGACGAATCCTGCGCTTGCGCTTGCGACAGCAATTGGTACGACTGCATACTTCCTGACCGATGGGTTCAAGCGGAATGCTGAAGAGAAGGAACGGCAGCTCGTAAGCGGTACCTCGAATATGAGTGCGTGGAGCAAGATTCTCTATCTTGAAATTCTTGATGCGTCATTTTCGATTGATGGTGTTATCGGAGCATTTGCATTCACGATGTCTGTTCCGTTAATTCTTATCGGGAACGGTATTGGTGCATTTGTCGTTCGAGAGTTTACTATCAAAGGAATTAATTTGATTTCAAAATACGCATATTTGAAAAATGGAGCAATGTATTCAATTGGCGTTCTTGGAACTATTATGGCACTTGAGGCATTTCATGTGCATGTGCCATTCTGGCTTGCTCCAATGAATACCGTATTCATTGGAGGTCTGTTCTTATTCCTCTCGATAAAAGAGGTACGTATGGCAGAAAAGAAGATCGTCAAAATGTAGTACGTGCATTTACCCCATGAAGAAAAAAAGGGGTGGTGTGTATATCATGCGTGTTCATACTTGAAATAAATACAGTCCAGGCGTATACTGCGTTGGTCTTTTTTTTACGTCCAATACAAAAATATGAAGAAAATACTCTCAGCGTATCTTTTGCTACTAGGCTCATTGGCAGGCACAATTGTCATTTCACGTTTTTCCCCCGCATTATTTTCTCTTTTCGAACACAGTTCGGACGAACACTTGTTAGTGGCTTTTTTCAGTATATCAGTTTTGTGTATTTTGAGTTTTATTATTTACCATCTTTCAGTAAAAACAATTTTTCCGTCATTCGTGGTGGCAATTTTTTTTGGTATCGCAGCACAGCCATTACTCCAGGGAATTGTATCTGAAAAAAGTTTGCTCAATGTTGTTGTGGGTGCGGGTGCTACATTGATTTTATTTAGCGGTGGACTTGAGACACCATTTGAAAATTTTAAAAAATTGATTTGGAAAATTCTCTCACTTTCATTCGTTGGACTTTTTTTCACCGCAGCAGCATTTTCTTTTGGGGTCGATATCATTGGTAGGGTCGTGGGTGTTGAAGTGCCGATTGTGGTGTCGGTGTTACTGGGCGCATTACTTGCATCGACCGATCCTGCGGCAATTATACCAATTCTCAAAAAATTAAGATTCAATAAACGGGCCACCAAAGATTTGATTATTTCAGAAAGCGCAGTGACTGATGTGACTGGCACACTTCTCACGTTGGTATTTTTGGGTGTATTGGCGCATGGTGCGTTATTACCGTCGATCAAAGATGCATATGTGGGACTATTTACTCGTGATGTAGGGCATGTGCTTTTCGAAGAAATACTCTTCGGTGTAATTTTTGGTGGGATTGGATATCTATTGTTGGATTTTCTTTCAAAATTTACGAAAAATGGTGGTGAGGAGTCAGAAGCACATGCGGCGTATTTTTTGTTTGTACCGATTGCTATTTTTACACTCGCAGTGGCGTTTGGGGGAAGTGGATATCTCGCAGCGTTTGTTGCAGGGTTGTTGTTTGTAATGAGCAAACATCTTCACAATACTGAACGTTTTTTCAATCACACAATTGAAGGTTTTTTTAAGCCGACCATCTTTATCTTGCTTGGTGCACTGGTAGATCTACAAAGTCTGATTGAGTATGCGGGCATAGGTATTCTTGCATCGCTCTTATTTATGTTTGTGACACGTCCATTGTCAGTATTTATCGCACTTGGACCATTTTCATTTTTTGGAAAAGAAAGATTTACTCTTCGAGAGTTGTTATTTATTTCATCCGTACGAGAAACAGGTGCTATTCCCGCAGTGTTGTTGGTAACAGTGGTGAGCATGGGAATTCCGAATCTCGAGGGTCTGGTGCCGATTGGAATGTGGGTTATTCTCGCTACACTGATTATTGAACCGCCATTGACTCCATTTTTAGCAAAATACCTAAAGGTAGCTGTTCCTATTTCTGATAAAAATGCCCTGACTATTACCAAAGAGTCACCATTTGTGGTATTGGGATCACGCGGGTACTCATTTATGGAGCGTCTGCCAATGGTCACCGACTGGGCGGTCAAACATCATATATATAGTGTTGTATTACTCCATTGTTTGGAGGATAAATATACACCAGAGTTAGCAAAAGATATTGGGGAGCAAGCGGGTGTGCTATTCAAACAGATCAACGAAAAGAGGTCTGCAGCTGGTGAACACGATATCGATTTCGAATATGTGAGTCGAAAAGGCTTCTTGCAGGATAATATTGATGAATTGTCTAGACAGCGTAGCAATGTGACTACTATTTTTGTGGGCAGAAAAGTGCTAGATTTCCGTCTGGAACACATAAAAAAGCTCTCAGTACCTATATTTTTTGTCGATTAAGGGTCTCCAGGGTGAAAAAGAAGGGTATGGGTGGGGATAAATACAAAATTATATTGACAGATTGGGTAATTTCATCTACACTTGAGGGCGCTTTCTATGGAAACCCCAAACCCTAAAAAAACGACTGATCGAGAGTATATACTGCTTGGTTTGTCTATCATCGGGGACTTCGGAGCAACCATTGCAGTACCTGTCGTCGTCTTTGTTCTCATAGGACAATGGCTCGAAGGAAAATACGGATATGCACCATGGTTTACGGTCACCGCATTTGTACTCGCAGCACTGCTCTCAGGAAGAATGATTTATACGAAAGCAAAGGAATACAACGCGAAATATCAAGCAATAGAAAAAAGTAAGACTGAAAATAAATAAGATATGGCTGAAATTCACATTCCAGGATTAGCACCAGAAGTATTGTTCCATATGGGACCGGTTCCGGTTACCAATACTATTGTGAATGTGTGGATTGCACTTATCATTTTTCTTGTCATGGGAATTGCGATCAAGCGAAAAATTTCCATGCGACCAGGGAAATTCCAAAATGGGTTTGAATATATTCTAGAGCTCTTACTTCCATACTTCGACCAAGTCACGGGAGATCGAAAAAAGACTATTCGCTTTTTGCCTATAGTCGGAACGATCTTCTTTTTTATTTTACTTTCAAACTGGCTTGGGCTGTTGCCTGGAACGGGGAGTATTAGCGTCGGACACAACATGTTACTTCGTCCCGCAAATACTGATTTGAATTTGACGGTGGTCATGGCGCTCGTGTCAGTCATTGCATCACATGTGTTTGCGTTTATGAGTATTGGAGTATTTACTCACTTGGGAAAGTTTGTGCAATTCGGAAATGTAATTCGAAGTATCAAAAAAGGGCCAATGGCAATATTCTCAGCACTGATCGAATTTGCGGTTGGTTTGCTTGAGATTGTGAGTGAAATGGCAAAAATTCTTTCACTCTCGCTTCGTTTATTTGGAAATATTTTTGCCGGAGAAGTGTTGATCTCGGTTATGAGTGCACTTGTTGCAGCTCTCGTCCCAACCCCCTTTATGTTACTTGAATTGTTGGTCGGATTAATCCAGGCGAGTGTGTTTGCAATGCTTACATTGGTGTATATGACTGTTGCAAGTTCAGCTCCACACGGCGCTGATGAAGCACATCATTAGAGAATACGTTTCATAGAAGAATACTTCTTCTATGATATTATTCTTTAATCGAGACACTATTCCGCGAGGTTAAATTCCCACATTTTCCCCTCGACCGGTACACGGTATCTCAGACAAGGAACGCATATGGAAGGTTTAAGTCATGAGTCAATTGTAGTGATGGCAAAAGCATTCACTATCGCAATCGGTGGTATGATCCCAGCGCTTGCAATCGGTAAAATTGTGTCAAAAGCAATGGAATCAATTGGACGAAATCCAGAAGGAGCTGGAAAATTGTTCGTTCCAATGTTGCTCGGTGCTGCGTTTGCGGAAGCTATCGCGATCTACGCACTCGTCGTAGTATTCACCTTGAAGTAAATTTATCACAGTATCCTAACGAAAGTTGGGGTACTGCATGAATTAATTTCAAAAAGATATATGTACTTAGTATACAACGGGGAAGGACAAACGTATGAAACAACTCAGGCAGATCTTGCTGAGGTTCAGGTTGCGGGAGTAAATACAGAAACGGAGACTACGGCTGAAGTTGGGCATGAGACGACCGCCTCAGATGAGGGGTTGCTCGCTGGTCTCGGTATCAATGGCCCACTATTTTTATTCCAATTGCTCAATTTTGCATTAGTAGCGGTAATTGTATGGTTTTTGATTTTGAAACCATTGACCAAAAAAATGGAAGAGCGAAAAAATATTATTGATGAAAGTCTCGACCGTGCAAAAGAAGTTGAAACCAATTTGAAGATGAGCGAAGTGCGATTTCAAGAAAAATTGGAAGAAGCAAAAAAAGAAGCTAATGCAATTATTGCAGGGGCACAGGAAGAGGCTACTCGAGTACAGGAGACCATGAAGCAAAAAACAAAAGATGACGTGGAGGCACTCGTATTAGCTGCAAAGAAAAACATTGAAGTCGAAAAAACAGAAATGCAGGCAAGTCTCAGAAAAGAAACCGTAGAGATTGTGGTTGCTGCTATGGAAAAAGTATTAGGTGAAAAAATGGATGACAAAAAAGACAAGAAGTTTGTAGAGGAAATTTTGAAAACAATCAAATAAATATGGCAAAATTGCTTACGAGACAATACGGAAAAATTTTATTTGAAAGCACCAAAGGGCTGAAAGGAGCTGAGCTTGATGGTGTGATTAAAAATTTCCTTTTATTTCTACAAAGTAAGCAAATGCTTGGGAAAGCGGATCGCATCATGAAAGAGTATGAAACATATGCGAAACAAGCTGAAGGTATACAGATGATCGAGATAATGAGTGCGAGAGAATTATCAGAGAGTTCAATAAAACAAATTAGTAAACATTTTGGAGAAAAAGTAGAAGCATCGGTGACGATTGACCCGACACTCCTCGGAGGAATCATGGTGAAGACTGAGAATGAGATTTTCGATGGAAGTATCAAAGGACAATTGGAGAAACTTAAAACTCAACTATAACTTAGCACGTCATTCCCGCGAAAGCGGGAATCCAGAGATACAAATACTGGGTTCCTGTTTCCACAGGAATGACACAAAGAGATTAATTAATAAAAAATATGGCATACACCGATCAAGTGATTGCATCACTTAAGAAAAATATCGAATCGTTCAAAAAAGAAGTCCAGGTCGAAGAAGTTGGTACTGTTATTGAAATTGGAGATGGAATCGCGCGCATGAGTGGGCTTGAGAAATGTCAGGCTCAGGAAATGTTGGAATTCCCTGGAAATACGTTTGGTATTGCATTGAACTTGCAGGAAGAGACTGTCGGTGCAGTAATTTTGGGTTCATACCAGCATATCAAAGAAGGTGACACCGTAAAAAGAACAGGACGTATCATGTCTGTTCCGGTTGCTGACGCACTCATTGGTCGCGTAGTAAATGCGATTGGTGAACCTATTGATGGAAAGGGCGCGATTAATACCAAAACATTCTATCCAGTAGAGCGAATTGCGCCAGGTGTGATGACCCGCGAACCAGTCAGTCGCCCGATGCAGACTGGTATCAAAGCGATTGATGCACTCATCCCGGTAGGACGTGGACAGCGTGAACTCATCATCGGTGATCGCCAAACGGGAAAAACCGCAATTGCGATTGATACGATTCTCAATCAGAAAGGTCAGGATATTATTTGTATCTATGTTGCTGTTGGACAAAAAGAATCAAAAGTTGCCCGAATTGTATCAAAATTGAAAGAAGCGGGGGCAATGGATTATACAATTGTAGTCTCTGCTGGTGCATCTGAACCTGCTCCGATGTCATATCTTGCTCCATATGCAGGGGTTGCGATTGGAGAATATTTCATGGACAAAGGAAAAGATGTGTTGATTATCTATGATGATTTGACCAAACAAGCATGGGCATATCGTGAAATGTCACTCTTGCTCCGACGCCCACCAGGACGTGAAGCATATCCTGGAGACGTATTTTATCTTCACTCACGTCTGCTTGAACGCGCCTGCAGTCTGAATAAAGAAAATGGCGGTGGATCGATTACTGCATTGCCAATTATCGAAACTCAGGCAGGGGACATCTCAGCATACGTTCCAACCAATGTAATTTCGATTACTGATGGACAGATCTTCCTTGAGACTGATCTCTTCTTCCGTGGTATCCGCCCAGCTCTGAACGTAGGTTTGTCAGTATCTCGTGTAGGAGGATCTGCTCAAATCAAGCCAATGAAGAAAGTTGCCGGAAGTTTGAAGCTTGGACTTGCACAGTTCCGAGAACTTGAAGCATTTGCACAATTCGCAAGTGATCTTGATCCAGAAACCAAAAAATCCATCGAACGCGGTCGCCGAATGACTGAGCTCTTGAAGCAACCTCAGTATGTACCAGAAGCAGTCGAAGATCAGGTTGTGTCAATTTACGCCATGTCACAGGGGTTATTCGATACTGTAGAAGTTGCACAGGTGAAAGATACAGAAAAGAAATTCCTCGAATTCATGCGAGCGTCAAAATCAGCGCTTCTTGGAAAAATCAAGAAAGGTGAGTGGAATGAGGATGTAGAAAAAGAATTGAAAGAAGCTATTAAGGAATTTGCAAAATAATATTGTATGGCAGTCAGTGGAAAAGCAATGGAACAAAGTATGAATACAGAAAAAAATAAAGATATAGAGTTTTTTTCTGTATCGCGTACTCGGCTTGCTATTTTGTCCATACTCACGTTTCGTTTGTATGAGGCATATTGGTTTTATAGAAATTGGAAGGCAATCAAAGATGTTGAACAGTCAGAAATTTCACCAATAGGAAGGGCTATCTTTGGGATATTTTACTGCAGTAATCTAGCTAAGAAAGTTCTAGAATCAGCACAGTTACATGGATATGCAAAGTCGTATATACCCAAAAATGTAGCAATAATTTACTTCCTTCTTTTCATTTTGAGTAGCCTCCTTTTCAAAGGTATTTTTATGGCTTTGATTCCTACATTTATACCTCTATTCTCGATACAGAGGGCAATTGAATATAATAATTCGAAAATTGTACCAAGTAATAATCAGAAAAAAAAGTTTGCCAAAGGAGAATTAATTATAATTATTGTGGGGGTAGCCCTATTTTGTTTAGGAATTTTTGAGACTTATACGCTACTAAAAGAAAGTTACCGAACTTATTTCCCACAAACAGTAGAGCAAAAGAATGTAGAATGGAAAGAGTTTGTTTCACCAGAAGGAGACTTCAAAATGAATTTTCCTGTTGAACCGAATCATGAGTTAGAAAATATACAGGTACCAGGAACTAATTTTACAATTAAAAGAGACTATTATAGCAATGCGATATCCAATGACGAAAAATTATTAACATTTTATGAGGTCAACATTCTTACTTTGCCTAAACAATTTGCTGATGAATATAATTCCCAAGGCCCAGAAGCAGAGTTCAAATTACTACAAGTTTTTGTTGATAAACTACTTATTTCAGATGAAAAAGAACCAAAGGCAGAATTAATTTTCTCTACCTCAACTACATTTGGGAAAGTTCAGGCAGTAGATTTTCTTATTCAGCGTAAAGATGAAACCCTTTTAAAAGGGAGAAGCTTTAGGGTAGAATCAAAGGTGTATAGTTTAATGGTAGATTATGAGAAGGATAATTATAATGAGACTGAGTACAGTAAATTTATCAATTCATTTACCTTGCTAAAGTAAGAATATGGCAGTCAGTGGAAAAGCAATAAAACAACGCATCAAGTCGGTAAAAAATACCAAAAAAATCACCAAAGCAATGGAGATGGTTTCGGCTGCAAAAATGCGAAAAGCAATCCAAGCGGTGACTGCGACCCGTACGTATGCATTACTTGCGCGTGAACTCATGGAAAAATTGAGTATGAACGGTGAGGTAAAAAGTCCGCTGACTGAAGTACGCCCAGTAAAAAAAGTATTAGTAATATTGTTTAGTTCAAATAGAGGGCTTGCGGGAAGTTTCAATTCAAATATTTTCAAAAAAACTAGAAATCTTCTCACACGCGCAGACGTGTTTGGCAATGTGTCAGTCAATGATCTGATGTATGACATTATCGGGGTTGGGAAAAAGAGCGCGTATTTTGCAAAACGATTCAATTATCCGCTCGTTGCGGCATATGATGCAATTCGTGATAACCCGACCGTAGAAGACATTCTTCCAATTACGAATACCGCGCTTGAGAAATTCAAATCAGGTGAATATGATGCAGTGCTTGTGGCATACACTGATTTCAAATCGAGTATCGTGCAAGTTCCAAAAATACGAAAATTGCTCCCCATTACCAAAGAAGATATTGAATCAATGCTCGATGATGTAGGAGAAGAAAAGACTGAGAAGGAAGTGAGTATAGAAGATACGACGGAATATGAATTTGAACCAGATACGGCAATGATTATGGAAACAGTTCTACCCCGACTATTCGAAGTCCAGCTCTACCAGACACTTCTGGAATCGAGAGCGAGTGAGCATAGTGCCCGAATGGTCGCGATGAAGAATGCGACGGAAGCAGCGGGGGACATGATCGATGCATTAACGGTAGAATTCAATAAAGCACGGCAAGCTGGTATTACGAAAGAAATTGCAGAAATCGCCGGAGGCGCAGCTGCACTGGAAAATTAATTTAATCTATAATAAAACCATTCAATTAATAAAGACATATGAACAAAGGAAAAGTAACACAAGTTATCGGAGTGGTCGTGGATGTGCAATTTCCAGCCGAGCTTCCAGCAATTTACAATGCACTTGAAGTAGAAATGGGTAAAGGGGTGAAAATCGTATTAGAGGTACAACAACATCTAGGCGCTCAGACTGTGCGCACTGTTGCGATGGGATCAGTCGACGGACTCGCTCGAGGTACTGAGGTGGTGGATACTGGCGCTCCAATCTCAGTGCCAGTAGGACCAGAAACTCTTGGTCGCATGTTCAATGTAGTAGGTGAGCCTATTGATAACAAGCCAGCGACAAAATCAAAAAAGAAATACAGTATTCACCGCAAAGCACCGGATTTCAAAAGTCAGTCACAAAAATCAGAAGTATTTGAGACAGGTATCAAAGTTATCGACCTCCTCTGCCCATTCTTGAAAGGTGGAAAAGTCGGTTTGTTTGGTGGAGCCGGAGTGGGAAAAACAGTTATTATCCAGGAACTTATTCATAATATTGCTCAGGAACATGGAGGATATTCTATGTTTGCGGGTGTAGGAGAACGTACTCGCGAAGGAAATGACCTGTATCGTGAAATGAAAGAATCAGGAGTATTGGATAAGACAGCCCTCGTATTCGGTCAGATGAATGAACCACCAGGAGCTCGTGCACGTGTAGCTCTTACTGCACTTGCAATGGCAGAATATTTCCGTGATGAAGAAAACCGTGACTTGCTTCTCTTTATTGATAACATTTTCCGTTTCACCCAGGCAGGTTCAGAAATGTCAGCGCTTCTTGGTCGTATGCCGTCAGCTGCTGGTTACCAGCCGACACTTGCAACAGAAATGGGTGCGCTTCAAGAACGTATTACCTCTACTGACAAAGGATCAATTACCTCGATCCAGGCAGTATACGTACCAGCCGATGACCTTACAGACCCAGCTCCAGCTACCACATTTGCTCACCTTGATTCTACCGTATCACTCAACCGTGCATTGTCTGAAATCGGTATCTACCCAGCAGTAGATCCGCTTGATTCAAGTTCGACCGTTCTCGATCCACAGATTGTAGGAATGGAGCACTATACGGTAGCTCGTGAAGTACAGAAGATTCTCCAGAGATATAAAGATTTGCAAGATATTATTGCGATCCTTGGTATGGAAGAATTGTCAGATGAAGACAAGATTACTGTTGCGCGCGCACGCAAAATTCAGCGTTTTCTCTCACAGCCATTCTTCGTAGCAGAACAGTTCACGGGTATGAGTGGTAAATATGTGAAAGTAGGAGATACTGTCAAAGGATTCAAAGAAATTCTTGATGGAAAACATGATGACAAAGCTGAAGGAGCCTTTTATATGAAAGGAACGATTGAAGAAGTAGTCTAGTCTAAAGTCAAAAAGTCTATAAAGTCGAAAGTGAATACAAATCCGTTTTAATCCGTTTGATCCGTGTTCTATTAGCTAGCTATGATAAATTTCAAAATAGTTAAACCCGAGGGCATTGTCTATTCAGACGAGGCTGTAGAAAAAGTAACTATTCCCACAAAGGAAGGATATATTACGGTTTTACCACACCATGTTCCTCTCATTACCATACTTGATGCAGGGGAATTGATTGTATTCAAAAAAGATCATGAAGTACCGATTGCAGTCTCGGGCGGAGTAGCTGAAGTGCGGAAGGATAATACAGTCTATATCTTAGCGGATAGCGCAGAGCGAGCAGAAGAAATCGATCTTGAACGAGCTGAAGCTGGGCGTAAACGAGCAGAAGAATTACTTGCAGCAGAAGAGAAATCTGCAGACGTCGACTTCGCACGTGTACAAGCTTCGCTTGAAAAAGAAATGAATCGCTTGCGTATTGCGAAGAAGTACAAGCCGACGAGATAAAATTATTTTACAAAATAAAACTCCCCAATTTGGGGAGTTTTATAATTGACGAGATGTATTTTTTGTGTTGTAATGTCGTCGCCTGAATTTCCAGGTGATCAGAAGGAGTCTTCGCACATGTCATCCACTACGCCTAGAAGACCGTGTATCTGCGGACCGTCGGCAAAATTGCCGATCGACCTGCGGGACACGGTAAATGAGTTCTACTCGAAGCTCGCGGACATCTGCGAGCAGGTTCTCGGAGCTCGTGCACACATGAAGCACGAGGGTAGACGTACGAACGTGGACGAGAGGGAACGCATACTGAAGTATACGTCCCTTCTCGTGGTCGTCGCGATCGCAGAGGACTATGATACCGGGATCTTGGTCGAAATGGCCGACAGATACCTGGTGCCGGTCGTCATCCTCTGCGAACAGAGCGCGCTGGAGACAAGCCGGATCTCCGAGCGCATCTCGCCTCTGCTGCTGGGAAATCCCGCAGTCAGAGGAGTGATCGCGTACAAAAGCTTCGACGAAGCTCTCAAGCTCTTCACGGACTGGCTCAAGACGAATCGTTCGGAGATCAGTTAAGAGAGAGCTGGGGGTCATGGAAATCAGGGGTGTCGCGAATGCACTCTCATTCGCACGCTCCAAAAGCAGCTTTATATAAGGCTGTTTTTGTTTTCATGGTATACTTATATGCATTATGCAACCATCCGAAGTTACCAATAAACAAGTATTACAATTATTTTGGAAATATTTACGATCGAATAAGGCCGTATTTTTTACGTCAACTGTTTCTGCGCTAGTGTGGAATGGATCAGATATTGTAAATCCTTTTATCTATAAACTTATTTTCGATACACTCACCAACTCCAATTTATCAAAAGAAATTATTTATCAAAAGTTAGTCCAATTAATCGTAGTGCTTCTTGTAGTGTCATGCTTTTTTTGGATTTTTGAGCGTCTCTATCATTACCTCCGTGCGATCTATGAAATGAAAACACGCAAAAAGATTCAGAATGAAATGCTTTCAACTACGCTTAAACATTCTTTTTCGTTTTTTGAAAATAAATATGTAGGCTCACTCATTTCAAATATGAGGAAGTTTGAATCGGCATTCAACACTATTGTCATAGATTTTTTTCAGGGTGTACTTTTGAGGAGTGGAACAACTATTGTGGCTATAGGTATTGTCTTATTTTTCCTTAATCATATTTTTGGTCTTCTTATTTTTGGTTGGTTAATTTTGTATCTACTACTTACGTATTGGACTAGCCTCTACAAATTAAAATTTGACGCGCTTCGAAGTGAAGTTGAAAGTAGGCAGACAGGTGCTTTAGCTGACGCGGTTACCAATTATCCAAATGTAAAACTTTTTGCGGCATATTCAGATGAAGAAAAAAGATTTGAATTAATTTCTGAAGAGGTTCGTTCACGTCGTTTTTTTTCTCGATTGTTAACAATCAAACTCAATGGAATGCAGGGTTTGTTGATGATTGGTTTTGAAATTTTGTTGATTTATTTTTCTATACGATATTGGCGTCGTGGTTTGATAAGTATTGGAGACTTGGTATTGATACAGTCATATACACTTACCTTATTTCATAATGTGTGGAGTTTTGCACAACATTTCCGCGACGTCTACGAAAATTTTGCAGATGCAAAAGAATTTGCAGCAATTTACTATACCCCTCATGGAATTACGGATAAAAAAGATGCGATTAATTTGCAAGTAGAAAAAGGAAGTATCAAATTCGATCGTGTTACATTCAAATACAATACCAAGACAGCTCTGCTCAAAGATTTTTCGATGCTTATTCGTCCGGGGGAAAGAGTGGCGCTGGTCGGACATTCAGGAGCAGGGAAATCAACAATCGTGAAACTACTGCTTCGATACTACGATGTTTCAAAAGGTGCAATTAAAATAGATAACACACCGATTACCGACGTGACACAGGAGAGTCTCTGGAATGCAATTGCGTATGTTCCACAAGACCCAGTTCTATTCCATCGAAGTGTGAGAGAAAATATTATGTACGGAAGACCAGATGCTACTGAGAAAGAAATGATTATTGCGTCCAAACGGGCACAATGTCATGAGTTCATTACGTCATTTCCGGAAGGTTATGACACGATGGTAGGGGAACGAGGAGTAAAACTGTCTGGCGGAGAGCGTCAGCGAATCGCTATGGCCCGCGCAATGTTGAAAGACGCTCCAATTCTTGTGCTCGATGAAGCTACTTCGAGCCTGGACTCAGAATCAGAACGAATGATTCAAGAAGCATTGAATGAATTAGTCAAAGGAAGAACAGTAATTGCGATTGCACATCGCTTATCTACGATTATGCACATGGATCGAATTATTGTGATTGATAAAGGTGAAATTGTAGAGCAGGGGAGTCACTCATCGTTGGTAAATAAAAAGAAGGGGGTATATAAGGAATTGTGGGGTACACAAGTCGGCGGATTTATTGAATAAAAAAATCCCTCTTTAAAAAGGAATTTATTGAACACCCACCGCACGCCGAAGCGTTTGGTGGGTGTTGCCTAGACGCGCTCTTGACCTGCCGATGATCTACTGGTCTCGTAGGAAGTGCATGATCTCTTTGTTGAAGGTGTTACCCTCCAAAATCAGCTGAGCGAACCGCACTCCGAGCGCGGGACTAATGAGACCACGCTGAACCACATCGCAGATTTCAGGAAAAAGTCCGAGAAACAAGATGTTGATCGTGTACTCCTTCTGCTCGTCATCCTTGAGAGGGATTACGATGATCTGGGTAAACTCGATCAGCTCGAGCTTCCCGACGTCCTTGTTCCGGATGATCTCCTTGAGATTGGGGTGTCCCAGGAGACCATACCACGACAGACCGAGATACTTTGCCATCCTGCGAGTACCATATCCAGGTCCCCACGACCATCCAAACATACTAGGCTCCTTTGAACGAGAGGAGAATCAGATGCATAATTGCCTATTTTAGATTTTTTGTCAATAGTAAAATCAAAACCCTGCACCGTTCTGGTGCAGGGCCCTCAATCACTTCAAAGATTTAAAATGATAGTAGGCGGAAGGGGGCGACATCGTGAGACGTCGTCCCCTATGTTCGATGAGGCGATGGTCGACTACTCGTCGACGACCGCCACCTTGTCTTCCTCTTCGGTCTCGGGTTCGTCCGGTCCAGCGATTAACCCGACGCAGGCCCTCGACATGAGGACGAGAAACAAGATGAAGACGATACCTCCAATGAAATTTGCCATTCCTTTTCCCTCCCAAAGATTGGACTAGGCGCAACATTCGTGCGCTTTAGAGGGTGTATTTGTGTATATACACTCTCTAGAGCTTACGAACTTTAAAACGTGAAAGTATAGCATAAAAAGGCCCTTTTGTCAATAGTTGCCTCAAATGGTCAAATTTGTTACTCTAGTATATATAATACGTAATATATGAAGCCCTATATCCCAATTGTACTCGGCACTGCACGAGAAGGAAGGCAGTCAGAAAAAGTAG
>JBPOJQ010000009.1:0-15142 GCA_052033375.1 Candidatus Magasanikiibacteriota bacterium
TATTTTTTTCATACATTATGAGGTTTTTGACCGAATTGATTTGAAATATTGAATGTCCTCAGCTGATACCCCTTTCATGAATATAAAAAGTATTCCAAATACTAGGGCACCTATTATTGCTGCGAGAAGAACATGTACATATGCTGAAGTATACCACACAACCATACCCATTATAGCACTCACTAGTACCAGTTTAGCTAGTAATGAACGGAGTTCTCTATATGGAATAGTTATATTTTTTGATACCGTAACCCATGAAATAATAAAAAGTACGATATTGCCTGCGGTCGCAGCAAGTGCAGCACCCTGAATATTGAATTTTGGAATCAATATGATATTCAACACAATATTTACGAGCATAGTAATACCTACATAGGTTGTCTGAGTTTTTTGTTTACCTGTAGCATTAAGTAATGCACCCAAGAGTACATTTACAAATCCTGCAACGACTCCTACCATGAGAATCTGAAGTGGCACAACAGACGGTGCATATTTTGGCCCAAAAAACGTATTAATTATTATTCCGCTTAACACAATAATCCCAACAGACATAGGGATTGAGACAATCAACAAATATCGCAATCCTTGAGAAAATACTTCACCGAGACGCTTTTTGTCATGCGCAAAATATTCACTCATTCGCGGGTAGAGTCCTGCAATAAGTGCAAATGGGATAAATTGAAACGCATACGCAATTTTATATGGCACACTATACCATCCCACAGCAACGTCCCCTGCCATTTTTGATAGTAAGACTGAATCAGCATATGCGAAGACACGTCCAAATACGGTCGCAAGCGCAAAAGGTACAGCGATCGGTAGTAAATAAAATATGATCTCTCGAGAATAGCGAGGACGAAGTTTAATCCGATATTTTACTGTTGCAACAAGCCATACATATAGAGTATTCAAGAAACTTGGTATAAGAAATGCAATCATGAGAAAATACAAAGGGAATTTGAAATAGAGAAATAGAGTACCGAGTACAAGGGTCAAAAACTGGCTACCCATAATCCCATATGCCTCATATTTAATATTACCGAGTGCTCGAAGTGTCCCATAGAGACTCAATTGCAGTGAGTCTGAAAGCATGGTAATTCCAGATATGAATACTAAGATTTGAGTATCAATATGGTATCCAAGAGCCTTCAGTACGACTACCATAATCGCATAAGTAGTCAATCCTAAAAACAATTTTAAGAAAATGATTGATGATAAAAATTCAGATACACGCTCTTTTGCCTTTGCACCTTCCCGAACCATTACATTGGTCAGTCCAAGATCGATAAAAACAACAAAAATCGTAGTAAAGGATATTGCAAAAAAATATTTTCCCGTGTCTCCTGGTTCGAGAATACGCGCAATTATTGCAAAATACACAAACGAAATAAGCTTTTGTGCAATTGATGCTCCTGTCATATAGAGCGTGCTTTGTCCTAGACTAATTTGTTTCATATTGCTCTTAATCTTAGCTTAACCATGCAAAAAATACAACAAGCAACATTATGTATTACACATTCGGGAATAAAAAAATCTCCTGCCGAAGCAAGAGATTTTGATTGAGATGTTAACGTTTTCTCCATTGATGTCCACGACGTGCTTTGGTAAGTCCTGGTTTCTTTCGTTCTTTTGCACGTGAGTCTCTCGTGAGATATCCTTCAGCCTTCAACACTGGTCGGAAATCTGGATTCCACTTGATCAATGCTCGTGCAATACCATGACGTACAGCATGTGCCTGTCCAGTCACTCCACCACCGACTACTCGCACGGTCACATCAAGAGTTCCATCCTTCTGTACCACCGTGAGTGCAGACATGACCACCTGTTGGAGAATCTTTGTGGTAAAATATTCTTTAAATTCACGTCCATTGATTGTGATTACTCCTTTTCCTGGAGTAATTCGTACGCGTGCAGCAGCTTCCTTGCGTCGTCCCAAGGCTTTTGACATGCTGTCGGTATTAGTAGCTCGTTTTGCTGTCATACATTCTAAAAAATTTAAGCCTTAATAGTGAGACGCTTCATCATTTCCACTCGATGCTTATTTTTTGGAAGCATACCATTGATAGCGCGTTTCATAACTGATGTTGGATCATCCTCAAATACTGTCTTCATCGACGCAACCTTAAGTCCACCTGGATACATACTGTGCTTCTTGTAGTCTTTTTGCACCAATTTCTTCCCTGTGAAGATTACTTTTGCTGCATTGATAATGACAACTGTCGCACCACGATCAATATGGCGTTCAAATGATGGCTCATCTTTTCCCATGAGTGCCATCGCAGCCTGTGTAGCCACACGACCTACTGCTCGACCGGTTGCATCAATTTCAATAACTTT
Organism: Candidatus Magasanikiibacteriota bacterium; assembly: GCA_052033375.1. GTDB lineage: Bacteria > Patescibacteriota > Patescibacteriia > Magasanikbacterales > UBA922 > UBA922. Next base: position 2,338 of record JBPOJQ010000009.1, read on the forward strand.
TCTTTTATTCATAGAATTCATATTATACAAGTTCGATTTTTGCAGTCTCAGCACTGTCGTTCTCTCGGTAACCCAATTTTACGATTCGGGTATATCCACCTTTTCGCTCAGTGTATCGAGGAGCGATTTCTTTGAAAAGCTTACTTACTGCTTTTCCTGTATAGAGAACTTCCATTGCTAATTCACGGTCGAGTTGTCTATTTTTCTTTGCTTTGGTAATCAACGGTTCGATTACGCCTCGAAGAGCTTTTGCTTTGGCAAGTGTCGTGGTAACTGCGCCATGCAATACCAAACTTTCCGCCAAACTGCGCAAGAGCGCTTTGCGTTGTCCTCGTTCACGACCTAGCTTTACGCCTTTTTTCTTATGTCTCATAACAATATCAATAACAAATATTATTCTTGGTCACCACCGCGTGCGCCTGCTGCGGTACCGGCCGCATCAAGTACAAGACTATAGTGATCCATCAGAATTTTGGTTGCTCGCTCTACAGCAATACGTGGAGAAATCGTTCCATTCGTTTCAATTCGAATCGTCAATTTTTCGTAATCAGTCACATCTCCGACACGAGTATTTTCTACCGTATATCCTACATCTTTGATTGGAGAATAGAATGAATCCATCACAATGGTTCCCAAATCGAGATGTTTACTTTCTTTTTCTGCAGCTGGAATATATCCCAATCCTTTGCCAATAATGACTTCAAGTGTCAATTCTTTGGTGGCAGACGTAATGGTGGCAATTTTTAATTCAGGATTTATAATTTCAATATCCGCATTTTTTTCAAAATCAGCAGCAGTCACTTCCCCTATTCCTTTTTTCTTGAGAGTCAAAACTACAGGGGTATCACTGTGAGAAATTACCGCGAGTTGTTTCAAATTGAGGGTAACCTCTATTACATCTTCTTGTACTCCGTCAATTGCAGAAAATTCATGCTGTACTCCGTCAATCTTTACTGCTTCTACAGCTGAACCTTCAATTGAAGAAAGAAGTATTCGTCGTAATGAATTTCCAAGTGTCGTACCGTATCCCTGATGACATGGAGTAACTACTAATTCTCCAATGTTTTTGTCACCGGTTTCTCGGAATTCAATTGTCGAGGGTAGTAAAATATAATCCATAGACCTAGATTATTGGGGCGTGGCTAAAACCACACTCCCTCCTGATTAACGGGTTGAGTAGTACTCAACAATAAGTTTAACATCAAATACACGTTCAAAATCAGCTTCCATCGGCTTTCCAATCACTTTTCCACCTTTTGCTGCAGTATCTACTGAAAGCCATGAGGGTGTCTGATGCTTACTCAATTTTTCATCAATTCCTTCAAAAATCTTTTTACTTGCTTTGTTTGGTTTGAGAGCTACAACATCACCGATACTCACAATATGTGAAGGAATGTTCATTTTTTTACCATTGAGCGTAAACATACTGTGACTCACCATCTGTCGTGCCTGTGCGCGTGTGGTGGCAAAACCGAGACGATATACCACATTATCCATGCGCATCTCAAGTATCTGATTCAAATTAATTCCTGAATCACCCTTCATACCACTTGCCACTTCCACATAGCGTCGGAATTGACGTTCGCGGAGTCCATAGACAAATTTTGCTTTCTGCTTTTCATCAAGCTGGCGACCATATGAAGATGCATTGGTTCTGCGCTTGTTTGGTCCATGTTGACCCGGTGATTGCATCAATCGGCGAGCTACTTTAGTCGCATTTGTTTTTAATCCCAAATTTACATGAAATCGACGTGCAATTTTATTTTTTGGTCCAATATTTCTACCCATAGTATTTCAAATTCGATAAGTTATCATTATACGCGGCGTCGCTTTGGTGGGCGGCATCCGTTATGTGGAATTGGGGTAATATCTTTTACTCCAAGAACATTGACTCCATTGGTATTAAAAGCTCGGATCGCTGCCTCGCGTCCACCACCAACTCCTTTGACAAATACGGTCACTTCCTTTACACCATACGCCTTGATTGCTTCCAATACATTCTTCACGACCATACCTGCTGCATATGGAGTAGCTTTCTTTGGTCCTTTGAACCCAGCTCCTCCAGCTGATCCCCAGCCGAGTACATCGCCATTCTGATCAGTCACGGTAACAATTGTATTATTAAAAGAAGCCTGTACATATGCTCGACCATGAGAAACTGATCGAATTGCCTTCTTCTTTTTGGTAATTTTTTTGGTAGTTGCTTGTGCCATACAATAATTAGGAAAATAAAGGATACACCCTATTCATTTAGGTCTTCTGTGCTGCAGGTTTCTTACCGCTTGGAGCGATATTTCGTTTGTTGCCTCGAGTTGTTCTGCTGTTTGTCTTGGTTCTCTGTCCACGTGCGGGCAATCGTCGCGCATGTCTGATACCACGATACGCTTTAATATCTTTTAGTCGTTTGATATTTGAAGCGACTTCACGTCTGAGGTTACCCTCAGTTACTTCATGTTTTTCGATAATAGTACGGATTGCATCCTCTTGTTCTTGTGTCAAATCTTTCACACGAGTACTTTCTGCAATCTTTGCTGATGCCAAAATTTGTTTTGATTTTGTAGTGCCGATACCATAAATATAGGTGAGGGCGATCACAATTCTTTTCTCACGAGGAATGGTTACACCTGAGACTCTCATACGTTATAAATATTCAAAATTATACTAAAAAAATTAACTACCCGCCTTGGTTCTCTGCTTTCGTCCTTGGCGTTGTTTATGTCGAGGATTCTTGCAGATTACAAACCGTACTCCGCGTCGTATAACGACTTTGCAGTCTTTGCAGCGTGTCTTTACTGATGGTTGCACTTTCATATTCCGTACTTTTTAAACAAAAATCATCAACTACTACGCGATATCGACGCCCTCCGAAACGGACAGGCTACACCGCACTAGTTGAGACTTCTCTATATTAATTTAGAACCGATATGTAATACGCCCCTTTGAGAGATCATATGGCGTCATTTCGACTTTCACTTCGTCACCGACGTTGAGTCGAATATTGAACATCCGCATTTTCCCTGACAAATGAGCAATTACTTCGTGCTCGTTTTCAAGTTTCACGCGAAATTTGGCACCAGGTAACAATTCATCAATCGTACCACGGACTTCCAAAAAATCGTTTTGCTTTCCCATGTAAATATGTTTAACGCAAGTATTGTAGCGTATATGATTAAAGATGTCAAGAGACCCGATTGTACCACACACCTACCATCTGAACCGTCCTTTATCTTACCAGAAAAACGTCCATATTGACAAAATACCCCATTCAGTACTAGAATCTCCCAGGTTATTCTTGCTACAACGGCTATAGGCCGTCTCGTGGCGCTGCAGTACCTAGGAGAATGTCTGTGCATACACTGACAGATCATGCAGGAAATCCGATTCTTCTCCCTCATCCGCTTCCGTCTGGAACTACCATCGTCTTCGGCCATGATCTCTTCATGTCTGATGGTCCCTTCCGACTGAGCGTCGACACGAGGGATGGCACGGCGGTGTGTAATCGTGTGCTGCTTGGCACCGACATCACGACATCCAATCTCGGAGTCGTCGCTGAACAAATCGCACGCGCACACGGACTCCGGGTGCTTCGAAGCGGATACAAGCAAGACCACTACATGTTCACGCTGCAGTAGGACGACACCCCTTTCTGCCGCCCCCCCACGACTAGCGCACGCTGGTCGTGGGGTTCTTCATTTTTATATACATTTTCTCTTAGATTTTTGACTCATGACTTTCGACTACATGACTTCGATATACCCAAAATCTGAATAGTGCGAAGTTCCACAGTACCATACACGCAATTGAAGCTACTCGTACCAATAGATATGGAAGTCCGAGAATCTCGTTTCCCAGGTGCATCGCACCTACTGAGAACGCATAGTTCCATGTTGCAAGTATCAGATATCGTACTAATTCTTTGTGCGAAGGAGCCTTGCTTCCAAACGACCATTTTTTATTGAGAGTAAAATTAAACCCAAGCACTATTGCCTGATTGATAATAACTGACACGGTCGGATTCAGCTGGATCCACTCAACAAATACAACAAGCAATGCGAGATCAATTGCAACACTTGAAACTCCGACAATTACATATTTTGCGAATTTTACTCGCTCAGCCCACGCCATTGCGATAACATGAAGAATTTTTTGTTTCATAGATGTAGGCAAGTATACGTGATATGCATATTTTATTCAAACAAAATAAGACTACAGTCGACAGCCTACTGACTACAGTGAGATTCAAGATCTACTGTCCGCAGTCTGTTGTACATAGTCTTTAATTCTGTGTAACACTCATCTTTCTTGAATACTTCATCTTGATACCTGAGTATGCGAACACCGCCAAAAATACAATTCCCTGAAACAATACGATAGCCCCACCAGTCGACACATCAAGATAGTAACTGAAATACGATCCCGCAATTGAACTAAGAACACTCACTGCTGTTGCAATACCAAGCATGATAGGAAAACGCTTGGTCAGAAGAAACGCAGTCGCTCCTGGTGTGATAAGCATGGCAATAACAAGAATAATTCCAACAGTCTGAAGAGAAACAGTAATCGTGATTGCAAGAAGAACTAGCAAGAAGTAATGGACCACTTTTGCGTTGATCCCGATTGACTGCATGTGCGTAGCGTCAAAGCAATACAGAAGCAGTGTACGTCTGAATGCAATAATGATAAGCGCGACAAGCAGGGAAACTCCAATCGTGTACCATGCGGCGCTATCTGAAATTCCCAGCACGTATCCAAAGAGTACGTGCATGAGATCGACTGATGATACGGTTCTAGAAATCAGCACTAAGCCGAGCGCAAAGAGCATTGTAAATACAATACCCATGACAGCGTCCTCTTTGATCTTGGTATTTGTTTTGATTCCACCAATGAGAAATACTGCGAGCAATGCAAATACAAATGCTCCAATACTAAATGGAATTCCGATAATATAGGCGAGCACTACACCTGGTAATACTGCATGCGAAATGGCATCGCCCAATAGTGACCAGCCTTTGAGAATAAGAAAACATGAGAGAAGCGCACACACCGCGCCAACAACTGAAGAAACCAAAATGGCTTTTACCATGAAGGGATATTGGAGGGGTACTAGGATAATGTCGTAAAAATTCATAACATTCTTTGAGTTTACTCAAGTTATCTGAGTTTTTTATTTAATATAAGATTTGAGCTTGGAACACTCAGAAACCGTGGCTAACTAAATGTAATGTGATGCATCGCCCCGTCGTATGTCTGTTCAACCAACTCACGTGTAAACACATGTTTGGTCGGGCCATATGCAATCACCGTCTTTTTTACTAATGCAATATGATCACAATATTCTGAGAGTGAGGTCAGTTCGTGTGTCGAGAGTATAATTGTTTTTCCTTCTTCTTGAAGTGTAAGCAACAATTGAGTAAGCGATCGCTCACTCTTGGCATCCACTCCAGCAAATGGCTCATCGAGCAGTAGAATCTCTGCACCATGTGCCAGTGCGCGAGCCACGAATACGCGTTTTTTCTGTCCACCAGATAATTCTCCAATTTGACGATCTCGATATTCATGCATCCCTACTTTTTTGAGTGCATCATGCGTTTTTTCAATATCCTCGCTGGTCGGGGTGCGAAATATATTTTGCGCCCCATATCTGCCCATCATGACAACATCAAAAACTGAAACAGGAAAATCCCAATCCACTAATTCATTTTGTGGGACATAGGCGACCAGCCCTAGCTTCTGTGCGACTTTCGGATTCTTTCCACAGACCAATACAGTACCTTTGGTAGGTGTTACTAATCCCATAATCACTTTGAATAGCGTCGACTTCCCTGCCCCATTCATTCCAATAATTCCAGAAAATGTTTTATACGGAATCGAAATCGAAGCATCCTGAAGCGCCTGATGTTCACGATATGTTACCGATACATTTTTTATTTCTATTGCAACATTATTTTCTGACATACATTATTCACCTTTCAATCCTTTAATAATTGTCTCAACTGTGTGTTCGAGAAGTTTCAGATACGTAGACGCCGGTCCATCTGTAGCTGATAATGAATCCACGTAGAGCACTCCTCCCATGCGGCTCCCCGATTCTCGTACTACTTCCTCTTGAATTCTCGGTTCAATCGTACTTTCACAAAATACTGCGGGAATCTTGTTTTTCTTTACTTCCTCTACCACATACGCAATTTGTTGTGGACTTCCTTGTGATTCATCATTGATTGCCCAGAGGTACAATTCTTTCATTCCATAATCTTTTGCCAGATAGCTGAATGCTCCTTCACACGTCGTCAAATATCTCTGATTCTCAGGAATTTCTGAAATAGATTCTCTCAACTTTACATCAAGTGCTTTTATTTTTTCTGAATACACACGCGCTTGTTCGGCAAAATATTCACGGTTCATAGGCGACAGTTCTGATAATGCAGTTCTAATATTTTCTACATATACCAAAGCCTGTGCCGGAGACATCCATACATGTGGATTTGGTTTATCTTTATACGCACCCTCTGCAATCTGGATTGGTGTGATTCCCTCTGTCAACGTGACATGTGGCACATCTGGAATACTGGTATAGAGTTTATTGGCCCATACTTCCAGATTCATTCCATTATCAAAAATAATATCGGCTTGTGACGCACGGATCAGATCTCCTGGAGTTGGTTCGTATCCATGAATTTCTACTCCAGGCTTGGTAAGTGAAATTGCTTCGATTCGATCTCCACCTACTTCCCCCACCATATCTGAAATAACGGTGAAGGTGCTGAGTACCGTAAGCTTGTCATTGATATTTTTTTCATCCGAGACTCTTTTTTCACGAAAGACAAAAAATAAGACAGCCACTACACCGAGCGCAATCGTAATCAGTAACAATATATTCTTTTTATTCATAGTCTATTCATTCAAAACTTACAGTTCAAAACGCAAAATAATAACTTATGTCTGACAACTAATTACTAAATTTAGTTTTTAATTTTTTAGTTGGGGTTTTGAGTTTTGAAATTTGAGTTTTGCGTCGCATGTTTACACCTTTTTTATCTTCTTACCATGTGGATCTCTCGTGGGATTGCCCAGAAATTTTGCGAGACGTTTTATTACCTCATCAGAACATGCATGTTCGAGCTTATGTGCTTCGCTATGTACATCCTCCGGATTAATTCCCAAGACATCATGAAGAAATACTTCAATCAGCCGATGTTTGTAGGTGAGTTTTTCTGAAAGTTTTTGCCCTTGCTTCGTAAGTGTAATCCCGCCGCTTCGATCAGTTTGTACCAATCGAGTTTTACCCAGGTCGCATATGCGCTCTGAGACGGTCGATCGGGCGAGACCCAGATAGCGTGAAATGTCGATAATACGGACTTGCAATCCCTGTTCATGGAGTGAATATACTGCTCGTACATAATCCTCTCTCGTCGGTGTAGTTTTTCGCATAAAGCACTTTGTTCGTATATACGAACATTACTATATCACAGACTGATACTCTCGTCAAGGAGTGATCTATCCACTGCCGAGGTATTGACATATTTTTTATCCTATGCTAGGTTCTTCTGAAGTTTGGACTGGCTATGCATTCGCTTGCCATGTGACCAGACTTTATCTAGGACAAGCCAACGACGAGACAGGAGAAAGCTCCATGGACCCGCCGAAGACGAACAAGTACGGGGGCACGAAGCCCCCCCATTTCGACCATCTGGACGAGACCACCCCGAACGGCGAGACCCCGAACAAGCGCAGGAGGGCCACCGACCGCGACCGCTACGCGCGCCGCGCCGGCAAGGCCAACAAGAACAAGCAGCAGCGGCCCGCCTGATCGACGGCGCGGCATCGACCAAAGGAGGGGCACATGAAGCTCTTCGCAGTCTTCTAGCACCCCCTGGAGCCGCACCCCGCACGAACTCGACGTTCAAGCGATGGGTGCGGCTCCAGACTCTCATTCAATTATTTTACAAACGCCTCACCGGGCGATTTTTTGTATCTCCAGATACTTTACTTATTACACGATATGTGATAGTATTTTTTGATGTTTGGTGCCACAGAGGGTGTGGGCCAGACTCTCTGTCTATCTTGAACAGATGGACTCGAAAATAGAAACCCTAGGAATATCATGCGCCACTTCACCGACTTCGATCTGCCTGAATTCCCCCTAGGAACGAAGGTGCGCCCCATCACAGTCAACCCGCCGGACAGCCCGGACAGCGACGACTCCTCCACCAATCCGAAACGTCGGACAGCGCCAGAGGAGACCGCCGTACCCCCGGATGATGACCGGACGACGGCTGCTCCGCACGCTGTGCATTAGTTGGATGCCCCGCTGGGTAACCGCCAGTGTCTCTCTGACGAGGCATGAACCCAGCTGGACAACGCACCCGACTACCGAACGCGTACAACCACATACGGGACACTCTGGTTCCCGCATAACGGAAGTACGCGTTCGGACTCTCTCAAAAACAATATTCATTATTCAAACGCCTTATGGGCGATTTTTTGTTTATATAAATGCCTTGCATTGACAAAAAGATGTAATTATGTTACACTCTTCCGTTCGTCTTTGACGAAAGATCTTTACATGAATTTAACCATTTTCATGCATTTGGTCAGTGTTGTGATATTTCAATTTTTGAATTATTGCAAAACTGACTGAAAAGCTGAGTGGTGAAGTTCACTATTTGGTTTAGGTCAAAGACCTACCTATACAAGGAAGCTGGTCATGCCGAAGCCCCCCAAATCAACTGTCCAAGAAATTCTGAGTGCATTCGCTGCGGACACAGACACTGATCTTCAGGAGCTGATTGCCCAGTGGAAGAAGCTCAGGGAGGCGGACAGGAAAGATCTAGGTCTCGAGAAGCCGCCAAGCAAGTTCATCATCCTCGACAAGGAGGAGTGCGCGCGCCGTGGGCTCAAAGAGCCGACTTGGCATGTGGGACCCTACCTCATCACCATCTTCGAGGTCACAAGCTACAGAGAAGGCCCAAAGAAGGTGGTTCGAGTGATGTCTCCACACAAAGCATCGCCAACCGGATCTGCTCCTCGAGCTCCCGAGACGCAAGCAGGTCGTGACGGCCGTCGAGAGACGGGAAACTTCCTCGACGACCAAGATTGGCGAAGCGAGAACAATCACTGAACAACAGCCGGCAGCACCGCAGGAGCTTCCTCAAGCTCCACGGCCTGAACAGCGAAATCTGAACCACCAAGGCAAGGGCGGCAACGACATGCGACAGAGTCGCAGTGATCGTGCCGTCCTTCGCCCAATCAAAAAGCAGATAGCTTGTAACAAAATCTTTGATACAGTACTATCTGCTTTTTTGTATTAAAATTTTCCCTCCCCTCATAGGGGAAGGAACGTTCTGAAAATGTTTTATTTTTTATCCTACAATTGCTTTGATTCGTCTGACTCCCGCACTTACAGCCTCTTCTTTTACAATCTTAAATTTTCCAATCACTCCAGTATGTTCCACATGTGGGCCTCCACACAATTCACGACTGAATGTGGGAGCTGTAGCGTCTGCGACTGGTAACTCTTTTGGATCACCCACACTATACACTTTGACCATATCTTCGTATTTGTCGCCAAACAATCCAATCGCCCCTCGTTTCTTAGCCTCCTCAATGGGGATGATTTCAAAACTGACTGGATAATCTCTCTGAATTGCTGAGTTTACCAAATCTTCGACTTGCTTGATTTCTTCTGGCGTCATCTTTTCTCCATGTGCAAAATCAAATCGTAATCGTTCCGGAGTAATATTACTTCCCTTCTGCACGGCATGAGGGCCTAACACTTTTTGCACTGCAGCATGCAACAGATGTGTTGCGGTGTGATATTTCAAACTCATTTCACTATGATCTGCGAGTCCGCCTTTGAATTTCTGCTCTGAGCCAGCACGGGAAAGGTCCTGATGTTTTTTGAACTCTTCATTATACTCTTCACTGTTGATTTCACTTCCTGATATTTGTTTTGCAATTTCAATAGTCAGTTCTTTGGGGAAACCAAAATTCTGATACAGATCAAACGCGTCTTTGCCCGTAACGGTCTGTTTAGTGTTCAAAATTTTTTCCAGCTCTTTGGTTCCTTTCTGTATTGTTGCCCCAAATTTCTTTTCTTCTTTTTCCATTTCACTCAGTATCTTTTCTTTGTTGGTTTCCAAATCTGGATATGCATCTTTGTATACTTCAATAATCGATTCCGCAATATCTTTGGTAAAATTCGTCGTAATTTCAAGATTACGCGCGTAGCGAATACTGCGACGAATGAGACGTCTCGTAAAATATCCCTGATCTTTATTGGAAGGTACGACTCCATCACCGATTAAAAATGTTGCTGCACGAAGATGGTCCATGATTACACGAAATGCATAAGTAATTTCGGTAGTCTCTCCATATTTTTTTCCAGACACCCCCTCGAGTTTATTTCGCACGCCATCAAATAAATCAATTTTAAATACATCAGGATCATTGCTCCGTGCTGCTGCCATGCGTTCAAGTCCGCCACCAAAATCCACGTTCTGCTGTTTCAATTTTTCAAAACCATTCTCAGTTTTCTGATATTCCATGAATACATTGTTGCCGATTTCCATGAATCGTCCGCAATCACAATTCACGTGACATGGTTCATTTTTCCATGCTGAATTTTCATGTAAACCCATCTCAGCACCAAAGTCCCAGAACATCTCAGTATCTGGGCCTCCTGGCTCTCCGACTGGCATATTTCCTGGTACTCCACTTCGGCTCCACCAATTTTTCTTTTCAGAATAATAAAAAATTCGCTCACCAGCTTTCATTCCGTCTTTTTCTGGATTATCTCCAATGTTTGCGTCAATATTTTTTTCAGCAAATAGTTTCTGCCACAATTCAGCAGATTCAGTATCACGTGGAATACCGAGTTCTTCGTTTCCTTTGAAGCAGGTGAAATACAGACGAGTCGGATCGAGTCCGATTTCACTAGTCAAAAATTCCCACATCCAGGGAATTTGTTCTTGCTTGAAATAATCACCGAGTGACCAGTTTCCCAACATTTCAAAAAAAGTGGTATGACGATTGTCACCGACTTCTTCGATATCCTGTGATCGAAAACATTTTTGTGAATCGGTAATGCGAGTTCCTGAAGAATGTTTCTGCCCCAACAAATATGGTACCATCGGCTGCATTCCAGACCCGGTAAAGAGTGTGGTCGGATCATTTTCCGGCAATAACGAAGAAGAAGGGATGACCACATGTCCCTTACTTGCAAAAAAAACGAGGTATTTTTTTCTTAGTTCCGAAGTATGCATATGCATTCATTTCTATTGTTCGTTTAATAATACAAATTCAATTCTGTACTGATTAACTTCCTTCGTATCATGTACAGCCTTAATCTCATATTCCCGATATCGATATGTCGATGCGTCAAACATATACATGTTCCCGTCAGCCGTCAGGATATATTTATTCACATACGCCGCGAGTGATACATCTATATTACTATCTATATTATTCTGATCTCCTGCGGGGATCGGGAAATTGGGCAACTCTATTGACCTCAGAGGAATAAATACAGTCTCAATTTCTTTGGTACCTGGCTTGTATCCAATCGACTGAATAAATGAACTCATCATGGTCTTGCCTTGTGTGATTCGGTGGTTTTTAGGAATTGTGTAGATAATAGAATGGTACGGATTTGGAAAATCTGTATCTTTTTTTGCACAAAGACTGCTAGGGAGTACGCCTGTTGTATAGTTGATTCGAACCCTCATGTTGCCACATGTAGTTTTTAGTTCTTTTTCTTTCATTTTATTGAGTGCATCGAAAAATGCGTGTTTTCTGTTCTCAACATCTACAAACCTATCTTTAAAAGCAAGTTCCAATTGCATTGCCACGTTCTCTGATAATTTGCCATGCGCAGTTTTTTCTACCCACGCAAGTTTCTGTGTCGAAGTCGCATATTCCTCAAGCGCATTTTTGATGTGTTGTATATGTACTAACGATAGCTTTTCTGAAACACCCGGTTGTACCAATAATCCTAATGCAGGGAACGCTGCCTCACTCAGATTGTCTACATATTCAAGGTCGAGCTGTGTACTCCTACCTTCAACAAAACGGCTCACATTATGATATGCCGCACGATATTCAATACGTAAGACTGGCAACGCACAGAGAGCTATAATAAACACCCCTACCTGAACATACAATATATTTCTAAATGACTGACGCAACACTACTGCAATCGTCATACAGAGAATCATCACGACGAGTGTCCAGCCCAACCATTCAACGAGGATACGCTTCACGGTGTATCCATATGCCTCTTCGTATAAGTTGATTCGATTCACTGCTGAGAGCGCAATAACAGCGACCTGGACCAAGAACAATACATGTACACCTCTCAAGAGTCGCGACATGCCATGAAATATAAACGCACGATAAGTTACAAAAAATATAATAAGAGCAACGCCAGTCACAATGAGAAGCTGGATAAAGCCCTGATGTGCATATTCTGAGAATACCATTTCGTTCACTCGCACATATTCATATGATCCGAACATGTGTGTGAATTGCACAATAATAAAGCTCATGAATAGAACACTGATCATACTGATAAGCGTGCCCACAATTGTGCTATTGAATTTTTCTACTCGATAATCCCTGAGATGTACCTCGTGATCGGTGCGAGTAATGGCAAATAAGAAGCCAGAAAGAAATATCCAAAATATCACAATCTTGAATAGATGAAGCCAGAAATCAGCCGTACTAATTGAAAATAAATTTTTGAAATCAATTAACACGTCCTTGAAACTTGCATCTGCTGAAGCAAGCAGTAGAGTAAAGATTAATAAGA
>JBPOJQ010000010.1:0-77048 GCA_052033375.1 Candidatus Magasanikiibacteriota bacterium
ACGAAAGTTGGCAATGCCCGAAGGCTCCCGTATGGGGGACGAAGGCAGGGTCAATGATCAGGGTTAAGTCGTAACAAGGCATCCGTAGCGGAAGCTGTGGATGGATCACCTCCTTTCTGGAGTCAATCCTAACGAAAGTTAGGATATATCCAAAGTCAGTATTACACTCGCAAGAGTATGATCTGATTCTTGTTCTAAGTATAAGAAAACATTCAATTGTTTCTAGCGTATAGCTAGAACACGGTTTTTGTCACATGTATTTCGTGAAACATCTTCAATAACAAAACCCCGCTTTTTTCGAAGAGCGGGGTTTTTGTTTTACTGTAAATTTCAATAGTACATGTGCATTCTTTTTGTGACTGACAGAGAATCAGAAAAGTTTCGTGATTCACAAAATGCAATCACTATTGAGGTGAGTTACCGTGGTATTACACTTATTACTCAGACAGTTCCACCTTTTTACATTTTTGAATACACTTAGTGTTCGAAAAAATTTAACAAACAAAAAACGCAATATTGCGTTTTCTTTTTTATGTGGTGCGTTTGTTTTCTCGCCCGAGTTACCCGCCCTCCGAATTGGAAGGCGGGTTGTCGGACGAGTTTTCAGAACTCGGATAACCCAGTGTGCAGTTTCCATATCATGGCTATAGGTATGGCTATACTTCAGTTTTGGGACCAGTGTGTCCCTACTTAGTGGAGCGTATACCTACATCTGTATCAGGTGGGCCATCGGTTCTCTCCTTAGTTGCGGAATGAAGTCTCTCAGGGATCTCCTGTGTACTACACAGATACACATGTCCGGTCAGGAGAAAGGGTGGTGATTTGCTCACCCACACTTGCTCCTCATCGGACAATTCTCTGTGTAATGTACTTCATACCTAAAAAAAGAGCAGATGGTTATTCTATTATTTTTTATGATTATCGTCAATAATTTTTGGTGGATAAATGATATATCTGTCGCCTTATGACACATATTATGAATTTTTAGTACGTATAATTAGCATCCATTGTTTGTTTGACACCCTGACTTTTCTGTAGGTATAATCAGTCTATTACCCCTCCCGATTTATTATTAATTTATCCTATGATTGATCGACTCAACCGGATACTTTCGCTTTCGAAAAAAACAGGGGATACCGTTATCATACATGACCCAACCGAAGTACATGATTTGGTTGTGTTACCATTTGATCAGTACGAAGAACTTCGTTCATCTGATCGGCTTTGTCGCGGAGAATACGATGAATATTTGCTTGAAGAAATGTCAGAGCGAGAGCTTATTGATAAAATTAATCGGGATATTGCAATTTGGAGATCGTATCAGGAACTTAATCTTCGGGAGAAACAAGCTGCGTTGCTTGAAGATCAGCTTGCTGAGGAGCCTTTACCAGATCCCTTTGAAGAAGATTTTACCCATCGTTCTGATTGGCATAGAATAAGTGATCTCATCTCTGATCCACGAAATAAAAGTCGGGTTGCTGAACGTAGTCTCCCTGAAGATACAGAAACTGGCGATCCTATCCACACCTATGTTCCAGTAGAAGAACCCGCAACAGTGCCTGACACACATTTTCCCGCGTCGACTTTTCCACTTCCTACGACTCCGATAGAACCATCTTCAGCTCCAATATTCGAGGAGGAGACAGGGCTTGAGGGGGACGATGATGTAGTGTTTTTTGAAGAACCTTCTTCCTAGGTATTTTCCTCTATAATTTTCCCCAGGTAATCCCCAGGTAACCCCTCTTGACGTTTTTTGACTTCTGACGTATACTCACCCTCGCATTTCGTATGCATTTTATTTTAATTTAAATATATACCTACCGCTGGATATAAATCTACTTCGACCATTCGAAGTAGTGCGGAGAAGAACTAAGCCTATATGGCAGAATTTCTAAGAAACAAACCGCATGTGAATGTGGGAACCATCGGTCACGTAGACCATGGTAAAACCACCACGACTGCTGCAATCCTCAAAGTTGCTGCAGCTCATGGCTTGCAAGCTCAGGCAAAGAACGTCGATGAAATCGACGCAGCTCCTGAAGAAAAAGCTCGTGGTATCACGATTGCTACCGCGCACGTAGAATATGAGACTGAAAAACGTCACTACGCGCACGTAGATTGTCCAGGTCATGCTGACTACGTAAAGAACATGATCACTGGTGCCGCTCAGATGGATGGAGCTATCCTTGTAGTTTCAGCAGCTGATGGTCCGATGCCTCAGACTCGCGAACATATCTTGCTCGCACGTCAGGTAGGTGTACCTTATATCGTTGTATATTTGAATAAAGTTGATCAGGTTTCTGATCCTGAACTTATCGACCTCGTAGAGGAAGAAGTTCGTGATCTTTTGAAGAAATACAACTTCCCTGGAGACACTACTCCAATCGTTCGAGGTTCATCTCTCAAAGCTCTTGAGAACCCAAATGATCCTGAGGCAGCTAAGCCAATTCTTGATCTTTTGAAAACACTCGACGAATATATTCCAGATCCAGTTCGTGCCCTTGATAAGGATCTTTTGATGCCTATCGAAGATGTGTTCTCAATTGAAGGACGTGGAACCGTAGTAACCGGTCGTATTGAACGAGGAATAGTGAAAATCGGAGATGAAGTCGAGATCGTTGGTATGCGAGCTGAAACCATGAAAACCACTGTGACTGGAGTTGAAATGTTCAACAAATCACTTCAGCAGGGTCAGGCAGGGGATAACGCAGGTATTCTTCTTCGTGGTACTAAGAAAGAAGAAGTTGAGCGCGGTATGGTACTTGCAAAGACTGGTTCAATCAAACCTCATACTGAAGTAGAGGCTGAAGTATACGCACTTACCAAAGAAGAAGGTGGACGACACAAACCATTCTTCAATGGATACAAACCTCAGTTCTATATCCGAACCACTGACGTAACCGGAGAAGTTACTCTTCCAGAGGGAACTGAAATGGTAATGCCAGGTGATACTGTAAATATCAAAATTAAACTCATTGTTCCTGTAGCTATCGAAGAACAAATGCGTTTCGCTATCCGCGAAGGTGGACGAACCGTAGGAGCAGGAGTTGTAACTAAGATTATTGTATAATAACATGCATCCCCGCTCGCCTTAGGCGGGCGGGGTTTGCCCTTTTTATTAGCTCATTTTGTATGGTCAATACCCCAATTAAAAAAACAGACGAAGTAGGTCCACGTGTACGAGTTAAAATTAAAGCCTATGATCACAAAATCATAGATGGTGCTACCAAGACTATTATTGATACTGCGGAACGCAATGGTGCAAAGGTAGTAGGTCCAGTACCATTACCAACTCATATTCAAAAGTATAGTGTTAATCGTGCTACTTTTGTGCATAAGACTGCACAGGAACAGTATGAAATGCGCACTCACAAGAGACTTCTTGATATCCATTCTCCAAGTCCAAAGGCGATTGATGCTCTTATGAATTTGAATTTGCCAAGTGGAGTGGATGTGGAAATAAAAATGATGTAGTTTTTTTCCATTGTCTGCGATTTTGAAGGGGTAGAAATACACAGGGGATAAACATGGTTTTATGGCTCAGTGTACACACTTGACAGAAGTTTGAAGATAGGTTACACTAGAGCCCACATACATAGGTTTTGTACAGATAAGATCCTTTTTCCTCGACTTGAGTACATGTGCTCAAGATACAGGTTATCCTGGGAAAACATCTGCTGCGAAACACAATGTACACAAGAGGTTACTATTCATTACATACGTAAATTACAACGCCTTAGATAACTCCATAGGTACTATGGTTTTTAGAGGCTAGAAGTAACGATGTCATTAGGGGAAAAATATGGCATGTTTACTTCTAGTTTTTTATTACCCTGAGTGTGCTGAGTCAGAGTGCATCTGATAACGCTCTAAACTAGAGACAAGAACATATTTCAAACATCAAAACTGGTATGAAATTCATCATTGGTAAAAAAATCGGAATGACGCAGGTATTTCGAGCTGACGGGACGGTAGTTCCGGTAACTCGTATTCAGGCTGGGCCTTGTGTAGTGACTCAGGTAAAACCTGATGCAGTTCAAGTTGGTTTCGGAAGTCAGAAATTATTCCGTTTGAATAAATCTGAAAAAGGCCATTTGAAAGGGATTTCAGCACATAATGATCCACAGGCAACCGTACGATTCCTCAAGGATTTTCGTGGTGAATCACAGAATTTGAAAAGAGGCGATCAGTTTACTGTAAGCATCTTTACTCCTGGTGAAAAA
The DNA here is from genome assembly GCA_052033375.1 of Candidatus Magasanikiibacteriota bacterium. Taxonomy (GTDB): domain Bacteria; phylum Patescibacteriota; class Patescibacteriia; order Magasanikbacterales; family UBA922; genus UBA922. The sequence goes on from JBPOJQ010000010.1 coordinate 4,224, forward strand.
ATCCAAGTAACTGGAACATCAAAAGGACGCGGTTTCCAAGGTGTAGTCAAACGTCATGGATTTGCTGGAGGTCCTGCAAGTCATGGACATAAAGATAACCTTCGTATGCCTGGAAGTATTGGAGCGGGTGGTGTGCAGCGCGTATTCAAAAATATGCGTATGGGAGGACATATGGGTTCTGACCAAGTTACGGTGAAGAATTTGGAAGTAGTTGAAGTACACCCAGAATCACATGAACTTTTGATCAAGGGAGCTGTTCCCGGGGCACGAAACGGGCTTCTCTATATCTCTACTAATGATGGATCGATTACGATTCAGGAGATGCAGGAACCTGTGGTAGCACACGTGGCGGCAGAACCAGTAGGTGATAAACCCGTATCCGAAGTTGTGACGGCATAATTTTTTAGAGCCCATTTATATTTGTATGACTAAGGTAGCAGTATACAACCAATCAGGAGAAAAAAAGTCTGAACTTCAATTGCGTGAAGAAGTGTTTGGTATTCCTTCAAATTCTTCTCTCGTCCATCAAGTGTATGTTGCCATGCGAGCTAATGTTCGTCAGCCATTTGCACATACCAAAACTCGTGGTGAAGTTCGTGGTGGTGGAAAAAAACCTTGGAAACAAAAAGGTACTGGACGAGCTCGACATGGTTCTATCCGATCTCCATTGTGGAGAGGTGGAGGTATCACATTTGGACCTTTGAGTGAACGAACATACACACAAAAAATTAATAAGAAAATGAAGGCTGGTGCGGTGAAAGTATGTCTTTCAGATAAAGTCTCACATGATCGATTGATCGTCGTTGACACCTTTGACTTCAAAGGAAAATCTCAAGCAGTTTCAAAATTGAGAAGTGTACTTCCTGGAAGTGGAAAGAGTACGATGCTTGTGGTTGCAGAATTTACTCCTGAGTTGGTACAAGCTACTCGAAATGTTTCTCATCTACAGATGGTACGAGCGATTGATGTCAATGTGGTTGATTTATTGCATCACCAATATGTTATTGCGTCAGCAGATGCTGTTTCAGCACTTGAAAAACGATTTGTAAAATAATTATATGAGTTTGCTCAAGAAATTTTCAAAAAAAACTGAATCGGGTAGTGAAGTGAAGGCTTCCAAACCTCGTGCTTCGAAAAAAGTAGTAGCAGAAACAGCAGCACCTGGGGTGACTGGAAAAAAGAATGGTCCAGCATTTCGAGTACTCATCCGACCTATCATGAGTGAGAAAGCAGCGATTCTTGAATCACATCATGCATATAGTTTTATCGTGAGCCCACGTGCCACAAAAACAGATATTCGACGAGCCGTGGCTCAGGTGTATGGTGTAGTACCTCATAAAATTCGTACCAGTATGGTAGAGGGAAAGAGTGTCCGATTTGGAAATTTTATGGGTAGACGATCAAGTTTCAAAAAAGCGGTGGTAATTCTCAAAAAAGGAGATACTATCCGTGTTCATGAAGGAGTATAACATATAAATTTTCTAGAAGAATCCATTACGTATGCCAATTAAAATCCACAAACCAACCAGTGCAGGGCGACGGAACTCAAGTGTTCAGGATTTTTCTGATATTACGAAACATAATCCAGAAAAATCTTTGATTATTCCATTGAAAAAGAACTCTGGGCGTAACAATACAGGGAAAATTACCGTACGTCATCAGGGTGGTGGAGTAAAACGTTATTATCGAATGGTTGATTTCAAACAACAGATATTTGATGTACCAGCTACTGTTCGGGCAATCGAATATGATCCAAATCGTGGTCCACGTATTGCTTTGGTTGAGTATGCTGATGGAAAAAAGTCGTATATTCTCGGATACGAGGGAATAAAAGTGGGTGATGTTGTTGTCTCTTCAAAAAATAAACTTGAGCCAAAAAATGGAAATCGAATGCCACTAGAATATATTCCAGCTGGAATGTTTGTCTACAATGTGGAATTGGAACCAGGAAAAGGTGGTCAACTCGGACGAGGTGCTGGAGTCGGAGTACAGTTGATGGTTATTGAAGGAAAATATGCGCAATTGAAAATGCCATCTTCTGAAGTTCGATTAGTGAAAAAAGAATGTATTGCAAGTGTAGGCCAACTGGGAAATCCAGATTATAAATTGATCCGATGGGGGAAAGCAGGTCGTGTACGTTATCGCGGAATCAGACCGACAGTTATTGGTAAAAACATGAACCCAGTCGATCATCCACACGGTGGAGGAGAAGGACATTCTCCGATTGGTCAGAGACGAGGACCTCGCACTCCATGGGGAAAACCAGCACGTGGTGTGAAGACCAGACTCAAGAAAGCGAGCGACAAGTTCATTGTTTCACGACGAATCGTTAAAAAGAAATAACACATTGTTATTATGTCACGAAGTTTAAAAAAAGGACCATACACTGACACTAAGCTCATGCAAAAAGTAGAGAAGGCTCTTAAGAATGGAGACAAAAAGCCAATTAAAACATGGGCGCGTGCTTCGACGATTACTCCTGCAATGGTAGGTCTGAAGTTTCAGGTACATAATGGTAAAGATTTTCCTGAAATATTGATTGATGAAAACATGGTTGGTCACAAACTTGGAGAATTTTCTTTGACTCGCAAATTCGTTAGTCATGGTGGAAAGATGGCCAAAGAAGAGAATAAGGCGGCGGCAGCTCCTGCGAAACCAGCAGCAGCTCCTGCGAAATAATTTAGCGTATATATGAAGCTTGAATCAAAAGCACAATTGAATAGTTTACGCATGAGTCCTCAGAAAGTACGACTTCTTGCAGATTTGATCAGGGGAATGCATGTGCAGGATGCGTCAGCTCAGCTTCAGTTTTCTAGAAAAGCTGCGGCAAAACCACTATACACGCTTGTGCAGTCAGCAATTGCCAATGCAGTACATAATCATCAGATGGATCCAAAGACATTGGTAATTTCAACTATTTTTGTGAATGAAGGTGCTGTATTGAAACGATGGATGCCTCGAGCGCAAGGACGTGCGACACCTCTCCGAAAGAGAAGTTCACATATCACTCTTGTACTCACCGGCGAAGGGGCACAGAAAAAAGAAGTACCTGAAGTTCCTGCTGCATCTGAAGTAGTTGCATCTGAGGCTGATACAAAAAAAACGAGCGTAAAATCAAAAAAAGCAACAACAAAGCCACGCGCTTCTAAGGCTCGAGCAAAGAAAGCACAAGCTTCATAATAATATCTAGATAACGATTTATTTCATTCGTATGGGTCACAAAGTCCACCCCAAAATCTACCGAACAGGAATTCTCTTCCCTTGGGTCTCTCGCTGGGTTTCTATTTCGAAGTATCCTCAATATTTGGAACAAGATGTGAGAATACGTGAGTTTTTGTCAGCGAAATTCAAAGATGCTCAAATTGATTCTATCTTTATTGAACGAGGTCCAAAAAATATCACCATTACTATTTTTGCAGGTAAACCTGGTGTCGTAATTGGACGTGGTGGACAAGGATTAGAAGTTTTGAAGAAAGATATTGAGCGAAAGTTTTTGAAAATGGCGATTGCAGTCAAATTGAATGTGCAGGAAGTTCGAAGTCCTTCACTTTCAGCACCAATTGTAGCTGAAATGATTGCTAAAGATATTGAAAATCGTATTCCATTCCGCAGAATCATGAAGCAGACTATTGAACGTGTCATGAAAGCTGGTGCGCAAGGTGTAAAAATTTCAGTCTCAGGACGTTTGAATGGTGCTGAAATTGCACGTCGAGAAACATTGTCTTCTGGAAAAATTCCATTGACTACACTCCGCAGTAATGTAGATTATATCCACCACACCGCACAGACTATTTATGGCGCGATTGGGGTCAAAGTATGGATTTATTTGGGTGAATCATTTGAACAGATTGATAAATTGGCTGAAAAAACTGAATCAATCAAACGTAACAAAAAGAAACACGAATAAGATACGTTTTAACACAGATGTGATAATTACATATACGAAGTACATAATATGTTAATCCCTAAAAAAGTAAAACATAGAAAGTGGCATCGACCACGACGCATGAACAAGGGCGTCGCGACACGAACCACGACCATCGCTTTTGGAAGTTTTGGTCTCAAGTCTACCTCACATGCGTGGGTATCAAGTCGACAGATTGAAGCTGCTCGACGTGTGCTCACTCGATATGTGAAGCGTGGAGGAAAAATCTGGATTCGTATTTTCCCAGATCGACCAGTAACTCGAAAGGGAAGTGAAGTACCGATGGGTGGAGGAAAAGGGTCACCAGATCATTATGTATGTACAGTGAAGCCAGGTGTAGTAATGTTTGAAATGGAAGGTATCACTGAAACTGAGGCACGTGAAGCGTTGGTGCAAGCCGCATACAAGCTTCCGGTTACTGCTCTCTTTGTTAAACGCTAATTACTTGATTATTTATTCTCGTTAGTATGGTTAATGCGAAAGATCTACAATTACAAAGTATCCAGGAATTGCATGAAAGCCTTTCTTCAAAACGGGAAGAATTACGCGTGCTCCGTTTTTCAGCAGGAGGCAATCAATTGAAGGATGTGCGAGCTATTCGCGAAGTTCGATTGGATATTGCTCGAATTCTTAGTGCGATCAACGCAAAAAAGGCTGATAACGTGAAAAAATAATATCATTTTAGATTATGACTACCGTACCAACCAAAAAAACTGTACAGCGCCGACGATTTGAGGGCGAAGTGGTTTCTACTAAAGAAAACAAGACGATCCATGTTACTGTTGAGAGTATCAAAACTCATCCTAAGTATAACAAGCAATATAGTCGAAGTAAGAAGTTTGCTGTACATGATGAGAATAAACAAGCCCAGGTAGGCGATCGTGTATTGTTTGAAGAGTGTCGTCCATTGAGTAAGACTAAACGATGGACATTGGTTCGTGTCTTGGTACGCGCACAGAATTCATAACATCAAGGTAATTTGCTTATATGATTCAACACAGAAGTATTCTCACCGTTGCGGATAATAGTGGAGCTAAGAGGCTCATGTGTATTCGCGTACTCGGTGGCTACAAGAAACGTTTTGCACGGATAGGTGATGTAATTACCTGTAGTGTGAAAGAAGCATTACCACGTACCCAAGTAAAAAAGGGTGAAGTGGTGCATGTGGTTATTGTACGTCAGAAAAAAGAATTACGACGTAAAGATGGTACGTATATTCGTTTTGATGAGAATGCTGGTGTTATAATTGATAAAGCTTCTGGTGAACCAAAAGGAACACGTATCTTTGGACCAGTGGCACGTGAACTTCGCCAAAAAGGATACCAGCGTATTATTTCTCTTGCTCCGGAAGTCCTCTAATTTTAGAAGCATTATATGAAAATAAAGACAGGAGACAACGTAATCGTATTATCAGGAAAAGACCGAGGCAAAACCGGTAAGGTTGTGCAGGTGCTTAATAATAAGACAACCATGCAATCATATGTTGTGGTTGAGGGATTGCACATGCTCAAGAAACATTTACGCTCAGGACGACAAGGTGAAAAAGGGCAAGTAATTGAATTACCTTCTCCAATACATGCAAGTTCAGTTGCGCTGGTTGATCCTAAGACGAATAAAGGTACTCGAGTAGGCTATCGAGTCGAAGGTGATACGAAGAAACGCGTTACCAAGGGAAGTAATGAAATTATTGGATAATTTTGTATATGAAATCATCACTATATCAACTCTATAAAACTCAGGTAGTCCCTACACTCAAAGAAAGAATGGGATATGCCAATGTTATGCAGATTCCTCGTATCACAAAGGTGGTACTCAATGTGGGATATGGTAAACGTGCCAAGGAAAATGCATTTATCGAACGAGTTGAAGAGACACTTCGAAGAATTGCTGGACAGAAGCCTGTTCGAAATAAAGCGAAGAAATCAATTTCGAACTTCAAGCTTCGAGAAGGGACTGAAATCGGATCATCAGTTACTATTCGTGGTGATCAGATGTATGATTTTCTATACAAGCTTATTCATTTGACATTGCCTCGTGTTCGAGATTTCCGAGGACTCAACCCAAAGAGTTTTGATGGGAAGGGAAATTATACGATTGGATTTAAAGAACACCTTGCATTTCCTGAAATCGGAGGAGATGCTGCAGATCAGATTCATGGATTGGAAATGACAATTTCAACTACTGCCAATACTAATGATGAAGGACGCGCACTACTCGAAGAACTAGGATTCCCTTTCAGAAAGAAATAAATTATTTACGGTTATGGCAACACAGGCACAGATTTCAAAATCACAAAGAAAACCAAAATTCAGCACCCGCGTTGTACGCAGATGCTGGCATTGTGGACGCAAGCGTGGATATATGCGCAAATTCAAATTGTGCAGAATCTGTTTTCGAGAGCTTGCGAATAAAGCAGCGCTCCCTGGCGTCCGAAAGTCGAGCTGGTAAAAGTCGACCTATTCCTAACCTAATTATCTATTACGTATGATGACTGACCCTATCGCAGACATGCTCACACGAATCAGAAACGCGCACCAATCGCGAAAGAAGCGTGTGCTTGTACCCTATTCTCGGGTGAAGTTTGCGATTGCTGAAATTCTTAAAAAACAAGGCTACATTGATGCTGTGGTCACCGAAGAGGGAATGCCAAAGATGATTGCCCTTGATTTGAAGTATGCCGGGAATGTTCCAGCAATCACTTCGATTACTCGAGAAAGTACCCCTGGGCATCGCATGTATCGCAAATCATCTGAATTGCCAAAAGTATTGAATGGATTTGGTGTTGCAATTGTTTCAACAAGTCATGGAATTATGACTGCGCAAGATGCACGAAAAAAAGGAATTGGTGGGGAAGTATTGTGTTCAGTTTACTAAACAGGAACTATTAGCCAGACTTATATGTCACGTATCGGAAAACAACAACTCAGTATTCCTCAGGGAGTAGAAGTAAAGATTCATGAGCAGCTCATTTCGGTCAAAGGACCAAAAGGTTCGCTCGAACGATCAATCCACCCAGTGGTAACTGTTTCTATTGAAAATGGAATTATTACTGTATCTGTACAGAATCCTGAAGAGAAATCTGAGCGAGCTTTGTGGGGAACATTTGCTGCACATATCAAAAATATGATTGAAGGTGTGACTAAAGGTTTTGAAAAAAAACTTGAAGTCAATGGAGTTGGTTTTCGTGTGGCTATGCAAGGAAAAGATCTCAAACTTGAAATTGGTTTTTCACATCCAGTCGTGTACGCTATGCCTCCTCAAGTTGTTGCTACAGTTGAAAAAAATATCATCACATTGACTAGTGCTGATGTGGAAATACTTGGAAAGACCGCTGCTGAAATTCGTGCGTTGAAAAAACCTGAACCATATAAGGGTAAAGGAATCAAATATGTTGATGAAGTTCTCCGACGTAAAGCAGGTAAAACCGCATCTGCAGGTAAAGAATAATATTGATATTATATGAAACAAGCTAATACACGTAGCGCATATCGCGTACGACGTCACAAAAGAATTCGTAAACAAGTAATTGGTACTGCTGAGAGACCACGACTTTCGATATATCGAAGTCTGCTCAGTATGTATGCTCAACTTATTGATGATGCTCGTGGTGTCACCTTGGTGGGAATTTCAGGAACAGGGACATTGACTACGACTGCTGACGCTGGTGAGAGAAAGGGAAAAGTAAAACTCGCATATCTTCTCGGACACGAAATTGCTCTCAAAGCAAAAGAAAAGAATATTACTCATGTAGTATTTGACCGTGGAGGATTCACCTATCATGGACGCATCGCTGCATTTGCCGATGGAGCGCGAGATGGTGGACTCAAATTCTAACCATTTATACTAGCTATATGTCTAATCAAAAACGTAACGAACGCGGTCCCCGAACACCCAAAGAAAAACCTGAATTCGATCAGACTATTGTTGATCTTGCGCGTGTAACGCGTGTGACCAAAGGTGGAAAACACATGAGTTTCCGAGCATGTGTCCTTATTGGAGATCGAAAAGGGCGCGTGGCATATGGAATTGAAAAAGGAAAAGATGTGCAAATCGCAGTAGATAAAGCAGTTAATCAAGCAAAGAAAAATATTTTGACTGTGCCTATTTTTAATGGCACGATCCCTCATCGAGTCGAAGCAAAATTTAAAGCTGGAAAAATCATGATTAAACCTGCACCAAAGGGTTCTGGAATTATCGCGGGTAGCGCGGTGCGTATGGTACTTGATCTTGCTGGTGTGGGAAATGCATCTGGGAAAATTTTGGGAAAGACTAATAATAAAGTAGTCAACGTAAAAGCAACTTTTGAAGCGTTGAAAAAATTCAAATCACAGGCAGTTCGTACACTGTCAAAACAACGTCCGGTGGCTCCAGTCGTGGCTTCTGCTGAAGTAGCGCAGCCTGTTCTTGAGACTGAAACCGTAAAACGAAAACCAGCACGAAAAAAAGCTGCACCAAAGAAGACTGCTGAATCAGCAGCCTAGTATAAGGAATTTCTATAATTTTTTTGTATGTTAACCCCTTCAACAATCACTTCACGAGGCCGTAAACGAAACACCAAACGTGTGGGTCGTGGTAATTCGAGCGGAAAGGGAAGTTATTCTACACGTGGTATTAAAGGACAGCGAGCACGAACAGGTTCGAGTGGTATTATGCGTCGTGCGTTCAAAGCACAACTTCAGAAAGTTCCTAAATCTCGTGGTTTTTCTTCAAGTGCGCTCAGACCTGAGACTGTATCTCTCGCCCAATTGAATACTCTCGCTCAATCAGTTTCTGAAATTACTCCATATGTGCTTAAAGCGCATGGTTTGATACAGAATGTACGAGCTGGTGTAAAAATCGTCGGCAACGGAGAATTGACTAAAAAAGTAGTATTGCATGACTGTCTTGCTACGAAAACTGCATTACAGGCTATTGAAAAAGCAGGTGGTAGTCTCGTGATGTAATTTTTCTGTTACGCGCTGACTATTTCTTGATCCAGGTGTACTCTCGTTTGGTACTGGCTTATAGAAACGAAATTAAAAAAGTATTCGTTAATTCGCACCTTACCTATCAGTAGACAGGCGTAATTTGCCTGGGACTCCTTCATCTACTCAACCTAATACACGAACCTCTATGTGGAATAAAATACGTCGAATTTGGACTATTCCTGATATTCGCAATCGAGTACTTTTTGTATTAGGAATGCTCGTAGTATTTCGTTTGGCTGCACACATTCCTGTTCCTGGAGTGAATACCGAAGGATTGCGTCAATTTCTCGCGGGAAATCAGATTTTAGGTTTACTCAATATTTTTTCTGGTGGCACCATCGCTAATTTTTCTATTGTGATGCTCGGTGTGGCCCCTTATATCACTGCCTCGATTATTTTCCAATTGTTGACACTTGTAGTGCCTTATTTTGAAGAGCTTTCAAAAGAGGGGGAGAGCGGACAGCAAAAAATTAATATGTATACGAGAATTGCTGCGGTACCTCTCGCATTACTTCAGGCATACGGTACAATAAAATTGTTGCATCAGTCACAGTTTAGTATTATCGGCGATCTCACTACTTTCAAATATATTTCAATCATGATTACCATTACTGCAGGAAGTATTTTCCTTATGTGGATTGGTGAACTTATTACTGAAAAAAGTATTGGAAATGGAATTTCTTTGCTTATTTTTTCAGGTATCGTTGCTTCTCTTCCTACGTCCATTCAGACCGCTATTATCAATTACGATTCCTCACAGCTCTACATTTATTTGTTGTTTGCTGCGCTTGCAATCGTGACTATTTTGGGTGTGGTATTTGTGAATGAAGGGCAACGAAATATTCCCGTCAGTTATGCCAGACAAAATCAGGGAACACGTTCGTTTGGTGGTATGACGAATTATCTTCCGCTTCGAATCAATATGGCGGGGGTTGTGCCGATTATTTTTGCCATTTCAATGGTGTTGTTTCCTCCAATGGTCGCGCAGTTTTTTGTACAGCGTGGCGGGTTTATTGGAAACGCAGCAACAGCGATTGTTACCATCTTCAATAATCAATTATTTTACGGAATTATATATTTTGTTTTAGTATTTGGTTTTACTTATTTCTATACATCAATTGTATTCAATCCTCATAAAATGGCTGAAAATTTGCAGCGTCAGGGTGCTTTTATTCTTGGAATCAGACCAGGAAAACAGACAGAAGAATATTTACAGAAGACGATGACCAAATTATTATTTTCAGGTGCATTGTTCCTTGGTATTATTGCGATTTTACCTCTGGTTGCACGGGGTTTTACCGGTTCACAGGGATTAGTTATCGGTGGTACTAGTCTATTGATCGTAGTTTCTGTTGCTGTTGAGACTACCAAACAGCTTGAATCACAATTAAAGATGCATGAATACGATCATGTATAATATACTTATCTTTGAACACGCCTTCTGCTATACTTCGGAGGCGTGTTTTTAGTTGTACTTACTTTTCTATGAAAAAAATTATTATACTTTTGGGGATTCCAGGTAGTGGAAAGGGTACTCAGGCAAAGCGCTTGGCTCAGCGTTTTCAGTATGGACATATTTCAACAGGGGATTTGCTTCGTACTTTTGAAAAAGATCCGAATGCATCTCCTGCAGATACCGCACTGCTTGCAGATATGAGGGAGGGTAAATTGGTTTCTGATGATTTGATTTACCGTCTCGCATTTACGACCATGGACGCTTATTTTTCCCGTGGACAGGGTGTTGTACTTGACGGTGCGATTAGGACACAAAAACAGGCATCTGCATATGACGAATATTTTGTTTCAAAGCATGTACACGATGATGTTATTGTGGTTGAAATTGCGCTAACTGACGAAGATGGTGCATTGAGAATTCTTAAACGTAAATTATGTGAATCATGCGGATTCATTATTCCCTATACGCCTCACAATGATACACTCACGTCGTGTGAAAAATGTGGCGGTAGGTTGGTCCGTCGGAGTGATGATACCGCTGAAACTGTCGCAAAGCGTATGAGAGAGCAGGGGAATGACGCAGTTGCACCTGTACGTCAGTATTATCAAGAAAAAGGATTGCTTCGTGTAGTTGATGGTACTCAAGGTATTGATGAGATCGAATCCGAAATAGCCTCAATAGTTGCATAATTTTTTTGGTATATTTTTGTACAGAAAATTATTTTTTTCTGGTCATACTTTGTGCTATACTATTAGCACATTTTATGTCTACACGTTTGAAACATTTTTTTATTCCTCACGAAGAGAATAATTATCATCCACATTCATTACATCATGGACGTGTATTTTTTTATGGTTTTTTAGGGATTGTTATCAAATCAATTGCAGTTATTACTGCTCTTTTGTTACCTGCACAGGCGTTTGTGGTGCCCGAGGTCTTAGTTGCCCAACAGGAGAGGGTTATTGAGTTGACTAATCAGATTCGTACGAGAGAGCATGTCCCACTTCTCCAGTATCATGAAGCGCTTGGACAATCATCAGTACACAAAGCTATTGATATGACTCAGCAAGGATATTTTGAGCATATCAATCCACAGGGCAAGCGTTTGCGTGATTTTTTGAAGGAAGTGGGATATTCATATTCGGTTGCAGGAGAGAATTTGGCTGTGGGATTTTCTTCTCCTGAAGCTATGGTTGAAGCGTGGGTCGAGAGTCCTACTCATTTTGCTAATTTGATTGACCCTGATTTTACTGATATCGGTATTGGTTCTTCTGTTGGTATGTATGGGGATAATCTTGCTGTGTATGTAGCACAGCATTTTGGTCACCCATCGGCTGATATGACACACGTGTATGATTCACGTGAGCGGGTGAGGGGTGTGTCTGAAGATGCATCTGATACTACCGAGGTGTATTATGATTTTGGTTCATCTTCTTTATCATGGGCCACAGAAGGGGAGCAGATGATTGTGCGCGCACACGCTCGGATTGTTGGATTGGCTCATCGGGTGGTAGTGTTTGCACAGGGGTATGAATTTGAATTATATGATAGTCGTGAGGATGGGGTGTGGACTGGGATGATTACACTCCCTGAATCACTTTCAGATTTTTTTGCGTCAGTCATTCCTGCTGAAATTTCAATTACCTGGGCTGATGGTACTGTTACCCATTCTTCGATTGAGTGGCAATCGATTCCAGTCATACCGATGGGTTCTCTTGAAAAGTATGAGATTTCAAAACGTGCACCGGCAGTGCTTGGTGCGCTTTCACCAATATCACGAGGTATATTGTGGGGGATGATTGCATTCTTTTCGATTGCGTTGATGCTTAAAATTTTTATACAGATACGCCATCAGCGGTATCATGTTATTGCGTCTGCTCTTACTCTTATTGGTTTTCTTAGTTTACTTCTAATTGTATAGCTGCTTCACAAATTTCCTCAATCTTGCTAGGATACTAGTCTATGTCATATATTAAAACTAGAGAGGAACAATTGTGGATCACAGAGGGGGGTCATATTTTGGGAGAAATTCTTGAATATTTGGGTACCCTAGCAGTTTCTGGTGCGACTGCATATGATATTGATTGTGAAGCTGAGGCACTCATTAAGAAGGCTGGTGGCAGACCTTCTTTTAAAGGTTATCGATCGAGAAGAAGTGATCCGCCATTTCCAACGACTATTTGTGCCTCATTGAATGAGGAGGTCGTTCACGGTATTGCAACAAACACCAAAGTACTCTCCACTGGGGATATTTTTACTATTGATATTGGAATGGAATACCCAATGAAGAGTGGTCTTGGGCGATTTGGAAATGGATTTTTTACTGATACCGCACTTACTGTCCTTATAGGACACACAACACCTGATGTCTCGTTACTTTTTGAACGCACCTATGAATCATTGAAGAAGGGGATTGCTGCAGCAGTGGTCGGAAATACAATTGCATCTATTGGAAAAGCGGTTGAAGAATATATTACACCTTTTAAATATGGTATCGTGAGAGATTTGGTGGGGCATGGCGTAGGGTACCAGGTTCATGAGGAACCGCGCATTCCTAATTATTATGATGCGAGTTTGGAGAAGATTAAGCTCGAACCAGGGATGGTTTTGGCAATTGAACCTATGATCACATTGGGGAGTTATAAGGTGGAAACGGCTCCTGATGGGTGGGGTATTAGTACGGTCGATAAGTCTATGAGCGCTCATTTTGAGCACACGATAATTGTGACCGAAGGGAAGCCGATTATAGCTACTGCGCGGCCTAGTGAAAAATTTTAACGTGTATCGTTATCTAACTGTGTATTTTTCATGATACCTGGTTTATGATATGTACTGTATGAATATTCTAGCAATCGATTTTGGTACAAAAAATCTTGGTCTTGCCTGGCTTGCGACTGGAGTGGATGTTGTATTGCCATATGGATGTGTGGATGCGACACAATGGAAAACTGAATTACCGAAATTAATTTCAGATGAAAAAATTGACATGGTACTCGTGGGAATTCCGTATGGTTCTGATGGTGAAGAAACCAAGAATTCGCAACGTGTCCGTTCGTTTATCGCAGAACTTGCACGCCGTATTTCAGTTCCTATTGAAACGATTGATGAGAGCTTTACCACTCGTGAAGCTCAGTCGATGGAGGGTGACGCGAGTCTTGATGAAAAAGCAGCGATGCTTATTTTGTCTGAATATATACAGTTGAAACAGAAATAAATATTTGATTTGTTAGTATGCCTCAGGGTATCGTGCTTACTCGCATTCCCTTTCGTGAGTATGATGAAGTGATATCTCTGATTACGAGAGAGTACGGACGGGTTGATGTTATTGCAAAGGGTATCAAAAAAATTACCAGCAAACTGTCAGCACATCTTGAGCCTTTTTCACTTGTATCATTTGATCTTGTCCAGGGAAAAGAACTTGTTATTTTAACGACGGCAAGCACCGTACATGTCTTTTCGGGTATACGTTCTGATTTTATCAAACGTCTGGAGGCAGAGTATGCTGCGCATGCGTTGTATACACTTACTCGACCAGGAAATTTGGAACACGGAATTTTTGATCTATTTTTTTCATGGCTTGTTGCATATGATGAGGCTCATGTAGTCTCAGATGGGCGTTTTTTGGATTGGTTTATGTTGCATCTTATGGGGGTAATCGGATTTGCACCTGCATATATCGCCTGTATTGGATGTGGTTCATCGCACCTATTGAGTTTTTGGTCTTTTTCGGGCGGGGGAGTGGTGTGTGGTGCTTGCACAACGAGGTATCCTGATGCCGGCTCATTGATTAGAATTTCTCCCGAGACTATACACGATTTGTCCCGTTTATCGGCAATTGACATTCAGTCCCTCTCTCAGAGCAGTGCATGTGTACCTGCGGTCCACCATCTGTTGGTTGGGCATATTCAGTATCAGGCTGATACAAAGATAGGTGATTGGGCATACACTTGCGTTGAAGTGTGAAATGCAGTAGGATAGCTTTAAACTCAAAATAATAACTTACATCTAAAAAATTAAGTATTAGATAGGGTTTTAAATTTTGAACTGTAATTTTTTTATATTTGAGTTTTAAGTTTATAACTATGAGAATATTTATTTCTGATATTAAAACACACGTAGGGGAGACTGTGGAGATACGAGGGTGGGTGTATAATAGCCGATCTTCTGGCGCTATTTCATTTATTGAAGTACGCGATGGTACGGGATTTCTACAGTGTGTGGCAAGTGAAAAAGATGTCGATACGTTATCGTGGAAATCAATTTCTGGAGCTACCCAAGAATCTTCTCTTTCGTTGACTGGAGTGGTAAAAGAGCACCCCAAAAAACCAGGTGTATATGAGCTTGCGATTGAGAAAGCTGTACTTATTCATACTGCAGTGGAATATCCTATCGCGCACAAGGAGCATGGTCCTGATTTTTTGCTTGAAAATAGACATTTGTGGATTAGGAGTAAAAGACAGTGGGCTATACTCCGTATTAGAGATGTGGTCGAGACTGCTATTAATGAATATCTACATCAAGAAAAATTTATACGTACTGATTCTCCGATATTTACCCCCAATGCGTGCGAAGGAACGACCACGCTTTTTCCGGTCCCTTATTTTGATTTGGGAGAAGCGTATTTGTCGCAGTCCGGGCAGCTCTATATTGAGGCTGCAATTGCGAGTGTGGGACGCTGTTATGATTTTGGCCCCGTGTTTCGAGCAGAAAAGTCTGTTACGAAGCGACATCTCACCGAATTCTGGATGATGGATGCTGAAGCGGCTTTTGTGGAACATGATGAGAATATGCAGATCCAGGAAGGGTTGGTGAAATTTATTGCTCGCGCGTGTTTGGAAAAATGCAGTGAGGAGTTCGCTATTCTTGAGAGAGATCCAGAACCAATCCGAAAAATGATAGAACTTCCATTTGTAAAATTGACATATGAGGAATCTATCCCTTGGCTACAAGAACGAGGGAGTGATATCAAACATGGTGAAGATTTGGGTAATGATGATGAGGCGCTTCTTACGAAAGATAGTCCCGTGCCTGTATTTATTCACAAATGGCCAAAGAGTATTAAACCGTTTTACATGAAGCTTGACCCGACTGATCCTACTCGTGTATTGAATAATGATTTGATTGGAATTGAAGGGTCTGGTGAAATAATTGGAGGTTCACAGCGTGAAGACAATTTTGATTTACTGCTTGAACGAATTCGCGAAGAAAAATTACCGGAGAGTGAATATAGCTGGTACACTGATCTTCGAAAATACGGTAGCGTTCCTCATGCTGGATTTGGAATTGGAGTTGAGCGTATGGTTCGCTGGATGAGTGGGGTTGAGCATATACGTGAATGTATTCCATTTCCTCGATTGGTAAATCGAGTTCGTCCGTAGTATATATGAAAAAGCTTATTTTCTTACTTTTTCTAATGGTCGCAGGTATTGTTGTTGTAGGGTGGAAAGTGTGGGAAAAATATGATACGAGCGTGCAACGAATAGAGAGTAAAGATATTCAAGAAAGACGTGTTTCCGCTGAGACACTACTTATCGAAGAAAAGGGTGGAGTGTTCTATTATTATTTATACTCTCCAAGTATATCGAGCGAAAAAAAATTGCTTTTTGATCCTCTGAAAGATGGACTCTACAGAGTCGTATATATTACTCCTGAAAAAGATATTATTGCCCAGACGTACACGAGTGAATTTAGACAAACTATCAATAATGTAGAGTACTATTCCTACACGTATGGCGACTACGTGCGTATTGTTCCGACAGAAGATGGTGCACGTGTAGAGCCATATGTTAAAGCCATTGCAACACATAGTGATTCATTTGGATTGTATGGGAGCATACTTCAATCAGAAAATGGAGATATTTTTGTTAAGTATAATCATCTTGCGCTTTTACCAGGGCAATTACTTAGTGTATTTAGAATAAAAGATGATGGTTCACATGAGCAGATCGCCTCTCAAAAAGCACCTGATTTCAATAGATTTTTTTATTTGTCTGATGTGGTGGATAATCATTTATATCTGTATCAAACAGGTGGAGATGAATTTTGTACCTACACTGCATTGTTTCAAGTAGCTGATATCACGAAGCAAAATCAGGATATTACAGAAATTACTTCACATAAATTATGTCGCGATACACTTCCTCAGGAAATGGTGTCCAGCATACTTGTGGTTGATCCTTATCGACATGGTTATTATGAAATCCGACATACTCCATTAACTAATGGTTCATTTGAAGAAACGCTCATGTTTAGTTCATACGATGGAGCGCAAAAGAAAGATATATTATCTGTACGTGGACAGTATGGTATACACACGACCAACACCCCGTATACATTGTTCGAAGATGTTAAGATCCATAAGGATCATGTTGTTTTTAGAAAAAAGAGAGATGCACATGCGACTACATTTTATGTGTACTATCCTGAAACAGGAGTAGTTTCTCCTATTAGGGATAAAACATTTGACTCGTGGTTACGAATCAGTGCTGTTTTGGCTCATGGAATTGTATATACTGCATATAATACGGAAACTAAGTTAGTCGAAGATTTTTTTCTTTCTCTTGACGGAGTTCGTCATGTGTTACTCAGTGCAGATGCACGTCCTCGCGATTTGTGGGATGTACAGTAATATCTATATCTAGATTTGGAGGTAATTTTTGGTTGTATGGCAAAGAAAAAAAAGAAGGGCGGAAAAAATGTATTTAGGAAAGAACTGCCTGAAAAATTTATTGAGCGAGCTTCGCTTATTTTTGGTGCTTCACGTTTTCGTGAAATAGAGAAAACATTTGTGGGTAGGCCTACGACATTTCGAATTAATACGCTTAAGTCGACGTCGGAAGAAGTATTACCGATTTTATCTCAACATGGTTTTAAAGTGCAAAAAATAGGATGGTATCCTGGTGCTTTTGTGTTATTGAACAAGTCAAAACGAGAACTCACTGATTTACCATTGTATTCTGACGGAAAATTATATATCCAGAGCCTTGCCAGCATGGTTCCGCCGGTAGTGCTTGATCCAAAGCCAGGGGAGAGGGTCCTCGATCTTACTGCGGCTCCTGGGAGCAAAACAAGCCAGATTACAGCCATGATGGGTAAAAAAGGTGAATTAGTGGCTAATGACAAGAATACCGTGCGTTTTTTCAAGCTGAAGCACAATATGGAGCTTTTAGGGGTCGCTGACGACCCCTCCCCGACACCTCCCCTTACAGGGGAGGGAAATGCGATTGGCTCTAAGGAAGGGTGGAGATTTGTGTTGCGGATGGAGCATGGAGCACAGCTTTCGAGAGAGTATGAGAATTATTTTGATAAAATTTTGTTGGATGCACCGTGCAGTGCTGAAGCCCGGTTCGATACGACTGATCCCAAGAGTTTTGGGTATTGGAGTGAGCGGAAAATCAAAGAAATGGCGTATACGCAGCGAATTTTGCTTCGAGCTGCGTGGCATATGCTGAAACCTGGCGGTGTATTGGTGTACTCCACCTGCACATTTGCTCCTGAAGAAAATGAGGTTCAATTGCAAAAATTTATTGAGCGTAGTCCTGATGCAGAGCTTATGCCTATTGTATTATCTGAGCTCCAGGCAGCACCGATTGCGAATTCTTTCAAGAACATATCTATTAGTGAATCAATCAGAAAAAATGCATTTAGAATTTTACCAAACAGTCATATTGAAGGATTTTTTGTTGCTAAGATGAGGAAAAGAATTATATAAAATGTCATCCCCGCGAAAGCGGGGATCTTGTGTAATAGGAGGGTTATGGAATATTTTTATGTTTATATCTTAGCAAGTTCTAAAAATGGTGTTTTGTATATTGGAGTTACGAACAATCTAACATGTAGGGTCCAGAAACATAAAGCAGGAATTATTGAGGGGTTTACGAAAAAGTATTTTGTACATAAATTAGTATATTTTGAGACTTTTACTTCTATTAAAGAGGCTATTACGAGAGAGAAACAAAATCCTGAATGGAAGGATTTGTGTGACTAGATTCTAAAGATTCCCGCTTTCGCGGGAATGACGTATGACTTTTTTAGTCAGGTTTTTGTCTACAAGATAAGAGGGAAGAAGGTACACACACGTTTTTGTAGCGTGTTATTTTATTTTATGGTATACTTGGTCATGTGTATTTCTAATATTTACTACATGAGGCGCTTTTTTGCACTGGTACATACTGGTGTCTCCCAAGCGTACATAAAATTGTTTCCGAACACACTCAAAAAACGGACATGGTGGCCGATTTTTGTCGTTGGTGTGATATTGATTTCAGCCATGGCGGTTGGAATTACTCATGCACAATTTGGTCTTGAGAGTTTGTTGAATGGTTTGGTCGAGCTGATTGCGACTATTCTGATTGAATTAGCAAAATTGTGCATATTTTTGACTATTTTTTTCTTACGTGCCTTCATTACTCTTGCCAGCTACAATAATTTTATTGATGTGAGTGTAGTGAAGCTCGGGTGGGTCATGGTTCGTGATGTTGCAAATCTATTCTTTATTGTCGGTCTTCTTGTTATTGCATTTGCCACCATTCTTGGTTTTGAGAGCTACGAATGGAAACACGGGTTGGTAAAAATTGTTCTCATGGCAATTCTTATTAATTTTAGTAATTTGATTGCGCAGCTGGTAATTGATGTTGCGCATATTTTTACGATTACTTTTTTGAATGCAGTGTCTGCGACTGCTGGTGGAAATTTGATTACGTTGTTTCAGATGGATAAGATACTCGCACTAGCCGCTGGAGCGCCTAATACGCTAGGAGAAACACGAGAAGTTGCCAGCCTCACTCTATTTGCTGGAGGCGCGCTTGCGTTTATTTTTGCGCTTCTTGCCGCACTCACGGTTGGTGCGTATTTGGTGGTCATGATTTTCCGTATTGTTATGCTCTGGGCATTGATTGTTCTCTCACCATTTGCATTCATGCTATATGCAGTTCCTAAGGGTGAAGATTATGCGCATGAATGGTGGAGCGAGTTTAGTAAGCATGTGATAGTGGCTCCCATTATGGTGTTTTTCCTATGGCTGGCGTTTGCGACACTGGGTACTGGTCAGATTATTACTGAAATTCAAGATGATCCGAATGTTATTCAGCTTGATTCAACAGGGGAGGAAAAACAGAGCGTCACAGTGCTCGAAATTTCTACGTGGGAGAATTTTGCCAGTTTCCTTCTGGGAATTGGATTTTTGTGGGTGGGTATCAAAAAGACCGAAGAGACAGGTGCGACTGGGGCTGGGCTTGTGGGAGGTGCGATTGATTTTACCAAGAATGTGGCAACGATTGCGACTGGATATGCTGCAGGTAGGTGGTTGGTAGGGGCTGCAGGAGAAAAAATCAAATCTGACTTTCCTATTATTGGTGCCAAGTCAATTGAACGCAAAGCTGCAGTTGTTAAAGGCGCAATTGGTAAGTACAAATCGAAAGTCGATATGGCAAGAGATGCCAAAGTTCAAGACTGGGAAAAAGGTCTCAAAGGTGCGTGGGATAAGAGAGATTTAGCGGGTATTTTCAAATTTGGAGCGAAACGTTTCCTTTTGGGGAGTGTTATAGCGTCTAGTAAGAAGAAAGATGCTGTTGCTGAGACGTGGGAAGAAATGGCTCATCTGGCGGATGAAGAGCACGAAGCACGTATATCGAATAGCGGTACATTTGGTGGTGCGGGTAAGGATGAACAACGTATACGGACTGAGCTTGCTGTAGAACTCAAAGAGGCGAAGGGAAAACAGAAAGGTGCCGAAGGTTTGTTGAAGTTGAAGGAAAGTGATGAGCAGGTTAACAAAGATTTGGATATGATAGCTGAGACAGAAATTTTGGGTCATAAAGCAGAAGAGAGGTTACATACCGAAGAGGAGGAGCATCATTTGCATACAGAAGACGAATTGCGTACGAAAGGGGAGTCTGCGTTGGTGAAAGACACAAAAAAATACTTTGACTCAGAAGATGCTAAAAGAAAGAAGGGTGGAAAGCCACCTTTGACCGAAGAGGAACGGGATGCATATATTCGAGAGAAGTTTAAGGATCTCAAAGGCCCTGCAAAATATGCTGCTCTTTCTAGGGGGTTAAAAGAAATGCAAGCTCGAAATGAGAAGTATAAGGACGCACTTGAGGATGAAGAGAAAATGAAGAAAGAACAGGCGCGATTAAAGCAGAGTAAGATAAACCCAGACTATAAAGCATATGATGAACGAGCTACAAAAGCTACGCTTCAGTATGAAAGCGCAAAAGGGGTATATGAAGCTCAGGCAAAAAAAGGTAGTGTTGAGATGTTTCAATCGTTGATTAAGGATCGTGAATTTCAGGCTGAACAACAGGAACAGGCACGTTTGAGTGGTGAGGTTAAGGCGCTTGAGGATAAAAAAGCTGCCGAAAAAGAACTCTTAGCCTTAGAAGAAATAAGAAAAATATTAGCAGCAGGAGGTTTTGCTGAATCTATTGCAGCTCAAGTAGCTCTTGAAGCCAGTAAGGGACTTACTGATGCACGAAAAGAATTTGTAACAGGTGAAGAAAGGAAACAATTCGGTGGTCCTGCTGTTAGAGGATTTGATCAGATGTTAGCAGCACAGGCTGTTCTTGAAAATCAAAAAGAAGAAGCTGAACGTAGTAAAATACATAAACTTGCAGAAGAACGTGCGGTGTTTTATGCAGGACAAGGAGATAATGCTCGTGCTGATGCAATTCGACAACAAGCGGCTGCTCAGATTTTAAAGAAAGATAGTGAATTGTTTGCAAATTTATCATATAATCAGCGACGTGGAAGGATGGAAGTAGATGTTGCTAAACTTGATCAATTACGAGATGTTGTAAGTGCTGCGGCACCAGGTTCTCAGGCACAACAAGTTGCTGCAGAAAGATTAGCTCGAGCTGAAGAACGTCAGCGTGCCCTTGTCTTAAGTAATATTGCTGATGGATCTCAGACTGCTGAAGCAACTCGTGCACAGGCTGCTCGAGCTCTTGGTTTTGACAAAATAGATAGTTCTAATTCTAAAGAATTGGAACTCAGAATGTTGCTTGGTATCGCAAGAAATAAAATTAATCAAGCTACCGGACAAGTATATACAGAACGCGAACTTGAAGATATCTTCAATAGTTCTCTTGGAGGTTTAAATGATCCGAGACGAGAAAATTATACTAGACAATATATTGCGGCAAATAAGGTGGCTGCTGGAAAAGGCGAGTTAGGTGGTGTACGGTTGATGTATGATTTTGTTGGTCCTAACGGTAGAATTGATAATCGTTGGCTAGATCAAACTCAGCGCGGCGATGATTCGTTAGGTCTTGTAGATTATTTTGCTGCGGATATGTCCCCAGAAGCTGGAGTAAAAGGGCTTGCTGAAGTTAAAAAAATTAATCCTAATACGGGCTCTTCGTCAGTTGCTAAATTTGGTCAAATAGGACGAAAAGCAATGAGAAAAATAACCAAAGGTCAAACCGGGAGATTTTTTGAAAACAAAAGATCGTTTAGAATTTCTCAAGAAATGAATGAAATAGAGGTCGATAATAATGAAAGTTTTGATGATTTTTTACAAGTCATCGAAAATTTGAAAGAAGATATGAAAGAACAGGGATTTGAGACAAGTAAGAGTGCGTGGTCAGAATTTTATAAAAAAATGAGAGAGTACGCAGTTGCTGAAGATGCTGCTGCCATGGCTGATCCAAATTTTGTTGGTCCACCTAGTGCTGTCTCACGATATGAGAGAGCTATAACACCTCCACCGCGACGACCTCAAGGAGTCGTGGGTGGTAATAATCAACCTCCGGGGGGAGGTGGTAGACGACCAGGATTCCGGAGACCAGGGGGAGGTGGTAATAATCCACCACCTCAACAGCCGTAGTTCTTCTTTCAATGTTGAATATATTATATGCAATCTGAGGATATACAAAATTTAGTTCAAGGTGATTTTTTGAAAGTCGAAGATCAACTTCGTCAACTTATGATTGATCCTGTTGGAGAAGATGTACTACGGAGAGTATTTGTACAAGTATTTTCAACCTCCTCGTCTGAGGAGGTTAGAAAAAAATGGTGGACTACATATCGACTTTACACTGAACTCAATTGGATGAAATTGAAAGGCTTACCTTCTGATTTTGTTGTTGAAACATGTTTTGGAAAACAGTTGATCATGGCTTGTATTCTCAAATTTGAACCAATAGACGAGGTGCTTTGGTTTCTAGCAGTTCGTTCTCCTGATAAAACTGATGCAATTACCGAATATTCGCGCATACGAGAAGCAGTATTTGAATCAGAGATGGTTGTGGGGATATATAAAAATCAACCTCAGAAAGTGAAGGATATTGTACAAGAGATTGTACGTCTTAATCAAATGGATAATCCCTCGCTTGAAGTTGCAGAGTTTAAGGCAAAAGTAGAAACTATATTCTTTTCAGAAATGCCTGATCCTACGTATATTGAACGCTTGGATATTGATAAACGAGAATCGGTTGCTATATTTTTTTCGTTTATTCACTTTCTTATCGGCGTAAAACCAGAATATATCTATGGACTTGTTGAAGAGGCGTTGCATGCTGATGTGCTAGCAAGGGAAGAGTTACAAAATGAATCTGTTGACACTATTCAAAATTCAGAGACGGATACAGTTTTAGAACCAGAACAAGAAACTAACACAAATTATTTTGTAGAGATTAAAAATAACATTCAAGCTGATCTCGCAAGTGGAAAAATAGCGGATGAGGTGGAAGTTTTCGATATCTTGCACGCTTATTCAGAACAGTACAACGATCCTCGTATTCTCGACCTGTATTACTACGATGAACAACAAGAAAAATTTGTCTGGAATGAGGAATTATTAAACGAGAATTAATATGGAAAATAGTTCTAAACTACAACCTACGATTCTTGTGAAAAAAGCGGATGGTACGACTGAACGTATTACTCTTCAGGAATTTCGGAAAAGAAAGCAGTCGAGTATCGTACAGTCGCCTGTACCAGAGCCGAAAGTTCTTGAGAAAAAAGTTACAGTTATTCCTCCAGCTCCACCAAGACGAGTAATTCCTCTGGTTGAAGAAGTCGAGGAACGGGAAGTTGTTCGTCCTACCATGCCTGCACCTCAACCTCCGGTACCACAGCCTCCTCGTCGTGTAATACCATTGGTAGAAGATGAAGAGCTTATTGTTAACAACAGACATAGAGAAGAGAAAGAACAGGCGCAGGTGTCCCCAGTCACTCCTGTGGTTCAAGCTGAGACGCATATAGCAAATACCACACCGGTGACGAAAGTGTTTGAGTCCCCCTATACACATCAGGCTTTGGTGGACAAACAAAAGTCGAATGGTCATTCCGTCCAAGGCGGATCTGCATTGGGCGAACGGTCACTTCTCGACGAAGATGATTCTGAGATTCGGGTTATAGGCGAAAAGAAAGGGCAGTTAGTCAGTCACACACCAGCAGTGCCAGTATCATTTTCGAGTTCAGTATCGATCCCAAAAGACTTAGAAGCACGAACATCTTCCCTGATTTTATCATGGAAAAAAGGAATTCGAGATCAGTATCAATTTATTGAGTATGCCATGAAGTCTCCTTCTGATGGTGGGCTTGGGCTTTCGAAGGTTGATGCAACCAAGTTATTTGCTGAAATATCTCAGACCGCAACATTGGGTGCTCCACGTCCTCATACTGGGTCGATTCCCGTGGCTTCTATGACACCTCCTGCACCACTACCCACCTCTTCGCAGAAAAAAACAACCGTGCATCAGATTCCATCATCAGCACCATCTGTGATGCAGGAGATTTCTCCTGCACGGGAACGTACTGCTGTTATGGGTCCCATTGAAGAAGTAGAATCATTTAGTATTGAAGATTTTCGTAGACTGTCGCGGGTTCCAAAAACTGCAGGTGAAATGCTTCTTGCGAAATTTAGTGGTTGGAAAGATGAGTCATACTTGCTATACTTACAGGTATGCGAGAGTTGGAAAAAAAGTCTATTGTTTCGATTATATATTGAAAAGACAATTGAGGCAGTAGAAAAAAATCTTATCATTACTGCGGTATTACAGAATGGTGAATTGACGTATGAAGAATATCTAGCGATTGCAGAAGTGAATAAGAAGTTGGGGCAGATGGATTGATTACAGTCGAAAGTCGTAAAGTCTGTAAAGTTATAAAGTAAAATACAAATAACTTTAGGATTTTATAGATGAATAACTTTCGACTTTATGGACTTTTTGACTTTCTGACTAAGATTATGCAGCAGTTTATAGTCCCACAATTTATTGAAGTCGAAGATAAAATTTTGGGTCCGATCACGAGTCGGCAGTTTATTATTTTATTGATTACCGGCCTGATTGTATTTGGTGCATATCGCTTTGGTGATTTTGCATTATTTATTTTTTGTCTCATATTTTTTGGTATTGGTGGACTCGTAATTGCGTTTGTAAAAGTAAATGGACAAGCATTTCATTATTTTTTTCTGAATATTGTACAGACGCTCCGCCGACCGTCACGAAGGGTGTGGCATAAGACATTATCCAGAAAAGAACTTGAGATGCTCAGAAAGTATGTACCAGAGGCAGTTGAGGTAAAGGAACAAGCAAAACCAGTGAAACGTGAGCGAATTCAGGATTTGTCATTGTTGGTAAATACTGGTGGGTTTTATAGACCTGAGGATGATCGGTAGTAATTGTAGCGTTATCGTGCTTAGGTTCAACCCCACCCCAACCCTCCCCTAAGAGGGGAGGGAGAATACTAAAATATGAAAGATAAAAAAGCAGTACAAAAACGAGCAAAACAATCCAATACCCAGGCGCATCTTCCGATTGCTGAGATTAAAGATGGAGTCGTAGTTTTAAAGGATGGTACGATGCGAAAGGTGCTTTTGACTTCGAGTATTAATTTTGCGCTTAAGTCAGAGGATGAACAGAACGCTATTATTTCTGCGTATGTTGGTTTTTTGAATTCACTTGATTTTCCAATTCAGATTGTAGTCCAGTCACGTAGACTACAGATTAAACCTTATTTGGATACACTCAGTAAGCTTGAGCGTGATCAGGCGAATGAATTGTTGCGTGTCCAAATCGCTGATTACCGATTGTTTATTGAGGAGTTGGTAGATATGGGCAAAATCATGACTAAACGTTATTTTGTAATAGTGCCGTATTCGCCGTTGGATAATCAGAAAAAAAGTTTTTGGTCTCGTGCAAAGGAAGTGATTGTACCAGTGATTACTTTGAAACTCAAAGAAGAACAATTCCAACGTCGAAAACAAGATTTGGAATTGCGTGTTCGTCAGATTAGTGCTGGTCTGGCTAATATGGGACTTGAAATAGCTGAGCTTGATACACAAGCGTTGATTGAATTGTACTACAGTACCTATAATCCAGATATATCTTTTGCTGAACAGATGGGCGATGTGGGGGCACAGCAAGTAGAAGAAAATTTACCTATGTAATGTATGCCTTTTCAACCTGTCTCATTTGAATCACAAAATAAACGACTGAGTTCGTCCGCAGACAAAAAGAAAACGGATGAAACATTGGTCACGCTTGAGGAAGAGCGTGTCTATCGTGAGGGGACTGTATCCCTTCGCGACTTGATTGCGCCTTCAGCTTTTAATGTTGAGTCAAATTTTTTGCAATTGGGCTCTATATTTTTGCGTACCATTTTTGTGGTGAGTTATCCACGCTATATTTCAATTGGCTGGTCTAGTCCTATTCTCAATCTCAATTTGACCATGGATGTGGGCATGTTTTTCTATCCAGTCGAAGCTCCTATTATTCTCAAACAATTGAAGAAAAAAGTGGGAGCACTCCAGGCACAGATTAGTCAGGATACTGAAAAAGGTGCGCCACGTGATCCTATTCGTGAAACTGCGCTTCGGGATGTCGAACAATTGAGAGATGACTTGACTCAAGGAATTGAACATTTTTTCCAATTTGCATTTTATGTAACTTTGTACGCGTCTACCAAAGAAGAATTGGACCGTGTAACTGAGGATATACACAATATTTTTGGATCCAAATTGATTCACAGTAAACATGTGTTATACCAGTCAGAACAAGGGTTTAATTCTACCGCGCCACTTGGGATTGATGAATTGGTGATTTCATTTAATATGAATTCAAGTCCCATTGCTGCGTCTTTTCCATTTATTTCGACTGAACTCACTAGTGATAATGGAATTCTATACGGTATCAATAAACACAATAATAGTTTGATTTTGTTCGATCGTTTTTCTTTGCAGAATGCTAACATGGTGGTATTTGCGACGTCTGGAGCCGGCAAGTCTTATGCTGTCAAACTTGAAATTCTTCGAAGTCTCATGATGGGGATTGATGTCATTGTGATTGACCCTGAAATGGAATATGTACACCTTTCAGAGGCGGTTGGTGGAACCTATATCAATATTTCACTTGCGTCTGAGAGTAAAGTAAATCCATTCGATCTTCCACGTCCTGTGGGGCAACAAATTTCGACTGAAGATGTGATACGAAGCGCAGTTATCACTATGAAAGGACTTCTTCGTATTATGTTTGGTACACTTACTGCTTCTGAAGATTCGATTCTTGATCGCGCAGTGCTCGAAGCGTATGCAAAAAAAGATATTACCACTTCTTCTGATCTCGCTACTATTGAAGCCCCGATTATGCAGGATTTGCTTGACGTTCTCGAGGGAATGGAGGGCGCCGATACGCTTGCACTTAAACTTCGAAAATATACTGATGGAACGTTTGCTGGACTTTTCAATGCTCCGACCAATGTAAATATGAACAATCAATTGGTGGTCTTTAGTGTGCGTGATTTGGAAGATGAACTACGTCCGATGGCTATTTATACGCTTATTAATTATATATGGAATATTGTTCGATCAGAGCGGAAGAAACGCTTGTTGGTCATTGATGAAGCATGGTGGCTCATGCTTCATGAAGATAGTGCAAAATTCATGTATGCGTTGGTAAAAAGATGCCGCAAATATTATTTAGGAGTCACGACAATCACACAGGATGTGAATGATTTCTTGCGCTCTCCATACGGACAGGCAATTGTAAATAATTCAGCATTACAATTATTGCTGAGACAAGCTCCTTCTGCTGTGGATATGATTCAAAAAACTTTCATGTTGACCGAGGGTGAAAAATATTTATTGCTCGATAGTGGTGTTGGGCAGGGAATATTTTTTGCCGGAAATCGTCATGCTGCAATTCAGATTGTTGCTTCGTATACCGAAGATCAGTTGGTGACTTCGAATCCACAGCAATTATTGGAAATAGAACGCGCAAAGAAAGAATTTCAGAATGAATTTAAGAAAGAATCTTAGCCCATATACTACGTAATACGCATACCATATATCACAAGTAGTGCGGGGTATGTGTCATAACAATTATACATATATGCTTTCTCTTCGAAAACGAATTTTGTTACTCATAGGGAGTGTACTTTTTATTATATTATTAATTTTATTGTGGGTTTTCTTCAGAAAGAAGGCCCCGACGGTTGCCCCTGTGGAAACAATTCCAGAGACTGCTGAAGTCGAGATTGATCCGATTACGACTGTTGAGTATAAGAGACCAGATACCATTCCTACACAGCCCACAGCAGTGTCTGTCCATCCTGATGAGACGTATGCAAAACAAACTGCGCGTATTTTTGTTGAACGTTTTTGGAGTTATTCAAATCAGAATAGCAATCAGCACATCGATGATGCGCTGGAGCTTTCTGTTGATTCCATGCATACATGGATTATATCTCAGGCGCAAGAGCAAGGTATGCAGTATGCGGGTGCAACTACAGAGGTTTTGAGTTCGAGAATTTTGTCTCTTGATGCTCTGAATGCTTCAGTTGAGGTGGGCGCACGACAGGTAGTACAGAGTCTTGATCGTGAAGGTGCTATTGTCGAAGAAATAAAAAATATTACAGCCAAAGTTGATTTGGTAAAAACGGGGGATACTTGGTTGGTATCCGGATTGTGGCTGACTCCATAATACGTATTGTATTTATTTTTTTGTGGTATGCAAGGGGGGATTTTTTATTTTGTTGTACACAATATCTTTGAGTATATTTTTCCTGTTTTTTGTATTATCTGTGGACGTGAAGGTTGGTTGATGTGTGAACAATGTGTTCAGAGTATAGATACACCGGGTGTTTTTTGTTGCCCAGTATGCCATCGTGAACAGCCTGGAGGAGTGTGTTGTATAGAATGTCGGGGCAGTACTCCGCTGGTTCGTCATGTTGCGATGATGCCTCTCTCTGAGATTTCTCCTATACACAAACTTATTCATGTGTATAAATATGATTATTGTGAAGAAGCTGAATCAGTATTTGAAAATTTGGTCACTACTTTTTTTGAGACATATATTTTTCCTCAGGTAGATTTTATTGTTCCCGTACCGTTGCATAGAAAAAGATATGTTGAGCGTGGGTTCAATCAGAGTGCACGCATTGGGCGCATGATTAGCGCGGCCACTGGTATTCCGTATATTGACGCATTGTCTAGAGTAAAAAATACTGTAAAACAAGCAACACTTGACCGCGTAGGTAGGGAAGAGAATGTACGCGATGCTTTTATAGTAACAAAAGAATTACATGAAATTCTATCATGTAAACATATTGTTTTGATTGATGATGTATATACTACAGGCAGCACACTGAGAGCATGCGCTGCAGCACTTCACCATGCTGGTGTACGTGAGATTTCTGGGTGGAGTGTTGCGAGAGGATGATTTTTATAGTAGCGCAAGTTCAATTGCTGCGATTGTTGCGTCACTCCCCAGGTTTTTTCGTGCTACTGCCTGACTATGGTTATTGGCAGTGATGATTCCAAATCCAATAGGGATTTGTTGGTCAAGTGAGACGCGTAATACACCCTCTTGCGCCATTTTGCAGACGTATTCGAAATGTGGAGTTTCTCCTTTGATGACACAGCCAAGTGCGATAAGACAGTCGTATCGTTTGCTGAGTGCAAGTGATTGCAGTGCAAAGGGTATTTCCACACATCCCGCTACGTGCACTGTTGTGATGTGTGTTTCTTCTACTTTGCATCCATAGAGCGTGCTCATTGCAGATTCGAGGAGACCTTCGGTGATTTCTGTGTTAAATCGTGCAACCACGATTCCTACTTTTATACCATGTGCGTCGATACGTGGTGAGAATTTATGGGGTATTTGCATAGGTGAGGAATTGGTTAAGGTATTTTGCTAGTACATCAATTTCGATATTTACCATATCACTGGTACGCTTTTCTGACAAGTTGGTATGGTCCCATGTGTATGGAATAATTTTAAACTTAAAATTATTTTTTCCTGTTCCAGTTACTGTCAGGCTGATTCCATCAATTGCGATCGATCCTTTTTCGGCAATCATTTTGAGATATTTTTTTTCACGAGGTTCGATGGTAAATATGTATGAGTTTCCTTCTGGAATAATCGAAACAATTTTGCCGATGGTATCAATATGTCCTTGGACAATATGCCCATCAAGTCGATCGTGTGCTTTCATTGATTGCTCCATGTTTACCACTGATCCTTTTTTCAGACTAGAAAGATTAGTACGTTCGAGGCTTTCAGGCATATACTCAAATGTCAAACCACCTTTGTTTTTTTTCAGCGTTGAGCATACACCATTTATGGTAATACTTGCACCAATTTTTAGTTTCCATTTTTTAGGTTGTGTGACGACGAGGATCATTCCATCTTTGTGTAGTTTTGTACTAACGACTGTTGCTGTTGCGGTTATTATTCCTGTAAACATATGATACTGATTTTTTACCACTTAATAGTGTTTTGATACCACTGCCTGATGCATTCAATATGTTAGAATTGGTTTATATTTTTTTCCACGTACTCCCACACATATTTTGCAACAGGATTCGGTTTTCCTTCAACAGGGTAGTGGTGGAGGTTGATAAAAGGCACACCATTACATTCTATAATACCCCAGATTTGATCGTGTGGTGAGCGTGAAATATTTTCAATAATAAAATCAAACCCTATTATTGGATCTTTTACCGTGGCAGCAGCCCGCTCTAAGATTGGTGGTATGTCTCGGTGCGTGATATCAGTTACTTCGGCACTATATCCGCCATATGATATTCCAATTTTTTCCAGCAGATCAATCGTCTCTCCTGGTTTGAGTACATCTTGTATTTTTTTCCCCGTACGTGCCAAAAATTCATAGTGACCTTCGTGTAGGTGTATGTCACTGACCTGTGGATTGCGATTGTTGTTTTTTATTTCAACTAGCTCTGCAATTGTGTATATACCGTCTCCAGTGATTCGTGGTGGGTCTCCACGCAAATTTCCTGTAAATTTTCCGTCAATCAATGTGCCGCGGTATACACTTCCTGTGAGATGCTCCTCCATGACTACCCAATAGCATAGTTGTTTCGCGCGCGTGAATGCTTTTTTTAATTCTTCTGTGGTCGAGATGTGTGTGGTCGTGTGTCTTCCGCGAGATCCTATGCGTGGCTTGATAATCACTGGCTTTCGTAGTTTTCCAAACATCTCTTTGAGTGGCTTATATCGTGTAAATGATCCGCCTTGAGCTACGGGAATATGTGCTTTTTGCAATTTTTTTTTCAATACTGCCTTGTCATCGAGCCACCAATCAGCACCATTTTCATTGTGAGGTGGTCTGGGTAGGCCATTAAATCTTATTTTTTTTCCTTTAATTTCCACTTCATAGATATCAACTGGTTTTTTCCAGACAATAAAACTTTTTATTGGGATTCCACGTTGTTCTGCTCCATCCCATAATGCTTTTCCTCGCCAGCTTACTACTTTTTCTTTATCAGTGTTCTCTTCAATTGCTCCAAAAAAATCTAGTATTTTGAATGTTGCTTGAAAGAACCAGTTTGAAAAAAGTGACACTGCACGTGACACAAAACTTCGTGAGATGAGTCTACCGATTGGGTTCATGATAATCACAAATGATTGTGAGAGCCAGGTGAGTCTGTGTGGTACTGGATTATTACCACAGTAAATGCATTTTTTAGACATAGAGTGAGGGTGGTGTATAGAAGTCTGGCAGCCGTACCTTGGGGTCAAGACCGTAGAGAATTTTATAGAAATTAGGCATCATCTGGTCGACTGCTTCACCCAGTGTACATACTCCACTGAATTCTTGCAATTCATTGTCAGTATTCTCATTTCCATAGAGTATGAGGTCAATACTTGACGCGTGTGCTGTGTGCTCAGAATTTTTGAGTGTCCCGAATACGAATTCTCCACAAAAATAATCTGTTTGTGTGTGTTCAATATTTTGCATTTCATCATTTTTTTGGACTCGGTTCAGTAGTTTTAGGTACGCGTTTTTAAGATAGGTAAGATACTGTATTTGCAAAAAGCCTCCACCGCAGGTGAGTCCATAATAAAAACTGAGTATGATGTATGAGAGTGCCATACTTGGCATGAGTTCTTTTTTTTCAATTGCTACTTTGATTTCATGGGGGTTCAGAATAAGTTGGTATGTCCCATCATCTGACTCGAGTTTCCCTTTTGTATATTTGAGTCTTTTTCGTACACCGTTGTGGATTGCCCAAAATAATATAGTTCCTGCTTGTGTGTGTGAAGAAAACGCCCCTTGAATTCCATCAAAACACTCTTTGAAAATTTGTATTGTTGTATGATCAGTCAGTAGGTTGGTGATGGGGGTGTATGTGTCAAGATGATGCATAATGAGGAGTCTATTCACTATGTCTTCTTGCTCTAAGTAGATAAGATTTGTTTTTTCTTGTCCTGGAATTTTTTTCCACAATAGATAATTTGAGTGTGTGATTTGGTCTGCATAGGACGTAGCATTGAGCATTGCGTCAGATGTGTATATGTCGGTTATTAGGCGCTTCAATTGTATGGGCAGTTGTTGTTTTTCCAGTCTTGATGTTATCTCATGTATAGTATATGCCGGGAAAGAAAATACAGGATGTGTTCGATATTTTAGACTTACAAAATTATATCTATTCTTAGTGAGATCTCTGTCGTGGAATAGAATACTCCGCGGTAAGGATGAGTTGTTTAGGGAGACACCGCCACATGAAAATACAAAAATATTAGCGAGTTGTTTTTTTTGATTCGCAAAAGATTGAATCAGGTGACTATTTACAAAAAAAGGATGTGTGATTGGACCATGGTGGTCGGCTGTCGACACATAGTAATGATTTCGTAGTTGTTCAATTGCTGTTTCTGCAATTGTCGCGTCAATATGCTCAATAATCATCCGTTTTACGATTGAGAGCAATTCTTCTTTTCTGTATGCAGTTGTATCATGTGAAAATGCGAGGTTATTTTCAAAATGTTGTCTAAGTGTGTGTGTCCCTTCGTTTTCAAGAGTTTTTTTCAAGAGTGGTGTTTTTTCGAGTACTTTTTTTTTGATTTCAGCAAAGTTCATAGTAGTTGTGCAGCTTCCCATATTATGGGTGTGTTTATTCATCGTCTGCTAGATTTATCTTTCCGTTATCATATACGTTTGGGATGATTGAACCGCTTACAATTTTTGTGATATCTTGGATTGTCTCAATCATTTTTTCAATATTATTGCCACTTGTCATGATGCAGATAATGTATGGACTTTCTGGATCGTACACAATTCCACAATCATGTAGTACGCGTGTTTCTATTGATCCATCAGGATTTAGTAATGCTGCCTCTCCAAATTTGTGCGCGATTGTTATTTCTGCGGGTATTACCGCGCGTATACCATATGCAAATGTAGATTCACTCAAATAGCGTAATAATTCTTCTGAATACGGTGGCGTGAGGTATGATGCTATGTAGAGACTTCGCAGAATTCCCGCATATAGGCGTACGGTGATATCCCAGTTACTTTTTCCATTGTATATGTGTGGTTCAGGTAGTCCAAGGTCACGGAGTACATTGTAGCTATATTCTGCTGGTAGATTTTGGTTTAATGCGTATATCGGATTATTGTCAGAATTTTTTAATAAATTTTTTATCATTTCTTCGATGGTGTAGCTTTTACCGGGCTGTATGTTACTTTTTACAGCAAAGTATTGTTTTGCATTTTGATCAGGCTGTTCAGGTGGAATTGCAATTTCTTTTTTTAGTATGTCGGGGTTTGTTTCTGCAAGTTTGTAGTATGCAATTGCAATAGGAAGTTTGAGTAGACTCGCAGGGTAAAAATTTTTATCAGCATTGATTCCAAACCAACGTCGAGTTTTGAGATCTCGATAGAATACAGATCCCTCTTCGATATCACCTTTTTGTTTTTTTTGTTCGATGAGCCTGCTTACGTCTATCTCCAGAGCTTTGACTCGTATTATTTTTTCGTTGATTGTTTTACAGTCAATGTGTTGATCAAGTAGTGCATAATCCTGTCCACAGTTTTCTTCAGTCGTATCTTTTTTGTGGATTATGAAAAAAATACTTACGAGTATGATCGTAGTAGTAAGTATTGCAATAAATATGGGTTTGTGTCGGTATTTTGGTATGTGACAGCAGGCATGCTCGTGTGTATGTGCCATAGTAATGAGCGTAGATTTTCCTCGATTATGCATTGAAGCATATAACAAAATATACTTCTTGAAAAGAGTTTTTTTATTTTTAATGTATATTTTTAGTGCGGAGAGGGCGAGATTCGAACTCGCGAGACCCTTTCGGATCCGGCAGTTTAGTAAACTGCTGTTTTCAACCACTCAACCACCTCTCCATTACTTAGTAGACACACGTCACGTCGTCTTTTCGTTCCTCTGATATGAATTTGTCTCCGTCGAACGTCGTTTTGGTGACCATGAAGGCGGAGAGGGAGGGATTCGAACCCTCGGAGGCGGTAAAGCCTCACAGCTTTAGCAAAGCTGTACGATCGACCACTCTGACACCTCTCCATCTGGCCTTGCTTCG
Source organism: Candidatus Magasanikiibacteriota bacterium (assembly GCA_052033375.1). Lineage (GTDB taxonomy): Bacteria > Patescibacteriota > Patescibacteriia > Magasanikbacterales > UBA922 > UBA922. Next base: position 38,367 of record JBPOJQ010000010.1, read on the forward strand.
CTATGCCAGACAAGGTTTAGAGAAGTAAGAGCCAATAAATTGTAACACAATTGCTTAGCTTACTGGGCAATAGCACAGCAAAGCCACAGCGGAGAGGGTGGGATTCGAACCCACGGTAGACTAAAAGCCTACAACAGTTTTCAAGACTGCCGCCTTCAACCACTCAGCCACCTCTCCATTGTTTTTTATTATGCGTGTATTCTAGAAATTACATCTTTTTGAACAGGATATAGTATAGCGTAATATTCTGTCTGCGTCAACCTCTGTTACCCCTCTTGTTTAATCCCCGTATACTTTGTATACTTCCTTTTAGTATGAAGCGAAACCAACCATCGCCATCATTTGCTATGATTCTCGAACATGTGTCGAATAGTGAAGTCGAGGCTACTGCTGTTCCGGCTGTTTTTGGTAATGAATCAAAAGAATGGCATGAGGATTTAGAAGATGGAAAATTATCGGTCGATGTGTCGCATGATGATACCTATGTATACATTGTCTCGACAGTGGCGGGCGCTTCACCTGATCGGCTTGAGGTGTATATTCATAATGATTTGCTTACTTTGCGAGGGGAGCGTGTGAATCCTGTTACACAAAAAAAATCAGTAGAATTTTATCATACAGAATGTTTTTGGGGGCATTTTTCTCGAACGATTGTGCTGCCAGTCGAGGTGAATGGTGATCTTGCGCGTGCACAGTATAAAAATGGTGTATTAGAGATTACAGTGCCCAAACGAACTAAGGATAGAAAAATTTCGATTGAAATTGTTGAGGAATAATATGGCTGATATTTCGGTGCCAGGACAACATATGGTTACGCCGCATACGCATTCTCCAAAGAGAAAGATAATCTTTTTTTCGATTCTTATCGCCTTGGTATGCGGTATCATTGGAATTGGAGTTGCATATGGACAGTCATTTGCTGATCGGGTGTTACCGGGTGTGCGGATCGGTTCGTTCGCTGTTGGTGGAATGACTGAGAATGAATTGAGTACCTTTGTTAGTGATATGCATGATAAGCTTCTTGCCAAGGGGATCCAGGTGACTGTTGCCACAGCCACTAGTACACAAAATTTTGTAATATATCCACAATCAATTGGTGCGGAGTCTGTGGTCGAGTTTATTGAAATTGATTCTCATTCTGTTGCGAAAAAACTAGTTACCCAAGGGAAGACAGGGAACATGCTTATTGATTCTTTTCGAGCCTTGCATTCGTTGCTTACTACACCATCGGTTCGCATAGATATTAGTGCTTTGTATGAAGATAGATTATTTGCTGAGATTGATAAAAATATTGCCCCCTTCGTGCGACCTGTGGTGAATGCGGGAGTTATCGTGAGTGACTTATCGCCGCTGAAATATGATATCACTTCATCTTCACGCGGGACTGCCCTTAATTATACGTATATTGAGGGGGTGGTCAGGGATAGCTGGTCACAATTGGCACAGCCACAGATACAGCTTGAGACTACTGAGATTGATCCTCAGATTACTGAGAGTGACGTAGAGCGTGTTATTTCAAATTTATCGGATGCCTTTGATGAAGGCTCTATTGCTATTGAATATTTTAATTCTTCAACTAAGCGACAGTATGCATGGAAATTGACGCCAGCGATGCTTTCCCGAATGATTGAGGTGGAAAAAAGTTCTGATGCCCGTATTGCTTTTAGACTTTCTTCGTCATCAACATATGCCTACCTTCGGAATGTAGTAGCGCCGACAGTAGATGTGTTGCCACAGAACGCTAAATTTACCATCAATGATGATAAAAAAGTGACTGAATTTAAAGGTTCACATCCTGGAGTAACAGTAGACATTGAACGTACTGATCAACTCATCCAGGAGGTGTTTCGCGGTAGATTTGACACAGTAACTTCGACACAAAATGTGTCATTGGTTACGAAAGAAGTACAACCTGATATTAAGACAGGTGAAGTAAATGATTTGGGTATTACGGAGGTTCTTGGTGTTGGTAGATCAGTGTTTAAGGGAAGTCCGGGAAATCGATACAAAAATATCCGTCATGCCGCTTTTGATAAATTGGATGGACTCATTATCAAACCGGGAGAAGAATTTTCTTTGCTTGACGCGTTGAAGCCATTTACCTTGGAGGGGGGATATTTACCCGAGCTTGCAATTAAGGGTGACCGATTAGTCCCCGAGATTGGTGGGGGGTTGTGTCAGATCGGTACAACAATGTTTCGAGCTGCAATGAATGCAGGACTTCAGATTACTGAGAGAAGAAATCATTCATTGATGATTTCATATTACAATGATTTGACTAATGGAAATCCGGGAACTGATGCGACTATCTATGACCCAGGGACTGATTTTAAATTCGTTAATGATACTGGACATCACATCCTTATTACCTCTGAGATGAATAATACTACTGGTGATCTTTATTTTACGTTCTGGGGAACGAGTGATGGGCGCAAGGGATATTTCATACCCCCTACATTGGTACGTAGAATTCCTGTCGGACCTACTAAAATAATCGAGACGACTGAATTACCTCCTGGAAAAAAAGAATGTCAGCATGCGTATCCTGGTGCGGAAGCATATTTCACGTATGTGCGTGAAATGCCTAATGGTGAGAAGAAAGAGGTGGTGTATTCCAGTTATTATCGACCATTACCTGAAACCTGTTTAGTGGGCATTAACCCTGAGACTGAATCAACAGAGGAAGTGGCACCTCCTTCTACGGTCGAGGGGGATGGGGCGGCACCGAGCGGTGAGCCTGTGTCCTCAGGTCAGGTGGAACTGAATGACCCTATCGTGTCTATTGAATCATAGAGTGTGGGGATATAAAAATTGGCTTAAATAAGCCAATTTTTTGTATTTATACCCACAACCTCTTGACAAAAAAACCAATATATGGTATTATATGACGTCACGTAAATGTATGACAGTGTCCCCACTAGATTGTCTACAGGTAGTAGCAGTTGGCCTAGGGCCAAATATTACTACCTGTACCACGACAAGCATGGGGATGTGTCGAAGGAAAGTTCAGGCTTCGGCTCGTCTTCTCCTTTAACACATCTTCTTGGTACGGGTAAGGTTTCAACCCTTAACTTTAAAAAATCCCCCTTCGGGGGGATTTTTATTTTTCTATTGTTTCTGTTTCATCGTTTGGAATTGAGTATAATGCTTTTTTAAGCACCATATACCGTGCTTCAGGAGCCGTGATATTGCATCCTCGTTTGTGCGCTTCGTTTATTAATTCTTGCGCGGTTTCTAGCCAGTCATCGGGTGTATACCCATTTGATTGTGTTACCAACTTGTTTGTCTTACCTCCATCAAGATACTTTGATAGCTCGGTTACTATGTGCATGATTGTGTGAGGAAGTAACTCGTGCAGTGTTTGCTCAAATTTTGTTTTTTCGTTTACTGTATTTATTCCATTTTTTTCTCCATATTTTATCGCCTGTTCAATTCGTTGTAATGTATTTTTGAATAACGGTACATTGAGCACTATCGCTGACATGAATTTAATATTTTCTGTAATGTCATTTTGGAGTTCTTCTGTTAAAAATTCATTATTTCTATACTCACTCATAACGTTTTAAGTATTTTTGTTTTTTTATTCTATCACTTTATCAACTAATCCATATGTCACTGCCTCTGCGGCACTCATGAAGTAATCTCGATCAGCATCCTTTTCTACTTTTTCAAGTGATTGGCCTGAATGCTTTGCAAGAATTTCATTCAGGTGTTTTTTCATTTTTACAATGCGTTCCGCATGAATCTGGATGTCACTTGCTTGCCCCTGTGTTCCACCCATTACCTGATGAATCATGACTTCGCTATTTGGAAGGCAGAATCGTTTGCCTGCTGCTCCTGCGGCAAGAAGTACTGATCCCATCGATGCCGCCATTCCAATACAGATAGTAGAGACATCTGGGGTAATAAATTGCATAGTGTCGTAGATTGCAAGTCCGGCTGTCACTGATCCTCCTGGCGAATTGATATATAGTTTGATATCTCGTTCTGGATCTTGATTCGCAAGGAAGAGAAGCTGAGCGACTACAATGTTTGCAACATGGTCATCGATTGCAGTACCTAGAAAAATAATCCGATCTTTGAGTAAGCGTGAGTAGATGTCGTAGGCACGTTCGCCATAGGTAGTTTTTTCAATAACGGTTGGAATGAGGATTTGAGAAGTGACTGGATCAAATTCGGAATGTATGTTTTTCATACTAATAATTAGGTATAGTCGTGGATTATATACTCATGTACGAATTGTAAAACCAAGAATTGGAATTCATGTATTATATATCCTCGAGGTTTATTCGTACTGTGCGTATACTTTTTACATTATACGCTTTTTAGGCATTTATTCAAGGTAGGGAGAATTTTTTCGTATACAGAGTTGATGGGTGATTCAATCGTAAATCCAGCAGCTTTTTTGTGCCCGCCTCCTCCAAATGATTTTGCAATTTGTGATACGTCTACATCGTCCCTAGTAGTGCGCATACTTACTTTTACTACATTGTCAGGTTTTTCACGGAATACTATATGAATTTTACCATCCTTGAGTGTATTCATGAAATTTGCGATTCCATCAGCGCTCTCTTCATCGACACCACACGATAACATGTCTTCTATTGAAACAGATAAAGAAACAATATCCAATTCATGATCATAGTGTAGGTTACTTAGGGCCTTACCCCAGAGCCGTAATGTGTGCACGTGTTTATTGTTATACAGACACTCGATTACTTCTTTCATGGACCCCCCTTGTTTTACAAGTGAACCTGCAATACCCAGGCTTCTTTTTGATGTTGCTGAATTGGTGAACGAACCGGTGTCATATATAATTCCGCAGAGCAGTGCTGTCGCCATGTCTGGAGTTATATCTATGCGGTTGTGGGTAAAATAGTCGTAGAGAAGTTCGCAGGTAGACGAGTGTGTGAGAGATACTAGATTTATGTCACCAAAATGTGTATTGGTAGCATGGTGATCAATTACAACGATTGTTGCTGTATTGTTTTTTTTGAGATATTGACTTACTCCTGCATATTCTGGATCTCCAGAATCGCATACGATGATTGTATCATATTGAGTATCCCATATACGCGGATCAGTTGTTACCTCGTCCATTAATGCAAGACCGCGTAGTTGTTCTGGTACTGGAGTAACGCAAAAGATGTCTACTTTTTTTTGGTAGTTTTTTATGTACGTACCTAGAGCTGATACTGCGCCGCATGCGTCCCCGTCTGGGTTTTTATGTGGAATAAGTAGTATCTGATTACTCTGCATTATCTGGTCATGTATTTGTTTTGCTTTTCGGTGTGGCATATCGTTATACGAACATGGGAGTATAGATGGATTGTAGAGTATTGTCAAGGGGGGTAGAGGAGTGTCAACACTCATGTAAAAAGCCACAATAGGGTAGAGCTTTTCTTTATTTTTGGAATATGAGAAAATATATGTCGGCTGTTCAGTCAGTAGTCGAAAATGGTTTTCCTTACTTTCGATTTTATTGACTGTACGACTTTTGATAGTTTATATGTTTGTGACACGTATTGAAATTAATGGGTTTAAATCGTTTGCTGAACACACGATTATTGAGTTTCCTAAACCTCAGTCTGACGGGCGACAGGGGATTACGGGAATTGTAGGTCCGAATGGAAGTGGAAAGAGTAATGTGGCTGATGCGATTAGATGGGTTTTGGGTGAACAAAGTATGAAAAATCTTCGCGGGAAGAAAAGCGAAGATATTATTTTTGCTGGAGGAGACGGAAAGGGTAAAATGAGTCTCGCTTCAGTCACCATGGTGTTGGATAATTCGGACAAACGTGCAGATGTGCCCTATGATGAACTCGCGATCTCTCGTCGACTCTATCGCTCAGGAGAGAGTGAATATATGCTCAATGGGAGTAAGGTACGGTTGATTGATTTGCAATTACTATTGGCTCGAGCACAATTTGGACAAGGCTCATATTCAGTCATTGGTCAGGGTACTATTGATCGATTATTACTCCAGTCACCTGCTGAACGTAAAGAATTTTTTGATGAAGCAGTGGGTATTAAAGAATTTCAGATTAAACGTCATCATGCATCATTGAAACTCGCACGCACTGAAGAGAACATCGCTCAGGCTGATGCAATTATGGTCGAGATAGAACCTCGATTGAAGTCACTCAAGCGACAGGTCAATAAATTGGAACAACGTCATGAGGTGGAACAAACACTTCATGAATTACAGGAAGCCTATTATGGTTTTCAGTATCATGCATTACAGCAACAGATTGCACATGTAGAAGAAGAGTTGAAGCGTGTCGATATCTCGTATGCTGAGGAGCTTCATACACTACAGAATATTCAGACTGAGCTTGCACAATTTGCGCAGGAAAAATCTCGCAGTGATGTATTCGAATCTTTGCAGAAAGAATTGTATGAGGTACAGCAGAAAAAAAATAGACATGAAAAAGATCGTGCGGTGTTACAAGCAAAACTTGAGGGTGAATATGGTAAAGCGGGAAAACAAAATATCGCATGGATTGAAAGCAAGCTTGGTGAGTATCGACAGGTAGAGGGTGAGCTTGCGTTGACTAAGGCTGAATATGAGAAGAAGTTATCCTCATTACGAAATCTTTTTCAAGAGCGTAATAGTGAAATTGAAGAAAAGCAACGCGCAAAAATTCAATTACAGCAAGAATTATCTCGACTTGAAAATTCAATGCGAGATATTGTGCGTGAACGAGATTCTTTTTCTCTAGAAGGACTCCGTTCGGTCAATGCTATACTTAATGAGCCACAACGAACTTTTGGTGGTAAGGTGTACGGTATTTTAGCAGAACTTGCACAGGTGGATGATCGCTATCGCAGTGCGCTTGAGGTCGCAGCAAGCACACATTTAGCATCATTGGTTGTTGAGAATGATCGTGTGGCTGAATCGTGTATTGATTTTTTGAAACGAAATCATTTGGGTTTTGCGACATTTTTACCTCTCAATACTATCAAACCCAGGTTTCTCCCGCATGATATTGAATCATTACGTGTGCGAGCGGGAGTGTGTGGGCTCGCTGCTGATTTAGTGAATCATGATTCATTATTTGATCATATTTTTTCGTATGTATTTGGTTCCACATTGATTGTAGAAACGATTGATGTTGCGCGGCAGATCGGTATTGGAAAGGTCCGTATGGTGACACGAGACGGAGATGTGATGGAGACCAGTGGTTCGATGAAAGGTGGTTTTCGACATAAACGTACGCATGGTCTTACGTTTGCAGCAAAAGCAGATCAGCTTCCGATTGTTTCTCTCGATGATGTGACTGAGGCAACCACCACTATTCGATCACAATTGTCACAGATTGAAGGAGAGATTGAGCAGTTGCGTATTGCTGCTACAGCTCTGCATACTGAATCAGAAATTGTATCTCATTCGCTTACCGCCCTTGATGAACGTATTGTTAGTAATGCTACAGAAATTTCTCGGCTATCTAGTGAACAGAAAATTCATACCATGAGTAAGGAGGAATATAGTGATATGATGAAGAATTTTCTTGTTGATCGAGAGCAATTGGAGATTGATATACGGAATATTGATGATAAGATTGCTGCAATCCAAGAAAAAATACAGGCGTTCAATCGTGAAGAAGAAGAAAAACGGAAACGAGTATTTGCACTTCAGGATGCCATGCAAAATGCACAACAGTCCCTGAATCAGGTTGCTGATCGCAAACACGCGCTTGAAATGGAGCGTACAAAGCATACGACACATCGTGATGGATTAGATGAAGAAATATACTCTGAACTCAAACAATCATTTTTGGCAATTGAAGAAAAAGGGATCCCTCCTCTGACGCATACTCTTGATAATGCAAAGATTGAAATTGAGAAACTCAAATATACATTGAGTCTTATTGGTGGCATTGATGAAGAAGTTTTGAAAGAGTACGAGGAGACGAATGCCCGGTATGAACAATTGAAAACACAATTGTGTGATTTGAAACAAGCATCTGAGGATCTATATCATATGATTGATGAACTTGATACCCTCATGAAAAAGAAACATTCATCAGCGTTTAAAAAGATTAAAAAGGAATTTTCGAGATATTTTTCAATTTTGTTTGAGGGTGGTAAGGCAGAGTTGGTTGAAGTATACGGGTCTGTTGATGATGAAGAAAAAGAAGAGTCCATCCTTTCCTCAGGGGCTGCGCTCGAAGGTGTTGCGGATGATAGTGAATCGCCTGCATCAGTAGATAAGAAACGGAATGCGCTCGCAGGTATTGAAGTGTCTGCGTGTCCTCCAGGTAAAAAAATTAAAAATCTTGCCGCTTTATCTGGTGGTGAACGTACACTTACTTCGATTGCTTTGTTGTGTGCGATATTACATACGAATCCGTCTCCTTTTGTGTTACTCGACGAGGTTGAGGCGGCGTTGGATGAGGCAAATACACTTCGATTTACCAAAATTTTACTTGAACTCGCACACCAATCACAATTTATCATTATTACCCATAATCGAGTGACTATGCATGCGTCAGACGTATTGTATGGGGTCACTATGGGTGCCGGGGGAGTGAGTAAATTGGTGAGTGTAAAGGTGTGACCGGTGTCCCAGGTGTATCATTTGTCTGCATGTTTTTTATACTATTGACATCAGGGGTGGGTTGTGATACACTCGGTTTTGAATTAAAACCGTCCTAAACGCTCTAACTTAAGACAGTTTTTTATCTGATTATATTTATGTTGACTATTCGACTACAGAGAATTGGAAAAAATAAGCGCCCAACCTATCGGGTGATTGTTTCTGAAAAGGGGAGAGATCCTCATGCACGAAGTTTAGAAATTCTGGGTTCGTACAATCCACTTGATCCAACAAAAAAGCTCAATGTAGACACTGCTCGTATCACTCACTGGCTTTCACTTGGAGCGCAGACTTCTGACACTGTATTTAATCTTTTTTTGAAGAATGGCATTGTGACTGGAAAGAAAAAAATGTCAGTCAGTCTCACTAAAAAAAGACGTGAGAAAATTGCTGCAAAAAAAGCTGATGAGACCAAAGCTGCTCCTGCTGCTTAGGAGTACATTGTTTGATGGTAACACAACAAAACCGATCGCATGATCGGTTTTGTTGTGGATAGGATTCCTATTTGCATTGACGATTTTTTTTGTTTTTGATAGAGTATTTCAGAGAACTGCCCTTCTGAATTTGAGGGGAGTCGACAGTTTTTCGATTTATTTATTTGTAATTTTATTCATGATATGGCAGAACACCAGGATCAAATATTTATTGAGTTCGTTATTAAAGCGATCGTCAATCATCCAGATAAAGTAAAAGTAACTCGTACTGTAGATGAACGAGGAGTATTGATTACTCTTGATGTAGAACCAACAGACATTGGGTATGTTATCGGTCGACGCGGTAACACTGTTCGTGCAATTCGAACGTTATTGAAAGTTGTTGGCGCAAAGAATAATGCATTAGTAAACCTTAAAATCAACGAACCAGAAGGTGGACGAAGAAGTCCTATGCGAGATGATGCACCTCACGCGCCACACACCAGTTCATTGGGTGATGTGGATACAAGTGCAATTGATGATCTCGGTATCTAGTTTCAATATATTGTATATAAAACTCCTCTAAATGAGGAGTTTTATTATTGACTTTCTGTCTCTTTACGGGTAGTATGTAGTGTGAACAAAGCGTCTGTAGTCGATGTTTGATTACCTGCCTATTAGTAGGTAGGTGCGTCATAGTGGTTTTCATGACACTTAGTCTAGTTTTTTGATCGTTTAGCTCAGTTGGTTAGAGCGTCACATTGACATTGTGAAGGTCGGTGGTTCGAATCCACTAACGATCACAAGGGTTTTTAAGAGCGTACTCCCTTATATTAATTGGGGTACTGGTCAGGGTTTTGGCTCCTCTGTAACCCTATGGGTATAGAGAATCTTGCAAAAAATCAATTTTCTGTTATACTCTTCTCACACATTTTGTGTTTCATGGGCATGTAGCTCAGTTGGCTAGAGCGCGTCACTGATAATGACGAGGTCCCCGGTTCGATTCCAGGCATGCCCACCAAAATAAAGATCGTTCAATTGAGCGATCTTTTTATATTGAATATCGATTGAAATTCTCGGATTTTGTAGAACTGGGCATGTTTTTGTGTTTGAATCTTAGTGGGTCTGATTGATGTCTGTGCCAGATTGTGATTGTCGTAAGAATAATAAACGTACTGTGTAGAAATAGAGTATAGGGGCCGAATATATAAGCTGTAGCTGAATCTGCCATTCAATTGACTTCCTTGGGTTTCTTTTCTTAGCCCGAGACATGTTTGTGCGTACATCCTACTCAGTTAAGCGGGGAGGCTGTGCAATCGATGATTGAGAGCTTGTATGGGTGGGCACATTATACTAAATCTCTAGTCGCGTTAATCTAAAGGTTTTATTATATCAGCGTTTTACTCTCAGAAACACTTAACGTTTTATATTTGCAATTTTCCTTAAAAAACGCTATAGTACCCTCTACTTTAAGCATTAGCTATTCGCGTATGTCTGATTTGAATAAAGATCCTCAAAATACAGATAACTTAAACGATGAGGTGTATGAGCGAGGTCTATTGAGTAAGGTCGCTTTATTTTTTCTAGAAATTATTAAAATTTCTATTCTTGCTGCTGTAACTATTATTTCAGTTCGGTATTTTTTGTTTAAGCCTTTCTATGTAAAAGGTCAATCCATGGAACCCACATTTCACGAACGTGATTATTTGATCATTGATGAGATTTCATATCGTTTCCGAGTTCCGGAACGAGGGGAGATTGTAGTTTTCAAGTCCCCAATTAATACTGATTATTATTTGAAACGTATTATCGCACTTCCTGGTGAGCGTGTTAAAGTCGAGAATAATACGGTGATTATTTATAATGAAGAAAATCCTCGAGGATGGGTCTTGTCAGAAGTATACCTCGAAGAAGAAACTCCTGGGTCTATATCGCTTACTTTGGCTGAAGACGAATATTTTGTATTGGGGGATAATCGAGACCAGAGTTTTGATTCGCGTCGGTTTGGGGCTATTAAAAAAGATGTTATTGTGGGTCGAGTATGGTTTCGTGGGTGGCCGTTTAGTCGGTTGTCGACGTTTTCTCTTCCCGAGTATATCCCTGATTCACGAATCCCAGCGCAAAATTCGTAATGCACATTTTTGATTTTCAATGCGTAATTTAATTGTATATCTCTTCCAAAAATATGAAGAAAAAAACTACCACAGTTCGTTCCAAACAAAAAACTGTTTCAAAATCACCTCGAACCGCTTCTGTAAAAAAAGTCGTTACACCTGCAAAACCAAAAACTGAAGAGAAAGAAGTCCAAAAGAACATGCCGTATGCCACACTCCGTGGTATGAAAGATGTTTTTGCTCGCGAAGGATTGGCTTTTCAGCGCGCGTATCATGCTGCCGAGGATATTGCACTTTCATACGGATTTTCATATATCGAGACACCAATTGTCGAACAAGCAAGTCTATTTATTCGCTCAATTGGAAAAGGTACTGATGTGGTCGATAAGGAAATGTATACATTTGATGACAAAGATGGCAGTAAAGTCTGTCTTCGACCTGAAGGAACTGCTTCGGTCGCTCGGGCATACGTGAATCATGGTATGCATACGCTCCCTCAGCCTGTAAAATCTTGGTATTGGGGACCTATGTTTCGTCATGATCGTCCACAGGCAGGTCGATTCCGCATGTTCCATCAGTTTGGTTGCGAGACTATGGGTGAGCACTCGCCAGTTATTGATGCTGAATTAATCTCTGTTTCGTATAATTTTTTGAAAGATTTAGGGATTGATGCACAAGTGCGCGTGAACAGTATTGGTACGAAAGAAGATCGTGATAATTATTTAGTAGAACTTGTTGGGTATTTGCGTAGTAAACGAAGTTATTTGAGTGAAGAGTCAAAGAAGAGGTTACTTAAAAATCCTCTTAGAATTCTTGATTCAAAAGATGAGAGTGATCGCTCAGTAATTGAAGAGGCTCCACAGATTGTTGACTGGCTTGGCGAATCATCAAAAAAGTTTTTTATGTCAGTGCTTGAATATTTGGATGAAGCCGAAATACCATATGTATTGACACCTACACTTGTTCGAGGATTGGACTATTACACAGATACTGTATTTGAGTTTGTTGAAGAGGGAGTTGAGGAGTCACAACAAGGGTCTCTTGGAGGTGGGGGACGTTTTAATGGACTTATCGAGTATCTCGGAGGGCCTGCTACTCCTGCAGCCGGGTTTTCTATTGGGGTGGAGCGTGTACTCGCCTCTCTTAAACGTAAGGAAGATGAAGCACGTAAAGAAGGTGCACATGTCGAAGAGGCAAAACAGCCAACCGTATTTTTTGCCCAGCTCGGTGAACAGGCACGTAAGCGATCGTTGTTTTTGATTGAACAGTTACGGAGATCTGGGGTTCGTGTAGTGCATAATTTGGCAAAATCATCAATTAAGGCTCAGTTGGAAATCGCCAATAAAATCGGTGCCTCACATACCCTTATTTTGGGACAAAAAGAAGTCCAGGACGGTACCATTATTACCCGTAATATGGAGTCTGGAATTCAGGAAATTGTAGATCAGAAGAAGATCGAGGCGGTGGTCCGGAAGTTGTTATCCACTTAATTTGACTTTTCTTTGTTTTTTGTGTATATTTAGCATATTAATTATTAATCCACCTTGAGGAGGTGAATTACTGTGTCAGAATTGAAACGTAAAAAAAATGAATCTTTTGAAGGATTCATGCGTCGCGTCAAACAACAGTGGCAGCGATCAGGTACTATTCTCCAAGCTCGAAAAACTCAATATTTTGAGCCAAAGAAAAGTAAAAATGTTCAAAGAAAGGCTGCAATCAAATATGCAAAGAAACAGGCAAAAACTGAATTTTTGCGAAAGATTGGCAAATTGCCTCAGGAAGAAATGAAAAAACGTACTCCAAAGCGTTAATTTTTCTTATGTCACTTATCGAACAATTGCAAAAAGCACAATTGGTTGCACGGAAAGATCGTGATCAGAAAACACTCGACACCATTCAGATGATCCTCTCACAGATTAAAAATGAAAAAATTAATCTCATGAAGAAAGAAGATCTGACTGATGTAGAAGTGGTCCAGGTTTTGCGAAAATTTATCAAACAACTCAAAGATGCTTTGACTGATTTTGAGAAAGCCGGTAGGCAGGAATTAGTAGAAAATGCACAACGTGAGATTGAATTGGTAAGTCACTATCTGCCACAACAATTGAATGAGTCTGAAGTTCAGTATATTGTAGATGAAGCAGTTCGTGAGATAGGTGCATTAAGTCAAAAAGATTTTGGACGTGTGATGGCTCTGGTAGTCAAAAAAATTGCAGGGCGTGCTGATGGATCGCTCGTGCAGTCACTAGTGAAGAAAAAATTACCATCAAATTAATTTATTTGAGTATTCGGTTTTCCCATGCTCCCGAAGACTCGACGAACAATTAATACAAAGTTAAAAGTTACCGTATGGACCTTTCGTGCGGTTGCTTTTGTTTTTTTATTTATTTTTTCTTTCCACCTGTTCGGCGATGTTTTGTACGCAGCACCTTCGAGTGTGGCAGAAGACCAATTTGGTATTGAGGGTGTTGGTGAAAATATTAGCATTCCGTCAGATCCGAATTCTGATATTAGAGTAATTATTGTTCGGATTATCAATGTTGTGTTGACTTTTCTTGGTATCGTGGCGGTGGGTTTTGTACTCTATGCTGGTTATCTCTGGATGACCTCTTCTGGGAACGAGGAACAAGTCGCTCAGGCTAAAAAAATGCTTGTTAATGGAGTTATTGGTCTTACGATTATACTTTCAGCTTTTGGGGTGACGAGTTATATCCTACGGTCTCTTATTAATTCGATTAATGGTTCAAGTGGTGGTGTGACGACTGGTACGCGTCCTGCGGTCGCTACGTATACATTTTCTGGTTCTCTTGGAAGCGTGATTAAGGATCATTATCCTCGTCGTGATCAGCGTGAGGTTCCGAGAAATACTAGTATTGTGGTCACTTTTGGAGTTCCTGTTGCTCCGTCGTCACTGATTGAAAATATTAATCGAACCTGCTGGAGTGATGATTGGTCTCAACCAACTACCATATGTAAAACTCCTTCAGGAGGAGTTGTCGATACCAATACTCCGCTTGATCAAATTGTTAATCCGTATTATGGGGACTGTGTTGATACCAATAATGATGGAACTGTTTCAGTACAATCTGAATGTGATCGACTTATTACTGATCGAGTAGTCTTTGATGAACGTTCATTATTTACTTCCGCTGTCTCTGAGGGGGGCTCTATAGGAAAATCAGCGGCTGCGCTTACTACGTATGACTTACAGAGAAATGCTTTCACTTTTGTAATTAAGCCATATGAATACTTGGGTTCTTCAAGCGAAGATATTGAGTACCGTGTTCGATTGACCCCAGAAATTATGCGAGCTGATAATGGACAGAGTGTGTTTGAAAATCAATTTTCAGATGGGTATGTGTGGGATTTTACTACAGGTAATACGCTCGATTTGGCGCCCCCACATGTGTTGAATGTCTATCCTGAGACCGGTTCGATTATTCCAAAAAATTCAATTATTCAGATTACATTTGACGAGCCGATTGACCCTACTACTGTTGAGAGCATAGTAAATGAGGGTTCGAATAATACATTTGTTTCGACTTTGCTTAATCAGAAAATAGGCGAGACTCTATATGCTGTGTCTGGATCATGGAGACTGACGAATGGGTATACCACGCTTGAATTTACACCAAGCGCTGATTGTGGAGTCAATAGTTGTGGGGAGAAAATGTTTTGTCTCGAAGTGGATTGTTCGGGTGCCACCTGTACTAATTCATATGAGGCTCTCCTTCGGACCGCAGAATGGACGAGAAATAGTCAATCACCTTTTGAATCCGTACCTTTCTCTGGTATTTATGATTTAGCGTTTAATGGACTCGATAATACAGCAGATAATGAGACGAGTAATCATCTTACTAAGCCTGATCTCAATACTGCAATTTTGATTCAACCTGCTGAAAAAAAACCTGATAATTATTGGTGGTCTTTTCAGGTTTCGAATACTATCGATCGTTCGGCACCGTATATCGAAGAGATTATTCCAGGTGTTGATGCAGAAGATATTTCTGGTAGCATTCCTGTTTCAATACGTTTTAGCAAACGTATGATGTCTGCGACGTTGCAGGGTGTGGATATACGCAGTGGAATTTCTCTGTTGGAGCATCCCACGAATATTTGTTCTGACGCTGCTATTGATACTGAATCTCCAAATGAATGTTCCGATGACGCACGGTTGGATAATTTATGGTTCAGAGTGGGTAGTGTAATAGTTGGTGATAAGACTCGAGCTATTTTGGACCATCGTGAATTTGGACCCAATGGTCTGGATTTGTATTACATTCCAAGTGTTCCTAGCACCGTCAAAAGTGTGACGCAGAATTGTGTATATCCAGGAATTGGCCCATGGACAGAGACACCAGCTCCCTCAGGAGAGGCATCTGTATGTGAAGTGACATACGATAAAAATGGATACGTGCAATCGAGTGTGGGCTGTGTCGGGGTTACTCATAATGACGCTCTCGAAGATACTGGGTGTGTGTATACACTTGGTTCGGGGTATACTGCTGGAAGTCCAAGCGATCCTATTTTTCGAGCGAGTGACATAGAGTCTTGTGTGAATCGTCTCTATACTGAGTCTCAGAATTCATATTAATCCTTATGAAACGCCTGTTTTCTTTTGTAAATATAGTATCAATTGGGGTCGTCCTTTTTGCAGTGTATTTTGGCTTTGCGGGAACTTTTTTCGCGCAAGAAGCAGTAGCTGATACTTTTGGACTCACTAGCGTGGGAGAACAAATTTCTGTGTCGAGTCAAACTCCTGATTTGAGGGTTACTGTGGTGCGTATTATTAATATTTTTTTGGGTTTTTTGGGAATTGTAGCAGTTTGTATCGTGTTGTATGGCGGATATTTGTACATGACGTCGAGAGGGGATGATGAAAAAATCGGTACAGCAAAAAAAATCTTGGTCAATGGCTCAATTGGGCTTTTGATTGTACTTTCTGCATTTGGAATAACTTCATTTGTATTATCTCGGTTACAAGATTCAATTTCTGGTACCTCTGGGCCGGGTGGTGGGGGCGGGGGTGGAGGTGAATTACTAGGATCGTGTGACGATGTTAATTCTCCGTATTATGCGGCCTACGCGACGACTCGTTGTGCACAATTTTGTGATAATCATCCGGTGCAGTGTGCATCCTCTCAGTATTTTATTGTAAAAAGTATTACTCCTCACACACCTGATGCTGCTGACTCAACTGGTATGAATAATTCTGTGATTCGCGTGTTATTTAGTAAACAGCCAGCAGGTGCAGTGAGCGATATCTTTAAAATATTTAAAAAAGAAAGCGAACAAGAAGTTGATATTACGAGTCAATTTAATTTTTCATTTGAGGAGGGTGGTCTTCTCGTTGCTGCGACGTATACACAAGGACCTGCCTGTGCGTCGGTAAATGGTGTTTCAGTGTATTGTCTTTCGAACGGTGAATATCGGATTGAAGTGAATCAAAATTTGCGTGACATTGAGGATCGAGCATTGACCCTTGAGGTTGCAAATCAGTCATTTCCTCGAATTGCGACATTTCGTACTGGTTTATCGGGCGACACACCTATTATTGATAGTGAATTTTCTGCTCTTGCACCAATTTCTATTGGAGGTTACCACGGTGATGATACTTTTCGAGCAGTCCGCGGAGAGACATATACGATTGAAGGCACTCTCGGAGATACTCATGGAAACGCGTACGTGGATATGAAAGTTTATCGTGAAGGTTCATCTGGTCCGAGCGTTGTAAGATATGTTGATGGTCCACGTGTTCGTGCTACGGGTGGCTCTAGTCAGTCATTTGATTTTGAATACACACTTCGAATTGATTCGAATAAATTTGCCCCTGCAGTGGTGTATGTTGTGGAAATTATTGCGCATGATATTGATGGAAATACTGCCACCGATATAGTCAAATTTATAGTGGTACCTGCAAGTTGTACGAATGGTCTTCTTGATGCGGGCGAAACTGACGTCGATCAAGGAGCTGTGTGTGGTGGCGCACAGGGTAATAGTTGTCAATCTCAGAGTGATTGCGCTTATTGGCTCCAATGTCTTGATAATGCTAATGCTGCATGTACTGGCTCAAATTGTTCATGTAAAGAAGTTCCTTATATTTCGAGTGTTGAATATATGAATGGTGCGCCAGGTAACTGGATTACTATATTAGGTAAAAATTTTGGATCATCTGTTGGGGAAGTTACATTTAATTATGATTTTGATAGCAATGGTACTATAGATTCTCGTGTGCCTGTAGTGCTTGCTCAATGCCAGGAAGGGACTGTGTGGAATGATTCGTGGATCATTGTTGAAGTTCCTCAGCAGGCGCAATTTGCTTCTGAAGATGAGATCGTCAATCCTTCTATTTCAGTTGTTTTACCCTCAGGACTTTCAGATTCTACGGATAATGATTTTGGTCCTCAACTTGGTACCTTTGTATATAATACAGTACAGCGTCCAAATCTATGTTCGGTTACTGTTGATGGTGATCATTCTGTACCTCTTGAGGATGGTACGAGTGTCACATTACATGCAGGTGATACCGCTGCACCACAGGGAACACCTGTGATTCTCGAAGGTAAGGGCTTCGGTATGTCTGAAGGTGAAGTTATTTTTCATACTGCTGCCGCAAATGTTGAGTCATGGTCAGGCGATGTTATTAATTCTGCTGTACCATTTTTGGGTGAAGGACAGACTTCGGTGTATATTACATCTGATCTTGGTGAAAGAAGTAATCCTGTTTCTTTTATTGTTTCATCACCTGCTAATCTACGCCCACCAACTATTACCTCGATTGATCCAACGTCTGTGACCAAAGGGAGTTACATCACAATTACGGGTAATCGTTTTGGAGTGAGTGGTAATGTGTACTTCACGCAGATTGAGGGTGGAAATTGTCCTGGGGCTGGGTGTATCCTCGGAGGGACACTTCCTCAGTCGTGTGGGAACACATGGAGCGTTAATCAATTGATTACCAAGATCCCTGATGATCTTGAGTTTGCACTCGGTACATATTTTGTTGTTGTTGTTCGAGAAGATGGTGTAAAAACTGCAGGGTCAGAAAGTATCACTGTTGTCGCAGGTCCACCTTCGCCCAGTATTTGTCGTATTGATCCGCATCGTGGGTTTGCACCTATTTTTGATGAATCTGATGCAATCACTATATATGGAGAGAATTTTATCACTGACTCAGCAGTGAAGTTTTGGTACCCTCTCGGACAGTCGCAAGATCCGGATAGCTGGCTTTCAACTCAGTTGGGGGCAGGTATTGATGGTGGATCAATTTTAGATCTGACTACTCAGGAAATTAAGACGACTATTCCATATGATCCTGATTCTGGGCTTTCTATGTCGAGCGGACCTGTCAAAATTAAAAATGCCGCTGGATTATTCAGTAATGCAGTGAACTATACGGTATTGGATTGTCGTGATCCTGGTAGTCCACAAATTTCTGGATTCCAGTGTTGTAGTGAGGGTCCTGAGGCGGGTAGATGGAAACATGGAAATTATGCGTGTGAAAATTCGAGTCGTGAAGCCGGGTATGTGTGGAGATTTTCAAGTGGTAAAATGCCACAAAAGTTTTTTGTAAATGAACTTTGTTCGGACAGTGGATCACCCTCACCTAGTCCTTCAACACTCTGGAGCGATGGGTATAACGTATGTGTGAATGCTCAGTTGACTATTAATTTTAATTTACCAGTGAATCGGGCGACTGTTTTGGATCAATCAGGTAATATCACAAACATTACGATTTCTCAATGTGGAGGTACTGACACTGCAATTGATTGCTCAAACGATGAGCAGGTTGTTACTTCTGAATTTTCGGGTGAAGAGATGGGGGAGAATGCATTAGTTTTCAGAAAAAAGGATGGACCAATACTTTCCCCGCAGACGTGGTATCGCGTGGGTCTTTCGTCTGCTGTTTCTTCCCTTAGATTTGAAAATGAACTTGGAGATTTGGTTGAAAAAACAGAAAATTTGGAGCCGACACGTGAATGTCAAATCAATGGGGCAACCTATGCATATTGTTTTGATTTTAGAACTGGCCCTGCTAATTTTCAATGTTCACTTGTAGGCGCTGGAATTCATCCTTCAGATTACACCACAACACTTCTTGGAGTGGTACAGGATTCGCGAGGCAATAAAATTTATGATATTAATCGAGTATTTAATATATCTGCTGTACGTCCGCTAACATATCGTGTGTATGGTAAAAGCAATTTAGCATGTACGACGATTAATGTGGATGATAAGCCATGGGCATGGGGTCCAATTGATGATGCGCCTGCGACTGGAAAACAAATGGTTGGACAGGTGCAGTCAAAAGGATATGCGGTAGCCTGGGAGCATTTTCCCGCAGGCTCTCCTATCAGTGCGACCATTATTGAAAATAGTGAAGAAATTAAGGCAGTGAGCATGCTTAGGATTACTCTTGGAGATCCGTACGCGAAGAATGTCTGGCCATCGTGTAATGAGGCGTGTGTAAATGCTGAGATTGGTATTGAGTTCAATCAGATTATGGATGTTCGCACTTTTGATGCTTCGAAGTTGGCATTACATGAATGTAGTACCGAAATGTGCGACTCATTAATCGAACCTTCTGTTCCATTGGTAATCACATCTGATTTGCAAAGTGAAACCATTCTTCGTGCATATCCAGCTACGCTTTTGAAGAAAAATACATGGTATATTGTTGACTTGGAGGAGGGGGTGCGTGCTATAGGAGGTGTGGCCGAGGGCGAAGGTACTAAACTGGGCAGTAGTGTGCAGCCAAAACAGTGGAAATTCAGAACCAAAGATTCAGCACAATCATGTCTTGCTGATGCTGTTAAAATTTCGCCTGATCCTTTTTATTCAACTTATATCGGAGAAGCGCAGTTATATCGAGCACTTCCTGTCGGTTCCCCAGATTCTTGTAGCGCGTCTGGCCAGCAGCTTAATCCGTGGAGTTATGGTTGGAATTGGAGCGTCGAAGATTCTGGAGTTGCGAAAGTAACTAACTTTAGTTTCAAAGGTTCTACTAAATCAGCGTGTACTATTGGCTGTACTCCTGTTGGTAGTGATATTTCCCGTCAACTGACGAGTTATCCTGTGTGTGGTAATGGTACTAAAGAGTCGGGCGAAGATTGTGATATTGCTCGTCCGGGTGAAATTCCTGGGACAAGTTGTTCATTTTCTTGTCTTCGTCCAGGTAGTAGCGCAACGTGTGGTAATGGTATTGTAGAGAATTCTTCAGGCGAAGAATGTGACTATAACGCTCCGGGTGCGATTCAAGGACTCTGTACGAATACATGTACCAATGCAGGATCTGCTTCACAGCCTGATATCGCTGGGAATGTGAATGCGCCTGTGTGTGGTGGGGGCGGCATCGGCTACGGCGAGGATTGTGATATTGATGATCCAGCGACCAAACATGGGTGTTCTAATACCTGTGTGAATATTGGTACACCAATTTCTCAGGCATGGTGTGATGGGTGGGTGAGTTATTCTCAAAATCCAGGCAGTGTTAGTGCTGTAATGCGTGTACAGTATGCAGAAGTAAGTATGTCTGAATTCACAGCGGCATGTGGTTCTGCTACTAGTGTTTGTGGTAATGGAATTATTGAGCAAGGAGAAGAGTGTGAGAGTACGGATTCTTACTGTTCAGCTCGTTGTCTGATTCAAAATGCATGTAATACACCGTATCAACAGTGCGCGCGTGGTGAAGAAGGTTGTCTCTCGGATTGCACATTTGCAGGTTCGTCGATTATGTACTCTACTCCTTCGGTTTGTGGAGATGGTATTGTCGGGATTGGAGAATTTTCCTCAGAAGATGATGATATTCGCTCATGTGAATTACCTCTAGCGACTGTTGGTAATACTCTTGGTGGAAATCCTGTACAGGTGGTCACGGCAGTGGGTAATCCAAGTAATGTTCCAACTACAGGGGTAGTTACTGATATGGAGACTAGGGTACAGGCACAGGCAAGTGTCGGACGCGATGAAGCTACGGGGAATCAGATTTCGATTGCTTCGGTCGCTGGCGAAGGTGAATATCATCTTCAGTGCGGATACGATGAATATGCGACCAAGCAAAGCGATGGTTCGTATAATAACTGTCCGTCTAATTCTGATAATACTTTCGGCGTTGCTTCTAATTCGTGCTGTATTGAACGACCGGCAAGAGTCGAAGAATATCCCATTTCGAATGCGGGTATCGGTGCCGGGAGTACGCCGGTATGCCGTAATACATATATTAGTGTTAGTTTTGATCAGAATATTCCTGCGGAATATATTCAAAATAACATTCAATTAGTCCAAGGTTTTGCACAGGGTTATTCGTGTTCTGAGCATGGTGGAAAAGATGTGACACTTGCGTTGAGTAGCGCACTTGATACAAACAGTACACATACTCAGAATTTTTGGGTCCGTGTCTGGAATTCAATTAAAACATTCTTTGCTCAATTGATACAAATTCGTGCACTCGCAGCACCTCAACCAAACGCATCAGTTCCGGGTGATCTGGTGCTGTGTTCAGGTGTGACTCCGTTTACTGTGAGACCAAGTTATGAAACGAATGCTGACGGTGTGATTACCAAGACACTTGTGTCTATTTATCCAAATCAGGCGCTAGAATCAAATCAATATGTGCTTGTCCTACTTAATGGTGGTGAGGGTGGAATCAGAAATAATGTAGGAGTAAGTATCAAGTCACCTCTTGGTTCTGAGTTATCTGATTATTGGGTATTTAAGACTGGTGCACAAATTTGTAAGATACAGGAGGTCGTTGTTGAGCCTGCTTCAGCATTGTACACGGTGCCTAATAGTTCAAAACAATTTGTTGCACAGGCTATTTCTACTGATGCAGTGCGAAATCAAAAAATTGTGCCTATTCCTTTGCAGTATGCGTGGGAGTGGAATTGGGGACCACAAGAGGATGCTATTTTTGATATTCCTGTCACTGCAAATGCTGAAAATTCAATTACTTCAAAAGGCGTTCGTGGACATACTGATGGTATTGTGAGTGCACGTGTAACAGTCGATGCTTCTCAGACGAATAATCAATCAGGTAAAACTTTTTCAACTATATACAGTCTTGATGCTTTATTCTGTCAGAGACCATGGCCTCTCACTGCGAATCCGGTAAATGCAGATGATGTGGGGATAGATACGCTTTTTGTTGATTTGACTTATAACTTTTCAATGTATTATTGTGCTGACAGTGGAAGTCCGTTGTCTTCTTTTGATGATCTTCCGTACTTTAATCAGATTGAAGTTATCACTGATCCTACACAGCTCGGAGTCATTGCTCCGGGGGATTTACCAGATGCCTTAAGGCGTTATCTTTTGTTCGCTGATAAGACCGAAGATGCGATTGGGGTGCAGATTTTTGCAAATCCAGTCAAACCTGACGGCACTAGGCAAACATTGAACGAGTGGTATATCGGTAAATTTGGTGATCTTTCTGGTGTAAAGCAGGCAAGTATCGCGGGGTATGACGCACTTTTGAATGATTTTAATCTGTATGTGAATGCGTATAATTTGTACGATCAATCAGTATATAACAACGTATATTTGTTTAGTATTGATACTAATGCGAGCCCTGAAACGAGACAGGTATTTGATCAGTTGATCGCATCTCTACGCTTTAATATCAATCTCACTAATCACAATCGGTGTCTGCGTGCTGGAGCTTCTGGGGTGAGAGAAAGTCCGAATGAACTGGCTATTCCTTTGATTTCTTGTACCACTGATTTTGATTGCCGAGATAGTGCTGGCGCACCAAAGACTGGAACGAATGGTACCTGTTCGAATGCACTCACTAAGTTTGGACGTGATGTGAATCGTTTACAGCAGATGTCTCTAATTCAGAAAAAAACAGAAGCACAATTATCAAATACTGAATTGAATCTGTCGAGTGGCACGTATATCCCAGGATACACAAATTCAAAGTGGTCCTCATGGGGTAAATTAGGAGGAATTATTGGCGGTGCTGCAACCGATCCGGTGAATCAATGGGTAGGGTGTAGCCCTCATGATCCTTCGACATGTTGGAGTGCCGACCTCACCACGTTTAGATGTCCTACATTTTCTCAAGTGTATGAGTATGAGTATGATTCAGTGACTAAGAATTATGAGTACTATGTTCCATTTGAGTTTATCAATTCCTCTGATGATGATTTTGCGTCTCAATATGTTGATCTCCGGCATGTCAATTTTGATCGATGGGCACAGTGTAGGGCACCCGGCTCTATTGTGAGTCCATTTGGTGGGCAATGTGGGGATGGGAACGTAAATATTGGGGAAGCGTGCGATCCACCAGGGAGAACTACCCTGTATGATAATGCATGTCCGGTCGGGTCATATGCAACAGCTACTTGCAATTCTTCTTGTCAGTATACATACGGCGCGTGTAGCGCGAGTGCTGCGGTGTGCGGGAATGGACGAATAGATGCTGCAGAAGCATGCGACGCAGGATCAGAGAACGGTACGTATGGAAGTCGATGTACTACACAGTGCCAAGTTGCGACTCAAAGTAACGGCGGACAGTTTTGTGGAAATGGTATTTTGGATACCAATGCTCAGGGAAATTATCTAGAATTTTGTGAAGAAGTAAATGGTGCTTGTATGCACATTAGTGAGAGCGGACAGATATTGAAGCCTGAAGTACATATTTTGCTTGATAATTCTAGTTCTATGTCAGGCACGAAATGGGCAAGTGCTGTAGCAGGTATTCAGAATATTTATGCTGAATTATCTGATAGTATCAATTTCAGTCTGAGCATATTTTCTCCGGTTGATAAACTTAATTCTCCTACCACCTGTTCACAGGTGATACCGCTTTCTTCGCTGCCTGCTACACCCAATGCAAACACGCCGACCAAAAGTGCACTTGCAGAGATATATGCACTGAGAACATCATTGTTTGGTTCTAATGATAGTGTTGCAAAAAAACTCGTAATTATTACTGATGGAGATCCAACCAATTTTGATTATCGAAATCAATTTGGACAAATAACAGCAAGTTGTCAGGGAAATACTCCTTCAAATGTGGTTAGTGAGATTCAGAAATTTAATCAAGCAAATATTCAGACATTTGTCGTTGGGTTTGGTAATCTGAGTCAGAGTCTTAAAAATAATCTCAATTTATTTGCTCAAGCTGGTGGAACTAGTAACCCTGACTCACCATCGAGTGATCTGTTTTTCACCGCTGAAAATTCATCCCAGCTGGTGAGCGCTTTTTCTGGTATTTTGGGTTGTTTTGAATACAGTCAATATAAACAAAACTCATGTTCCTGGAATTGTCAGGAATATGGAGATTATTGTGGTGATGGAATTGTGCAACAGGGGAGCGGTGAAGAGTGTGAGCCCTCTATCAGTGGAGTGAATACCTGTAGTCCGTATTGTAAATTTGTCGTTACACCAGCTGCAGTGTGTGGAAATTCTCAAGTGGAATCAGGTGAACAGTGTGATGATGGTAATATATCTGATCAGGATGGATGTTCGTCATTATGTTCGTTTGAATCAGTGTCGGCTGCGTGCGGGAACGGCATTGTCGAGACGGTGAACGGCATACAAGAGCAATGTGATTTGGGTTCTCAAAATGGATTATCATGCAATCCGGCATATAATACCCCGTGTACATACTGCAGTAATACATGCACCAATATTACGGTAGATGCTGTTGCGTATTGTGGTAATGGGAGTATTGATCAGATTAACCCAACTACTCGTGAAGCATGTGATTATGCAGATTCGACCATTGTTGGTGGAACGGGCGCATTAATTTGTTCTGATAAAGGCACGTATTCGTGTACTAATAATTGTCTGCAGTTGGTGAATAATTGTGTGACGTGTGGAATAAGTACTACGACATTGACTACGCCTAAAATTTCTATTTTGAATCCGTTGACGCAAGCTGGTAATTCGCCGTACACTCCGACGATTGGGTATGTCGACATATTGCGAGGGAGCACTTCCACTAATTTGCAGTGGCTTGGGTATCGGAAAATAAATTATCGGTCAGAAGATCCAAATTCATACATCGATCCATTTGATCCATACACATTACTCATTGATGCAGCTTATCAGCCGGTGACTAATCAGGGTCTCCAAACTAATGGTTCGTGTAATGGTGAATATGTGCTACTCTTCAATAAGAGACATATTAGTGAAGAAAAAACAGGCAATACAAATGGACTTACCCATGCACAGATTGTGAATCAGGGTTTTGGTGATTTGTTTGCATATCCAGTCAGTGGTGAGGGTGGTCAAGTAGTGAATGAAGTTATCCTATCTCCTGCTGTGCCACAGGATCAGGTACGTATTGTGGTGAGATGGAAAAAGAAATCATCAGGCGCGTTATTCACAGGTAATCTGTACCAGGACAATGCTACGCCAAGTGTGATTAGTTATGTGACGAATGATCGGACGAAGTTGTGTGGAGATATGGATATCACTCCACAGAGTTCGAATTATTATCTTCCTGTCGGATGCCTTCCTGTAACTCCATCCACGTGGATTCATCAGATTTTGAATCCGAGTGTTACTACCCAGGCAACTCAGGCATTTACTCTATCTGCTCTTAATCGACAGTCAGATAGGACCATCGGGTTCTATGTTTCTTCGTTATCTGGTCCGATTAATCAGTTTAAAGATTATGAACTATGGGTCGATGTATACGAGTATCATGCAGGCCAGGTCCCACTCTATTCGGTGTACAAACCAACACATACTTTTTCTTTTGGTGATGCTATCCAGAGTACTAATCCACTCGCACGATATTGGCATGTGTTCAATCTTACCATCAGTGGCTCAAATGCGTTGAAAAAGTTTACTGTGCAAACCGTGGCTGGTGCAAATTCTGGAGCTATTGTTACGAGTGAGTGTGAAGTTCGAAAGAATATGCCAAACACTACACAATGTCCGACTCAATAGGTAATGGTTTTGGGATATGATATACTTTATACAGATTTAATTTATGAAACAGAAGTTTTTTGTGATCGTTGGTGTCTGTGTTCTTTTGGGAATTCTTGGGTTTGGCGTGTGGTGGTTTATCTCCCATCGACAGAATCCGATTGTGCCAGAGGTGTTTGAGATTCCTGAATGGTATTATGTTGATAAAGACGGTGATGGAATTACTGATACACAAGAGACCGAACTGGGTACCAGTGTAATTGAATCAGATACTGACGGGGATACTATTTCTGATAAGCTTGAAATAGAAGTATATAAAACTGACCCCCAAAATCCTGATACCGATCAGGATGGTTATTGGGATGGACTTGAGTTAATTCAAGGACATGACCCACTTGAAAAAGCATCTATTAATTAATTTTATTGTATGTTTGACGATGTGCAACCTCCAAAACCAGGCGCTACGCCACCGAATCTTCCTCTTGGCGAGCCCGAAGATATTTTTGAGCGTAATGATGTCGTTGAATCCAATGACAGTGCGCCTATATCAGAGCCGTCTCCCGATTCTACTTCCCCCGTCCTCACAAACACCGCTCTTGATATGGGTGTTTTGAAGCCAAAAAACTCTCTACAAACTACCAGTACTCCTGTCCAATCACCAGTTTTTTCTTCAGAGTCGAGTCAATTGAATCCTCCAGCACCTCTTCAGAATTACACAATTCAGGCTCCACCAGCTCCTTTTTTAGCCGAAGAACGAGGAATGGCGCCTACTCCAGCTGGTGTTCCTCAGGAAGCGCCGTTTAGTGGAAGAAAAATATTAATGATTATTGCTGTGTTAGTAATAGTGGTTTTGATTGGTTTTGGAAGTTTGTGGATTTATACTTCATTTATCAAAAAAAATATTGATCAAAATAATTTTATTTCTCCTGTAATCACTCCTACATCCTCATCATCTGATTTTTCCGATACACCAGTGGAGGAATCTTTACCCGTGAATTCCACCTCTACTAATATTGAGGATAGCATTCTTTTTGGTGAGCCAGTAGATACTGATAATGATGGAATTTTAGATATACATGAAGTAGAGTACGGCACGGATACACTTAATTGGGATACTGATCAAGACGCACTTTCTGATGGTGATGAGGTGTCAGTGTGGAATACAGATCCTTTGACTTTTGATACTGATGGCGATGGGTATTCAGATGGAGTTGAAGTGAAAAATGGATACAAACCTACTGGACCAGGTAAATTATTTGATCCACCGACCCAGACAAGTACTCCTAAAGCGACGACCACTTCAATGTAAACCTTTTGATATGAGCTTATTTAGCTCGAAGAAAAATTCATCACAGCCGATCCCGAGTACTGCTGAATTGTCTATACAAAAAATACCAGATATTTTTTATGGTGGGAATAATCCTGTTATTTATGAACCCACGCAAGAAAAAAGTCGGGTGGTTTCAATTTCAAAGCCATCTTCTCCAAAACCGAACAATCCTGTATCATCATCTGAATCTGCGACACAGAAATCTCGTGTAGTTTTATTAATTATAGTCCTTGGCTTGTTGGTAATTGGAGGGGCGTCTGCCTATTACGTGTATCAATATCGTGCAACTCAAAATGCACGAGTAGTCACGCCATCATCTGTTCAAACACAAACGACAACTGAAGATACAGCTCCCACATCAATCACTCCCTCGATTACTACATCAACGTCGATTGGTGATCGTGCTCCAAGTACCACACCTTCTCTTACTTCTAGCTTCCTTGAATTTCCTTCGGTGAATTTGGGTACTAGTGCTGATACGGATTTGGATCAGCTGACTGATGTCGAGGAGGTTCTGTACGGTATTGATAGTGGAACATGGGATACTGATCAGGATGGGTATTATGATGGGCAGGAGGTCATCAATTTGTATAGTCCTCGTGGAGGTTCGCCTATGAAATTAATTGATTCTGGATTGGTTCGAGAATATATTAATCAGTTTTCTGGATATCGAGTATATTATCCACTGCAATGGAATCAGGGAGGAGTTGATGCCCAGGAGAAGCATATGTTGTTTAGTGCTATTTCTGGCGAATATGTTGAAATTCGTGTGTTTGAAAAGAGTCCAGGTTCTACATTTTCTCAATGGTTTCAGATACATGCCCCTGGAGAGCAGTTTAGTTTACTTTCTCCGTTTACAAACCGTTTTGGGTTTGATGGGTGGAAACGGACAGATGGGCTTGTAGTGTATTTTGATACCCCCTCTTTTGTATTTACAATAATTTATCAGCAGGTGGATACTGTCACACCTGTACCATACCGGACCACAATGGAGATGATGTATCAGAGCTTTAGACCAACTGCCACTTCGCGAACACTGCCTGAACAGATACCATTGGTGTTACCTTCGAATACAGTTTCTTCTAGCGCTACGAGTTCGACGACTGCACCTTAATTGTTGTATTATATGACTTCACGAGGTTCAGCATCAGAATGTTTAATTTTTTCGACAGTCAAATCATCAGTTCTTACGTCTGCTCAAATTACGCGTTCGGTTGAATTTATTTTGAAGAAATTACGTGTGATTGGTTCACTTAGTATACATTGTATCGGTGATACACGGATGCGTACATTGAATTTTCGGTATCGAGGTAAGAATTCTACGACTGATGTCCTTACTTTTCGTCTTCCTGAAGGAGAAGCATTGTTTGGTAATACGCGTGAGCTTGGTGATATTTTTATTTCAGTACCACAGATTATACGACAAGCCCGCGGTCTTCGTATTTCTCCACGTGAAGAATTTATACGTATGCTAATTCATGGTATTTTGCACATTATAGGATATGATCATGTGACAAAACGTGATGCTCAGGACATGTTTCGTATTCAGGAACAATTACTCAAACAGTTAGTATAATCATATGTTTATCGGAAAAAGTATCCAGTATGCATTGCGAGGGATTTTGTATACGTACCGCCATGAACGTAACTTTCGTATTCAATTTTTTGTAGGCGTTGTAGTCTTGATTGCTGCTTTTGTATTGCACATGCGTTCATATGAAAAGATTATTTTAGCCATGATGATTGCATTTGTTTTAGTACTTGAGCTTCTGAATACTACTATTGAAATGTTTCTTGATCTCTTGAAACCACGACTTTCTCCACAGGTGGAGCTTGTCAAAGATATTATGGCTGGAGCAGTACTACTTGCATCAATTGGGTCTATTATTGTGGGTAGTATCATTTTTATCCCATATATCATTGAGTTCATACCATAAAAATGGTATACTATCCTGGCTTAATAAAATTATGGCACGACGCAAAATACATACAGAAATAATTGTGGGTCTTGATGTTGGATCTACTGCGGTTCGCGTAGCAGTGGGGCAGTTGACTACCACTCGAGAATCAGCGCCAGAGCTCCAGCTTATTGGTGCAGCAGAAGTTCCTTCTGAGGGGATACAGAAAGGGCAGATTGGAAGTATCGAGGATGCTGTCTCTTCTGTTTCGAGTGCATTGGAGCATGCTGAAAAAATTGTCGGACTTCCAATTGAACATGTGTGGGTGGGGGTGTCGGGAACTCAAATTATTGCACAAGAGAGTAAGGGTATTATTGCAGTTTCTCGTGCAAATAGTGAGATTACTGAGGAGGATATCGAACGCGCTGTTGAGGCAGCAAAAAATATTGCCACTCCGCTCAATTATGAGATTTTGCACGTATTGCCTCGAAGTTACTCAGTTGACACCCAATCAGGTATCAAAGATCCTGTTGGAATGACCGGTATGCGTCTCGAAGTGGATACAAAAATTATTCATAGCGTTTCTTCTCATATTAAGAATTTGAGTAAAGTGGTGTATCGAGCAGGGGTCGATATTGATGATTTTGTGCTTTCAATTTTTGCTGCGGGTGAGGTGGTCGCCACACCTCGACAGAAGGAATTGGGCTGTGTCGTGATCAATATTGGAGGTCCTACCACTAGTATGGTGGTATACGAGGATGGAGATGTAATACATAGTTCAGTTATCCCGATTGGGTCGTCTCATATCACCAATGATTTGGCTCTTGGTCTTCGAACCTCAATTGACATTGCTGAGAAGGTGAAATGTGACTATGGTGAGTGCGTGAGTAAGAAGCTTAATAAAAAAGATACCATTGATTTGTTTGATTCAGGTTCTGCAACTTCTGAAATTGTTTCTCGTTACTATATTGCTCAGATTATTGAAGCTCGGGTGACTGAAATTTTGGAGAAAGTCGATGATGAATTATCGACCATCGGACGAAGCCGTATGCTTCCTGCAGGGGCGTTATTTGTGGGTGGTGGCTCAAAAATTCAGGGCTTGATTGATTGTGCAAAGGAAGTACTCGCATTACCTAGTCAGATTGGATATCCACTCTCAGTCGAGAGTATTACTGACAAGGTGAATGATATTGCTTTTGTTCCAGCGGTCGGTCTGGTAAAGTGGGGGAGTGCCTTTACCCAGTCTCCGGGTAAGCGCGTCTCATCGTCTGATATTGCTGGAAAAGCGGTGGAAAAATTAAAATCGATTTTTAAAAATTTTGTACCCTAGTGTGTGCACACATGTTGGGATTTTCTATATTCTTCTGTCATACGGAGAGTTTTTTCTTTTTTTAGAGTGGTTATTGCAAGATTCATGCTTTCTTGACACTGGTATGTAAAACCTTTACACTGATATTGCGTGCATAGTATACTTGTTCAAATATTATAAAGTTGAATACAAATTGTACTCATTAAGTTACAACGGTATGCCACAGGTAAAACCAGATATTGAAACATTTGCAAAAATTAAAGTGGTCGGCGTGGGCGGATCCGGCGGTTCAGCTGTTGCTCGAATGGTAGAGAGTAATATTCGTGGTGTAGAATTTCTTGCATTAAATACTGATGTACAAGCACTCCACCATAATCCTGCAGCAAAAAAAATTCATATTGGTAGGACAGTTACTCGTGGTCTTGGTGCTGGAATGAACCCTGAATTAGGTAAGCGTAGCGCTGAAGAATCTCAAAATGAAATTCGTGAAGCATTGAAAGATACTGACATGATTTTTATTACCTGCGGATTGGGCGGCGGCACTGGTTCTGGTGCTGCACCTGTCGTAGCTTCGATTGCCCAGGATATGGGTATTTTGACTGTTGCAGTGGTTACCAAGCCTTTTTCTTTTGAAGGTCCTCAGCGCAAAGCAATTGCTGAAGAAGCCTATGCTCAATTGGTGGGACACGTGGATACGATTATTACTATTCCAAATGATCGAATTTTACAAATCATTGATAAAAAAACTTCGCTTCTTGATGCGTTTAAAATCGTTGATGATGTCTTGCGCCAGGGTGTGCAGGGTATTTCCGAATTGGTCACTATTCCAGGGTTGATTAATGTTGACTTTGCTGATGTGAAGACCATTATGAGTAATACCGGGTCTGCCCTTATGGGTATCGGTATTGGAAGTGGTGAAAATCGTGCGATTGAGGCTGCTAAGGCTGCGATTTCTAGTCCACTGCTTGAAATTTCGATTGATGGCGCACGTGGTATCCTCTTTACTATTACTGGTGGCACTGGGCTTGGTATGCAGGAAGTCGCTGACGCTGCGAAGGTCATTACTAGTTCTGCAGATGAGGATGTGAAAGTGATTTTTGGCGCGGTGGTTGATGAACGGATGGGTGAAGATATACGAGTCACTGTTGTTGCGACTGGTTTTGACGAGCGCGAAATGCTTGCGCGTGAACGTGAAAATAAGATTACACTTGAATCGAGTACTGATCCTGGTCTTGATGTTTTTACCGCACGTCCGTTTGGTATTAAATCTGGTTTATTCACCAAGAAGAATCAGGAGACGACTCCTGTCGAGGAAGATGTACATCCGACGGTTTCTGAGCCACGAGGATCATTTACTAAGAAAACAGTTGCTCCAGATGTTGCGTCTCAGCGTCAGCCTGCTCAGGGTTCTGCTACGGTTCGAAAA
This sequence comes from Candidatus Magasanikiibacteriota bacterium, assembly GCA_052033375.1. GTDB lineage: Bacteria > Patescibacteriota > Patescibacteriia > Magasanikbacterales > UBA922 > UBA922. Next base: position 70,336 of record JBPOJQ010000010.1, read on the forward strand.
CCATCAGAAGATTCTCAGGATGAGGATTTGGAAATCCCTACTTTCCTTAGAAAAAAGATGGGTATGTAGAAATTGTGTGTGTATTATGCGTATTGCTAGATGGTAGAATTATTTACGAATGTATAAAAACCCTCTGTGGAGGGTTTTTTGATTTAGACATCCTGTGGTGATATACTATTTTGGTCCTATGCATTGTCCTGTATGTCATTCAAAAGAAAGCAAGGTGGTCGATTCTCGACTCACACATGACGGATACGCTATCAGACGTAGACGTGAGTGTATTGAGTGCCAGTATCGATTTTCCACTATGGAAGAGATGGAGCTTCTCGATATTGTGGTAGTCAAAAATGATGGGCGACGAGAAACATATTCACGAAAAAAACTTGAGACTGGAATCCTTCATTCACTTACCAAACGCCCCTATACCCAGGAGAATTTTGATAAAATGATTCATTCGATTGAGCGAAAAATTCAAAAGAAAAATCGACGTGAAATTTCGAGTGGAGAGGTGGGAGAAATTGTTATGACACATCTCAAACGTTTTGATAAAGTTGCGTATATACGATTCGCGTCTATTTATCGAGCATTCGAAGATGTAAAGAAATTTCAAAAAGAAGTCCGGGCGCTTGAGAGTGGGACGTAACTATATATCTTGCTGTTTCTTCTTATTCGGGGTATGATACCCGTATCACTATAGTCTATGAAAACACATACACACCACGCTGATGCTCCATCTCATGAAGAGAAACACGAGGAAGCGACTACTTCTTTTTCTCCGATTATGTCTCCTCCCCAGTCTGAAACACATGCACAGGAGGATTTGAGAACATTGATTGAGAAGAATATCAAGTGGGCACAGGTGATCTACAATCAAAATAGAAAAATTCAGCGACGTCTCAGCTGGATGGTCTTTGCAAGTTATTTTAAACTTTTTTTGATACTTGTACCTGTTATTTTAGCTATTATCTATCTTCCTCCGCTTATTTCAGATTTTTGGAGTACCTATGGTTCTGTATTGGGCTCGAGCGGACAAACGTTTCAAGAGTATTTTCAATTGCTCAAATCGGCGCGATAAATATGTCTGCTGTGACTGAATTTGATGCTCGAATATATGAGGCTTTGACAGTCATTCCTCGGGGGAGAGTGGTGACTTATACGGATATTGCTCGATATGTGAAAAATCCTCGTGCTGCGCGTGCGGTTGGAAATGCACTCAATCGCAATCCCCATGCTCCACGTGTACCATGTCATCGAGTGGTCCGTAGTGATGGTTCAGTTGGAGGATATGCATTTGGTTCAAAGAAGAAAATTGAAATTTTACAGGGTGAGGGTGTGGTCGTAAAAAATAATACAGTTGATTTGGAGAAATTCAGATATTTTTTTGAAAAATAATTCGTATATGTATGAAAAAAGACTTGTTAATCGACAAGTCTTTTTTCATCTAGACAGGTATCTTGTTACCTTGTATTATAGCTGGTACTATGTCTGAATTTGTTCACTTACACGTACATTCGCATTATTCGTTATTGAATGGTCTAGCCAAGCCAAAGACTCTTGTTAAAGTTGCAAAACAGAGGGGTTTTAGAGCGCTTGCGTTGACTGATTATGGAAGCATGTATGGGGCGATTGAATTTTATCAGGCATGTCTTGATAATGAGATTAAGCCAATTATCGGGTTTGAGGCATATATTGCACCAAGAAAACTTACTGATAAAGATCCTGAACAAGATAAAGAATTATACCGACTCATTTTACTTGCAGAAAATTTTGAGGGCTATCAAAATCTCATGCGCATTTCGTCAATTGGACATTTAGACGGGTTTTTTAATGGAAAACCACGCATTGATAAAGAGCTTCTTAAAAAAATGGGACGAGGTATAATCGCACTATCTGGTCCGATTCAGGGAGAAATTCCACAGTTAATTTTGAGAAGTAAGATGGATTTGGCAAGACAGGTTATCGCTGAATATGTTGATATTTTTGGAAAAGATAATTTTTTTCTTGAACTTCAAGATCATCCTGGAATTGAAGGTCAACTTCAAGTGAATACTGCCTTGATTCAACTTTCAAAAGAGACAGGTATCGGTATGGTGGTGACTCGGGATGTACACTATCTTAATCCTGATGATGCGGAAGCTCAAGATATCCTTCGGTGTATTTCTGAGGGGTGGAAAGTGGAATATACCAATCGAGAGGATTATCGACAAGTTGACCGTTCACTCAATTCTGCATCTGATATTATTTCTCGATTTCGACATGTGCCTGAGGCAATTGAGAACACATTGAAGATTGCTGATCGGGTACAGATACAGATACCCTTGAATGTGTGGCATTTTGCACCAATTGAGGTACCTTCAGGGAAGACATATGATGAGCATTTGCGCGATGAAGCATATCGGTGCGTGGGTAATTTTTATAATCCAGTTACTGAAGAAATTACCAAACGTATCGAATATGAGCTTGATATTATTAAGACAAAAGGATATTCACCATATTTTTTGTGTGTTGCTGATTATGTAGGATATGCCAAAAAAGTGGGTATAGTGGAATCTACTCGAGGATCTGCTGCAGGATCTCTTGTATCCTATATACTTGGAATTACGACTGTTGATCCGATACGTTTCAAATTGCCTTTTGAACGTTTTCTTAATCCATTTCGTCCAAGTGCCCCTGATATTGATACTGATTTTGCTGATGACCGTCGTGAAGAGATGATTGAGTATGTGACCAAAAAATATGGTGCTAATCGTGTTGCACAGATTATCACTTTTGGAACTATGGCAGCGCGAGCGAGTGTGCGTGATGTAGGGCGTGCACTCGGATATTCGTATAGTTTTTGTGATCAGGTTGCAAAATTAATTCCACAGGGTGCACAAGGATTCCCAATGACGATTGAACGTGCTCTGAAAGAAGAACCCGATTTGAAAAAAATTTATGATACTAATTCTGAAGTAAAACGTTTGCTCGACTTGGCTCGAAAAGTGGAAGGATGTGCAAGACATACTTCGATCCATGCAGCTGGTGTAGTAATCTCACCGACTCCACTCACTGACTATACACCAATACAGCGTGAAACAGGTGGGGAAAAGATCACTACTCAATATGAGATGAAGGCTGTTGAAACTGCAGGTGTCCTTAAAAATGATTTTCTAGGGATTCGAAATTTGGCAATTCTTGGAAATGCGGTCGTGATTGTGGAAAAGACTACAGGTGAAAAGATTGATATTTATAATCTTCCGCTTGATGATGCAAAGACATTTGAGATGCTTGCGCGTGGAGAAACCATGGGAACATTTCAGCTCGGAGGATCTGGTATGACGCGGTGGGTTAAAGAATTGAAACCAAACCGTATTGAAGATATTATGGCAATGGTTGCCCTGTATCGTCCGGGACCGATGGAATCTATTCCTGAGTATATTAGACGTAAGTATAACCCTGCATTGGTCACGTATCCTGATCCTCGTCTTGAGAAAATTCTCGGCGCTTCGTATGGTCTGTTGGTTTATCAAGATGATGTGATGCTTACAGCGATTGAACTAGCAGGATATGATTGGATGGAAGCTGATAAATTCCGTAAAGCCATGGGTAAAAAAATTCCTGAAGAAATGGCACAGCAAAAAGTGAAGTTCTACAAAGGTTGTAAAGAGTACGGTAAATTAAAACAGGAAAAGATTGATGAATTGTGGAGAGCTATTGAGCCGTTTGCTGCCTATGGGTTCAATAAAGCACATGCAGCAAGTTATGGAATTGTTGCATACCAGACGGCGTATATGAAGGCGCATTATCCGGTGCAGTATATGACTGCGGTGCTTCAGGCTGAATCTGGGGATAATGATAAAGTTGCGCAGATTGTCGGTGAATCACGTCGTATTGGAATCGAGGTGCTTCCTCCTGATGTGAATGAAAGTTTTAGATCATTTGCCATGGTTTCAAAACCTGGTGAGAAAGGTCGCATTAGATTTGGCTTGACTGCGATTAAAAATGTCGGAGAGCATATTTGTGAAGTAATTTATCGAGAACGAAAAGAGCATGGACAGTATACGAGTCTTGAAAATTTTCTTGAGCGTATTGATGATAAAGATTTGAATAAAAAATCACTGGAAAGTTTGATTCAGGGTGGTGCACTCGATGGATTTGGCTATGATCGCGGATTATTATTATCAAATATTGAAAATATTTTAGGTTTTTTGCGTCAACATAAAGAAAAGCGGACTACGAATCAACATTCATTATTTTCAGGCACCACCATCGCACTTGACGCGCAGGTAGTTTTGAAACCATCTCCTGATGCCACACTTGATCAGAAATTGAAATGGGAGAAGAATTTGCTCGGGATTTATCTTTCTTCTCATCCCTTTGCGTATTATGAAAACCTTATGAAAGATAAGCTAGTCATGCTTGGGGAAATTGATGGGTATACTCGAGATGCATGGGTGGTTGTCGGTGGGGTGGTTGGTGCGCTTAAGAAAAAAATTACCAAAAAGGGTTCTATTATGATGTTTGCAACAATTGAAGATACGAGTGGTCTTATGGAATTATTGGTTTTTCCAAAGACCTATGAACAGACTAAGGATTTGTGGGTAGAAGGAAATATTCTCTGTGTAATCGGAAAAACTCCAAAAGAGGATGGGGATAATAAGATATTTGTTGAGAAGGCCTACGGACTTACGAGACAGAATGCCTCAGAAGTTATGAGATTTCTTTCTCTCGCTGCGGGTCAGAGTGCTAGTCATGAGCCTGTAAAACGCGCTCCTCATATTTTGATCACGACTGAAAAAGACTTTATCAAGAATAATGCAGATGTTCTGAAAGAGATACTGACTGCGTATCCTGGATCACATGAAGTATTCGTGCGGCTGGAGAGTGGGAACATTAGGACTCAATTTTTGGTCGAACCATGTGAAGAAATGTTACAGAAAGTTCGAGAAATTTTTGGGCCGGATGCTGTTAAGGTTGGCTAGGTTTATTTAGACGTTGTATAGTGTGGACTGTGGATCTGCTGCGATATTTTTCCAATGCATTATTTTTTTACCCTGGAAACGATGGTATCCTGCGACTGCAATCATTGCAGCATTGTCAGTTGTGTAAGCAAGTTCAGGTAGTCGGAAAGAAATATTTAGTTTTTTAGCGAGCGCTTCGAGTTCACCTCGGAGTTTTTTGTTTGCAGAAACTCCACCTGCAAGAATCAGCGTTTTTGGGTGGTATGTGTTAATTGCATTTGTAGTTTTTGAAATTAATACATCGGTGATTGCTGTTTCTACACTGGCACACACGTCTTCGATAGTGAACACTCCTTCTTCATTTTCAAATTTTGTTTTTTCACTAGTAATAGGATGATCCTTCAACCAGTATAATACTGAGGTTTTTAATCCTGAAAAGCTCATGTCGAGATCGTGTGAATCATGCATGGGGCGGGGGAATTGAATTTTTGTTCCATCGCCATTTTCGGCGAGCTTTGAAATTTTTGGTCCACCAGGATAGGGGATACCGAGGAGTTTTGCCACTTTATCAAAACATTCACCTACAGCATCGTCTCTCGTGCCTCCGATTTTTTCATATGCCCCTTCTGTTGACGATAATGCAAGCTCGGTATGACCGCCACTGACGATCAGTGCGAGAGCGGGGTATTCAATTGGATTTCGTCGGATCTCTGTTTTTGAAATTTCTGGAGAATAAAAATGCCCTTCAATATGGTTGACTGGGATAAGTGGAATATTCCAGACATACGAAAGTGTTTTTGCAGCTTCTACACCGACTAGGAGTCCAGTGATAAGTCCGGGGCCAAATGTTACCGCGATTGCATCTGGCTTATCTTGGTTTTTCAAGACCTCCTCAATTACGGGGGTAATATATTCAGCGTGCTTTCGTCCTGCAACTTCAGGAATCACTCCACCATATTTCGCATGTATCTCAATCTGACTTGCGGTTTTTTCTGCAAGTACGGCTAGATTTTTTTCGTCTATTTCTATGAGTGCGACTGAGGTGTCGTCACATGATGATTCGATTCCGAGAATTTTCATAGTGAATGTATACTAGCAGAACAGTTTTAGTAAATCAATGTTTGTCTTATTTAGTATTGACATTACGTTATTTTTTACTGTATGTTATGTTGTGCTTCTGTGTCATGGAGGTGTTCTGTGAAGCGTCATTGGTTGTTTGTGAGTCTCTTCCTCTGCCTGTTGGTGGGGTCTGTGTTCTCGTTGCTTATGTTCAATGAGATGAATACCACTGCAGAGATCGTGCTCGGTCTCGTCGCAGTGGTTTCACTTCTCGTGCTACTGGGGTTCGTCTTCAAACATCTCGGCTGGGAGTTCGAGATCCACGTGGGACATTCATGGAATGATGAACTCGGGCGTATGCATGCACAACTACTCCGTCATCGGAGTCGTCCGTCGTATGGTGGCTGGCCCCAGACTTCATCCCGACCCAAACGTGGTCGTAGGGCAGACCCTCTAGGTTCGTCGGGGCATCCCCCTCATACTCCCAAGACGTGAGAGGGGTGACGTATATCGGGCACGGTCGCGCAAGCGCCATGCCCGATTCGCTTTTTATGGACCTATTATTGACAGATTAGTTTTTTTTTACTATACTTTTTGCTACTAACACACGTATATAAAAATGGCGTCATCGTCTAGTGGTTAGGACACCAGGTTTTCATCCTGGGAACCGGGGTCCGATTCCCCGTGGCGCTACTCAAGGGGAATTTTTCTCGG
>JBPOJQ010000005.1:0-24696 GCA_052033375.1 Candidatus Magasanikiibacteriota bacterium
TCTCAAGCCGAGTGCGGATATGGTACTCGTGCGCGGAAAGTTGGTGATCGACCACCAGGGGCGGACCATTCCGCTTTCGAAGTGGCTCGGTCAGGCGACTGACCGTGGCGGGTACCACCGCACCGAGGTAACCGAGGAGCAGGGTGAGAAGCTTTGCTCGGTTCAGCCTTCGTCGAACGGGTGGGTAACCATCCAGACGGTGAAAGACTGGAGCGGGAAGGAAAAGCTTCAGGCCACACTCTACGGACCGGACGCCTTCAAGGCGCTCCAGGTCGCCAGGTCGGTGAAAGCTGGCTGTGGTGGCGTGGATGTCCGGCCCTGGCTGGAGAATTTCTGCCGTGATCCGAACCGCGGATTCGGCATGATCTCCTTCAGGGTCGTGGCAGGGGCTGCGCATCGGTCCGGCATGTTCATCTCGGTCGACGACCGTCTGCGTGATCGGATCGAGCTCGTGAAAAAGCTCCCCGATCCGGCAGACGCGCCGTTCGCTGAGGACGTGTACTACGTCCCGATGCGCATCGTTAAGAGGGAACGCGGAGGGCACGCGGTCTGGACCGAGAGCGGCTCGCGTGCGATTGCCTATCAGAAGGAGACCCAAGGGACACAGTGCAGCCGACGATACATAGGCAGCACGGTCTCTCATCGAGAGAGCGGTTCAGCTCTGGCGTGGACGCTCTCAGCATCCACCCGGGCACAGGACCGCCAACTCGTCGTCGCCGTGATCGGGCAGGGGCAGGAGCTCCACCTGAGCACGGGAATGGCGCTCGGGTTCGATGGCCAGAAGTTGGTCGAGATCCCGGGTGGTGCACTTCAGCCTGGTGAAGGGCCTACGGACTGAAACTAGGCTGAAAAATACTTATGTACACTCCCATACCGTGAGGCGTACATACAACTTTCTAACGGTATCGGCACAGTGAACACTCGCGTCCGTTAATCGCGAGCGCCGGTTCTCTTCCCCCGGAAAATGAGAAGTACTGCACTTGGGGGTGAGCGTCTGTATGCACATACATTCGCTCGCCACTCCAATTCTCTTTCGTACAAGTTACGAGAGAGTGAGGAGTAAAAATTTGTTATACTACCACCTACTGCACAAGCCAATATCTCTTATCGGTATACGTTACTTTCAGAACTCTCTCTTTGAAAGAGACGCGCATTGATAGGATAGATGTTGGCTGATGCAGGCATTGAATAGAAATATTCAATGTAGAAAAAAAAGACAGCGATAAGCTGTTTTTTTTATAACAAACATATCGTATAAATCAATGTATCTTGTTGGAGGGAAAGATGCTTTTTGTTATACTAAACAATAGTTTTAGATAATCATTAATACATATCTATGCGTGATAGAGAAATGAGCAGTCCACGCGACGATTTTTCGAAGGGGAAAAAGAGTCCAGAGCTTAGTGTTGAGGAGGGGGGTATCCCGAGAGAATTTGCATATCCAATAGTACTTACTAGTGAGCCAGATAGATATGGAGCAGTGGGAACGATAGACGTTACGCTGGATTGGCGTCCAGAATATATAGAATTTAGTTATGCTACAGTTCCGCTTTCACCAAAACTCGATTTTTTTGTAGACGACCACTATCGGTCACTGAATGCGCAGATAGCAGGAGGGGGCAGGGATATGCGCACATTTTCGATTGGAGATAGGGAGATAAGAGAAAAAAGAGAGAAACGACTTCGTGAGCTTCGAGCAGAGGAAAAAGAGTTGGTAGAAATATTGAAGAATAAACTCATGCCAATTAGAATTGCGTTTGAACATGAAATAAAAGTACATGTAAACAGTGGCACAGATGATGAGGGAAAATTTTGGTCAGAAAATCTTTATTCTCATATATTGAGGTGGATTGCTTATTCTAAAGAACTTCCATATTTAAATAGTAAAACTATTTGTGAAAAGTTTAGTTCACAGGAAATGAACGAGGGTGCTCGTGAGGCAACACAATATTTTCGCGAGCAGCTTTCCCTCCTAGAAGAGAGAGAGCAAGATCCAGAAGTACAAAAGATGAAAGAGCGGGTGGAAAAAATACGTGACGAGATAGCTATTTTTGAAGGCTCATTTGAGTTGCGTATTCCGATCTATCTTGCAAAAGATATGTCAGAATCAGAACGTAAACATCGTATAGATGAGGAACAGGAACAAAATCCGAGATATCGATCAGCAGATCGTACGTACCATCGTAAAAAAAGTACAGACCCACTCGAAGATTGTGGAGTGGAGGGAACAAAAAAATGGTATCAATTGCAAGGGGTGGATGTAGACACAGAAGTGATAGATTTTCCACAATCGGGAAAGAGTTTGGGGTATAGTTTGAGTCGTATTAAGGAGGATAAGAAGAGAAAAGAAGAGTTGCAGAGAGAAGAAAACGAAAGGGAGAATCGTGAAAGTCGCGTGCGCCCCTCAGTAGAAGAAGCGGCAAAGAAAGCACGTGCAAAAGAAAACATGATTCAAGAAACGCAAGAACAAAAAGACCGTGAAACAAAAATCGCAGATGAATTGACGCCTGAGAATAGGAAAAAAATAGAAAACAAACTAGCAGAAGTTTCTGCATTGGTCGCCATACTGAAAAAAATTCCGAATGATACTGCTGAACAAAAGAAATTTATCGGAACAGTGCCTGATTCTATGCTCACAGCAATTAGTAATCAATATCAAGCTGACAAAAAGGGTTTAGATATCTTTGTTGATATTGAAAATTTGGAAAAAACACTCAAAGAATTAGCGGGTAGAAAAAAAATTAATGAAGAGTTACCCAGACTATGGGAGAGAGCGCAAGGGATATTGGGACAATGGAAAGAAATAGAAAAGACGATTGCAGAAAATGAGGATGCGGGTGTAATTCTCGACGGAGGTGCAGTAACTCTTCCAGAATTGTCACAAAGGATTTCAGATACGTTTTTGTCTAATCCGTGGAGATTTTCAGTTAAAAAAATAGTGCAGACAGAGGTGGAAGATATTATGGAAAAATTGTAAATCTGATAGATTTTGGTCGATAAGCCGCCCTGTGCCCCTGTGGTGCAGGGTTTTATTTTATCATTGACAACCTCGATTTTTTTGCCTATACTCACTCTATTATCAACTTATTGAAAAAAGCAGTAGTATGAAGCAAGTATTGAAAAATTTTTTTATTGTGGTTGCGACATTATTTGTAATCGCAGCAGTGGTTTCCATGTTTAATTTTACGGGAGTTCGCCCGGAGTCTGCAAGCATTTCAGAGCTCGTTACCAAAATCAAGGCAGATGAAGTCTCGGTGGTGGAGGTGCGTGGTGATACCCTGACAGTGAAGCTTAAAGATAAAAATGCAAAACCATTGGAAATAAAACGTGAGACGGGGGTATCTTTTGGTGAATTGTTAGCTCCCTACGGAGTTACTTCTGAGGAATTGAATAAAATTTCAGTAGAAATTAAAGAACAGTCAGGATGGAGATTCTGGGTTGGAATCATCGCGCCATGGATTATTCCGCTTGGATTATTTTTGGTAATTATTTTCTTCTTTACCAGACAGGTGCAGGGTGCAAATAGTCGTGCGATGGGATTTGGTGAGAGTAGAGCAAAAGAGGCAAAACCAGACGACACCAACCGCAAGACGTTTGCAGATGTTGCAGGGGCAAAAGAGGCAAAAGAAGAATTGGAAGAAGTGGTTGATTTTTTGAAAGATCCAAAAAAATTTACTGACATGGGAGCAAAAATTCCACGGGGAGTATTGCTTATGGGATCTCCTGGTACAGGGAAAACATTGCTTGCAAAAGCTGTGGCTGGTGAGGCAGGAGTTCCGTTTTTCCATATTTCTGGGTCTGAGTTTGTGGAAATGTTTGTAGGTGTTGGTGCATCTCGTGTACGAGATTTGTTTAATAAAGCAAAAAAAGCCGCACCGGCTATTGTATTTATTGATGAAATTGATGCGGTTGGACGTAAGCGTGGTGCAGGTCTGGGGGGAAGTCATGATGAGCGTGAACAAACACTCAATCAGATTTTGGTGGAGATGGACGGGTTTGACCCAAATTTGGGAGTTATTGTCATGGCCGCTACCAATCGTCCGGATGTGCTTGATCCTGCACTGCTTCGCCCAGGGCGCTTCGATCGACGGGTGGTAATTGATTTGCCTGATATTAATGATCGAGACGAGATATTGAAGGTACACGCAAAAAATAAAAAACTTGCATCTACTGTGTCTCTAAAAAAAGTAGCAGAACGTACGCCAGGATTTTCTGGTGCAGATTTGGAAAATTTATTGAATGAGGCAGCTATCCTTGCTGTCAGAAGGGGAAAACAGATAATTGATGAAATTGAAATTCTTGAGAGTATTGAAAAAGTAATTCTTGGTCCGGAGAAACGTTCGCGATTGATGACTCAAAAAGATAGAGAAATGACCGCATATCATGAGGCGGGGCATGCGATTGTCGGACATTTCCTTCCCAATTGTGATCCGGTAAGAAAAGTATCGATTATCGGGCGTGGGATGGCTGGGGGCTACACTCTCAGTATGCCAGACAGTGATGTGCGATATCGCACCCGTGCGAAATTCAAAGATGAGCTTGCTATGATGCTCGGGGGATATGTGACTGAGCGGATGATTTATGGCAAGGATCAGCTGTCTACCGGACCATCAAGTGATTTGAAAAAAGCCACCTCAACAGCGCGTGCAATGGTACTTCGCTATGGAATGAGTGACAAACTTGGACCACGTCAGTATGGTGAAAATGAAGAACTTATTTTCTTGGCGCAAGAAATCCATGACAAGAAAAATTATAGTGAAAAAACCGCAGAATTGATTGATGAAGAGATAAGTCGGGTATTGGATGAGGCATTGAAATCTGCTGAAGAAGTGATCACTACACATCGAAAACAAATGGATGATTTGGTAAAAGAATTGCTTGAAAAAGAGACTGTAGAGCAAGAGGAGTTCAAGAGAATTGTCGGAGAATCTACAAAGAATGTGTAACTCGATAGTCAATACAAAAGGCGCCGTGAAATACGGTGCTTTTTGTATATTTCTATCGTATACATACAAAAGAATTTATTTAGAAAATCATGATACTGTTTTTTTTCACTTTTGATAGTATGATGTGCTATACTATCCACACTAGTATCTTCTAATTGTATTTTTATGCAGGAGCCTACACTTCGTGAAGTATTCAAGGTGAGTTGGAAACTTACCCGTCGCTATAAAGGATTATGGATTTTAGGAGCTTTTGCTTTGGTGCTCGGTCAATTGGGCATACTTGATGTATTGACTGGAGTTGCACGCGGAGTTGTACCTGGTAGCGCAAGCATTGCCTCTCGTGTGTGGTATATTTTTTCACCACAGACACTGGGGGAAATTGGAAATGCTCTCAATTATTCTTTTGATTCTTGGGCAGCGCTCGCATGGCTATTAGTCATGATATTGGTGTTGGGTATTGCAATCATTGTGGTTGCGTCAATTGCACAGGGGGGCATGGTGCATGCGACTGCGTTATCCATGGAGCATGGATTGAAATCAATTGAAAAATTTGAAGAATCGTGGCACGCGGGAGCGCGTAATGTGTCATCAGTGTTACTGCTAAATATTGTTAAAAAATGCATCATTTTTGCTCTTTCCCTGGTGGTTTCGGCCAGTGCGTTTGCTGCAATCAATCTTGGGACCAAGATTTCAGCCATTGTGTTTGTGATATCCTTTATTTCAGCAATTATTCTCGGTATGACAGTGTCAGTACTTACTATTTTTGCAGTGGGATACCTTGTAATTGAGAAAAAAGATTTGTTTAGTTCGATTAAGCATGCATGGAGATTGTGTATCTCACATTGGGTGGTCTCATGTGAAGTCGGCGTGATTTTAATTTTGTGTAATATCATGGTGTTTGGGTTATTGCTCGCAGGAGTATATGTATTGGTTGCACCGAGTTTAGCAATAAGTGCATATGGTGCGCTCATAGGCAGTGCGGCAATCTCACATGCTGGTGTTTCAATGGCAGTTGTCCTCTTCCTTGCGTATGCGCTAATCATTGGTTCTATTTTTAGTGTGTTTGTGACCAGTGCATGGACTTATTTGTTTGTCATTATGCATCGATGGGGATTCCGAAGCAGAATACATGCATGGATTTCTCGCTTCAAACGGGTATAACAACTAGTATGTCAGATAATCCTTCAATTAGTGATCTTATAGGTGCGGGCAGTGTATCGCCGTCACTACATAGTAGTGAAAAAGATGGTACAGGAGTGCTTTCGAAAAAGATGGATGAGATCAAGAAAAAAGAGCTTGAGGTAAAAGCGATGCGATTTGCTGCGCATATAGGAGTTCCACACATTGATTTGGCAAAATTTCCAATAACGCACGAAGCGTTACGGCAGATCAGTCGTGAAGAGGCAGAGCGTACAGGAGTAGTATGCTTTTTTGCTAATAGCGACGAGATACGTCTGGGAGCACTCGACCCAAGTAAACCAGACGTGGACGAGATACGTACGCGAATAGAAACACAAAAACATGCAACTGGTGCGGTATATGTAATCTCAGAAGTAAGTTTCGACCGCGTACTCTCACTATACGACAAATTACCTACGGTAAAGCCAATTACTAAAGATGTTGAAATTACGGCAGAGGAATTGAAAAAAGTGCAGGCATCAGTGGATGATTTTGCCTCAGTTGCCACACTTCTGAAAACTGCATCAACGACCGATATTCTCGTAATTATGCTGGGCGCGGCGCTCAAAGTAGATGCTTCAGACGTGCATGTCGAGGCAGAAGAAGATCGTATTATCGTGCGATATCGATTGGATGGAATCCTACATGATGTAGCAACTCTATCAAAGGAAGATTACAAAAAATTATTATCTCGAATCAAATTGCTTGCAGCGATTAAAATTAATATTATTTCAAAACCACAAGATGGGCGGTTTACGATCAAGAGTCCAGAAGGGGATATCGATGTGCGTGTATCAACCATCCCTACCGTTTTTGGAGAGAGTATCGTGATGCGATTATTGATACAAGGAAAAGGTGGTATCACGCTCGAACAACTCGGGTTTACCCCGGACGTATTGGAAAAATTAAAGACTCAGATTGAGCGACCGACTGGAATGATTATTACGACTGGTCCGACAGGGTCGGGAAAATCCACCACCCTGTACGCAGTTTTGCAGATATTAAATCAATCAGGAGTAAAGATTATCACATTGGAAGATCCAGTAGAGTATCGACTCGAGGGGGTTAATCAGAGTCAGATAGATCATAGCAAGGGATATACATTTGCAACCGGACTCCGTTCTATCCTCCGACAGGATCCAGATATTGTCATGGTTGGAGAAATTCGTGACGAAGAAACCAGCGAAATCGCAGTGCAAGCTGCTTTGACAGGGCATTTGATGCTCTCGACGCTACATACCAATTCTGCAGCTGGTGCGATTTCTCGTTTTCTTTCAATGGGTGCTGCGCCCTATCTTTTGGCACCTGCACTCAATTGTGTCATGGGACAACGTCTGGTGCGGCGTGTATGCCCTGCGTGCAGAAAAAAAGTCGCATTTACCGCGCTCGAACAATCTATGCAAAAACGTGTACAGGGCATAATTGAGGGAATGAATGCGCCTGATCGAGAACGTATGAACGATGATTCACGAGAATTTTTCTCTGCCTCAGAGACGGGATGTACAGAATGTAGTGGAATTGGATACAAGGGAAGAATTGTCATTTGTGAATTGTGTGCTATCAGTGATGGTATCAAACAATTGATTTTAGGCGGACGAGTGGGAGATCAGGATATTGAAAAAATTGCACGCACCGAAGGTATGCGCACTATGGTCGAAGATGGGGTACTCAAAGCACTCGACGGAGTGACAACTCTCGACGAAGTGTTTAGAGTAATTGAGTAATTTGCTATTTTTCTGTATACTAACGACTGAGTTCAAAATCAAGTTACAAGAAACAAGTGACAATCTGTGCATCTCAATTTGAATTTTACTTGTGTCTTGTTGGTGTTTCTTTTTTAAACATGTTTAATTCTACAATCCTGTCACTATGCCACTTGATGCTTCACCACTACCATCAGAACAGCCCGTGCGATTTTATAAATTTATCGCACTCGGATTCTTGTGTATTACACTTATTTTGATTGGTACTATTATATTCATGTCCTCGAAGCGTGCGAGTATTACTATTATTACCAAATCAGAACCTCTTGAAGTCACTGATACCGTAGTGCTCGATGCAAAAGATACAGATGCACTCATTCCCGGATTTGTTACGACTACGGTTATTGCACATGAAAAGGTTTTTTCGCCTGAAGGAACCAAGACCGAGGATGCTGCAGCAGAGGGTACAGTCACCATTTTCAATGAAACAGATAGCCCACAGGGATTGATTGCAACGACGAGAGTCCTATCAAAAGAAGGGGTATTATTTAGACTAAAAGACGGAGTATCCGTGCCCGCAAAAGGAGAGGTAAAAGCAAGCGTCTACGCCGATGTCAAAGGTGTTACGGGAAATATCCCCGCAACTACTTTTAGTATTCCTGGACTTCGTGAAGATAAACAAAAAGTAATTTACGCAAGAAGCGAGAGTGCGATGAGTGGCGGGGTACGGACATTTGGGGTAGTGGGACAAGAAGACATTGCTAAGGCAGAAAAAATATTACGTGAAGAAATCAAAGCAACGGGCGCTGAAGCACTGAAAGCCGTGCAACCGGAAGGAATGACTGGATTATTTGAAGTCGTTGATCCAGTATTTGGAGGAGTAGCAGAATTGGGACAAGAGGTAGACTCTTTTGTACTTACCGGTACTGCCACAGTGGTAGGAGTATGGTATGACCCACAAAGAGCACAAGCATTTGCTGAAGAAATACTCAAAAAACGGGTAGTAGATAATAGTGAAATTCTTTCTTCTATGGAACCAATGCCTAATTTTTCTCTTGAAGGATATGACATTGGGGCAGGCACCGCAAAATTGACTGTGTCACATCGGGGACTTGTGAATATTGATGAAAATAGTACTGAATTGAAGAAAGAAAACTTTTTTGGAAAGTCAGAAGATGAAGTAAAACGTTATGTCATGTCTTTGAAACACGTAGAAGGGGTCGAGATGGTCTTCAAGCCTCTCTGGAATCGGAGTGTGCCTCATGTCGCGAATAATGTTGAGGTGATTATACGAGAAGTACAATAGAGAGATATACCATATAATGCCTGTACTTGACTGCGAATTGTATTTTCAGTATAGTTCACACACTAAAGCGTAATCACGAGAACCTGCCCAGTCCCGAAGGGACCCCGAGCAAAGCGAGGGGCCCAGACGAATATGGTACCACTCTCGGAGCTTTATACAAATTTGAAAAAGGTAAATAACGGGTGGAACCGTCCTGACCTAATCGTCTAGACCCCGGCGCTATCGAGAACATTGTCTCGAGGTGCTCGGGGTTTTTGTTTTAAAAATTATTAATTAGTGATATATGGAAAAAGAACAACTCGAACATCTACGTCATTCAGCGGCACACCTATTGGCTGCTGCTGTTGAGGAATTGTATCCTACTGCAAAACGCACCATTGGTCCTGCAATTGAAGATGGGTTTTATTATGATTTTGATTTTGGAGTAGAAAAAATCAATGATGAGGATCTGAAAAAAATTGAGAAGCGAATGGGTGAAATTGTAAAACATTGGAAAGAATTTGAGCACAAAGAAGTAAGTGCAATAGAGGCTAAAGAATTTTTTAAGGACAATGAATATAAAAAAGAATTGATTGAGGAGTTTTCAGGAGAAGGTCAGACTCTCACTTTCTACACTGCGGGAAAGTTTACCGATCTCTGCCGTGGTGGGCATAGCGAGAATCCTTCAAAAGAACTTCGTAATTTCAAATTACTCAGTGTTGCAGGGGCATATTGGAGAGGGGATGAGAAAAATAAAATGCTTACTCGAATTTATGGTACTGCATTTCCGACCAAGGATGAATTGCAGAAATATCTAGAAATGCGGGAAGAAGCAAAGAAGCGAGATCACCGAAAAATTGGTAAAGATCAGGAATTATTCTTGATCGATGATCGAGTAGGAAAAGGGCTGGTGATGTGGCTTCCAAATGGCACGATTATTCGAAATGAAATTGAAAAATTCGCGACTGAAATGGAAGAGTCGTATGGCTATAGCCGAGTAGTGACCCCACATATGGCAAAGGAAGATCTGTATCTCACCTCGGGACATTTGCCATACTACAAAGAGGGAATGTATCCTGCAATGGTCATGGACGATGGTACCTACTATCTCCGCGCCATGAACTGTCCGCATCACCATATTATCTACGGATCAAGTCCACGAAGTTACCGGGAGCTTCCACTTCGCCTGGCAGAATACGGCACCGTATATCGGAATGAACTATCTGGAACCCTTGCAGGATTGCTTCGTGTACGCGGACTCACGATGAATGATGCACATATCTACTGTACCAAAGAGCAGATCAAAGATGAGTTCAAGCGTGTGATGGAACTTACCATGAATTACTTCAAAATTTTTGGTCTGACGAATTATTGGTTCCGCCTCTCAAAATGGAGTCCAGAGCACAAAGAAAAATATATTGACCAACCAGAAAATTGGGAAATGACTGAACAAGTTCTTCGCGATGTATTGACTGATATGAAAGTAGAATTTACTGAGGTAGCAGACGAAGCTGCGTTCTACGGACCAAAAGTGGATGTACAATTCAAATCAGTAATTGGCAGGGAAGAGAGTATGTCTACGATTCAGCTCGATTTCCTCGCGCGCGAACGTTTCAAATTGAATTATATTGATGAAGGAGGAAAAGAAAATAATGAAGTATTTGTGATCCACAGGGCGCCATTGTCGACCCACGAGAGGTTCACTGCATTCTTGATTGAGCATTATGCCGGAATCTGGCCTACCTGGCTCTCTCCGGTCGCTGTAGCGCTCGTACCAGTGTCTGAGAAACATATTGCAGGTGCAGAATCACTTGCTCGTGAATTTCGAGCAGAAGGAATCCGGGTATCTATTGATCGCGCTGATGAGACTGTAGGTAAAAAAATTAGAAAAGCTGCTCAGAGCAAGGTTCCCTATATGCTTGTCATTGGTGACAAGGAATTAGAAGGCGGAGATTTCATGGTGCGTATGCGTGGACAGGAAGAACAAGTGAGTATTTCCAAGAGTGAATTTGTAGAGAAGGTGAAGAGGGAGATTGAAGAGAGGAAATAAAAATACAGGTGTTAAAAAACCGCTCAGGGAAGGGCGGTTTTTGTTATTGTATTATTTAAATCTGGATATGTTTATCATATTCTTCAGCCATCTCCCATGCTAAATCCCATGCAGTTTTTAAGGCATCCACAATTTCTTTACTCTCAATAAGAAAACCGAATTTTTCCTTAAAAGACATGACTGTAAATTTATTATCGTATAAGTAAATTTCAGGTGAAAAATCAAATTTTTCTTTAGGAATTAACCGGACTGTACGTATAAATTTATGCGCGACTCTTTTTAACTCTTTTCCATGTTCGTTATCTGGTACTATGGTTCTGATTGGTATGCCACGACGAGTGCGTTCTGCAAAATATTGATCTGCATACTCTGCTAAATCTTCCCTTAGATCTTTGGGAGATGAGTACGCGCGAAGTCCATTGGTTTTATCAACACACTGTAAACTGTCTTCATATAATTCCTTTATACCCTCGAATCCCTCAACATATTTAATAATTGGTTTAGTATATTTCTGTATATATCGTCGAGTGAGCTCTGGTTGAAAAGCCTTAGCTTTTTGAAGTGTTGCTTCAATTTGTCTTTTTTCTTCTTCTAGATTAGTAATAATTCGCATAGGATCATCAACACTGTATGAGAGTTTACCACGAAATTTTGCTTTACAAATCATTTTTTTTTGTACTAATGATTCTAAAATATTATAACAGCTAGTACGGTTAACTTTTGCAAGAGCGGCAATAGGAGACACAACGGACTGTCCCAATTCTAAAAGCGCTTCATATACAGAAGCCTCATCTTCATTCAATCCTAAATCTTTGAGGATGCTATAAAAATTTTTTTCCATAATTTAAAATGTTTAGTCATATTTTAGTATAAAATAATATTTGTGTCAAAAATATAGCACAAAATATGTAATATTTGCTAAAATAAGGCAATAAAATTGATTTAACATATTGACAGATTATTTCGGTAATGATATTATAATGATGAGGAGGGGTAGATTAAAATTAAATTTTAATCTACAATACAAACAAAAAACCAGAGCTTCATCAGCCTGGTTTTTTGTTTGTATAGATTTTTATGCCAGACTCAACACACACAATCCTTCAATATGTGGTGTTCGTGGGAAGAAATTGTAGAGACGAGAAAATGTGATGTTGTAGGTCGGGTGAAGAAGTGAAATATCTCGTGCTTGAGTAGACAGATCACACGACAAATAAATAATTGTTTTTGGTTTTGTTTCGAGTATTCGCTCCACTACTCGATGGTGAAGTCCCACACGTGGCGGATCGAGAATGACAATTGCATCAGACGTGATAAGTGAAATAATATCTTCAGTAGGTTTGCAGATTGCTGTCGCATTTTTTATATTATTAAGCTCAATATTTTCTGTCGCATACTGGATTGCTTCAGTATTATTATCCACGAGCGTTAATTCTTTTGCACGTTTGTGAACGGGTAATCCGATTGATCCAACGCCGGAATAGAGATCGAGCAAATTAGATTTTTTTGGAATATATTCGTAGATATCATCAAGAGCTTTTTCAAAAACAGGCAAATGAACCTGGAAAAAACTAAGCAGCCCTACTTTGAATTCAATATCTCGAAGTGTGATGATAATGTAATCCTGTCCCTTGGTATAGAGGGTGTCTGTCGGGACTGAAGCAGGGGATTTGTGTGTAGAATAATACAATTGGAATCCAATCAACTGGTCATTGAGCTCTGGATAGTCTGGAAAATCCAATCGGTCTTTGATAAATAATGCGGCAATCGTTTTTCCATTACCATCACTACGTACCATCAGACTCTTCAAGCTTCGCATAGGAATATGGTGCTTCCTCACCCAGGCGAGAATGTACGCTGATGTTTCATTGATTGCAGTGTCAGCAAGTTCAGAACCCTCTACTGCAAATCGTACTTTTTTGCCCCGTTCAAAAAATCCGAGACAGGTGCGCCCGGTCTTATCTACAGCAAAGCTGAATTCCATCTTATTTCGATAGCTATAGTATTTTTCTGGATCAAATACAAGCTCGGGCGAGACATCAGCAAACACATCTTTTCCAATACGCTTATATACCTCAAGCGCAATTTCTTTTTTCCATTCATTTTCTTTTTCATAGCTCATAATCTGCCAAGGGCTCGTTGAAAGAAAATGCGCATCTTTTGGCTCCACTCGGAATGGGGAAGGAGTGATGATTGTGGTGGCCACTGCTTCGACATATTCTTTTTTCTTTTTCAAAATTTCAATTTCTACAGTCTCACCAGGCAATGCATTCCACACAAAATAGACGATACCATCTACTCGGGCAAATCCTTGTCCGCCAAATATGAGTTTTTCAATAGTTATTTGTTGCATAGATTAATATAATTCTTTCTTTGTTAATACTTGTATAATCGGACAGTCAGTATGTCTACACCGCGCAGGACAATACGTTCGTCCGTATTCAATCAGTCGATTCGTCAGATGGAACCATTCATTTTTTGGAAATAACTCTTTCAAATCTTTCTCTATTTTTTCAGGAACCGTGTGTTTGGTGAGTTTCAAAGCTTTTGATAAGCGCTGTACATGGGTATCGACTGCAATTCCCTCGACAATATTATGCGCATTTCCGAGTACGACCAATGCAGTTTTCCGCCCGACTCCCGGAAAAGACATCATTTCTTCAACTGTTTTTGGCAACTTTCCTTTGAAATCCAGATGAAGCTTTCGGGCAGTTGCAAGAATATGTTTTGCCTTAGTACGGTAATAATTTACTGATGAAACGTCTGTGACAAAATCACTGTCTATTGCTTCCACGTAATCCGTTAGTTTTGGATATTTCTTGAACAGCTCTCGGGTAACCACATTCACCTGCTTGTCAGTCGTCTGGGCTGAGAGCATGACTGCAAAAAGCAATTCAACATGATTCCCGAATTCTAATATGGTTTGTGATTCAGGAAAAAGTTTTTTGAGTTCTCGTAGCACTATGTTCGCGCGCCGGTGATATATGGGCTCCATAGTTGATTTATCTCTAGAGTTCTCCTATACTACAGATAGAAATCTTAAAAAGCAAGCCTATGGCTATTGAATATAACAAAGACTACATTCACCACAGTAATCCAGGGAGCGCCTCAATGATCCGGGAGATTGTGTTTGGGATGGAAGATGGAATGGTATCTACCCTCGGATCGATCACTGGTATTGCAGCTGCCACACGCGATCCCTTCACTACTGTATTGGCGGGGCTCGTTATTATTTCAGTTGAATCGATTTCAATGGGTGTCGGTTCGTATTTGTCGAATAAATCAGAGCGTGAAATTGACGAACGGAAAATTTTCGAAGAAAAAGAAGAAATCGCCCATCATCCAGAAGAAGAGCGAGAAGAACTTCGTGATATGTATGTGAAAGACGGTTGGCCGAAAGATTTGGCAGAAAAAATGGCTGATGTTGCGCGCGATAATCCCGACATCATGTTGAAAGAGATGTCCTATCGGGAACTCGAAGTCATTCCTGATGGGCTCGGAAATCCGATCCGCAATGGTATTGCAATGCTCATCTCATATATCATTGGAGGTGCGGTTCCATTGACACCATATCTCATCTTATCGATTGAAATTGCAATTCCGGTATCAATTGGAATTACTCTCGTCGGATTATTTATGCTTGGAGTAGTGACTACCCGATTTACCAAACGCAAGTGGTGGAAAGCAGGATTGGAGATGTTGGCACTTGCGAGTGGTGCTGCAATTATTGGGTATCTGGTCGGACAAGCGGTGGATACCTGGTGGTTGAAAAAATAAGAATTAGCTGACGTGGTGATAAAAAACGAAGGCCCGGTCACTCCAGAGAAGGAGGCCGGGCTTTTTGGTGCACTGTCACTAGCGGTGGCGCTTGGGCGGCGGGGCGATGAGAAATGATGCGATGAGGCATCCGAGTCCCAGGAAGAACGTGTGATCAATCTCGGGCTTCAGCCACAGGTCACCCGCGCTTTCGAGATAAATGACCACTGCGATGATCACGATTCCAGCGATGAGAAACAAGATTGCCAACACGTTAGCAAGAGTGGGGAGTTTTGACACAAAAAACATACAATATCCCTCCAAGTAAAGGTCCACACTAGGTTATACCGCACTAACACATCTATTGTCAAAGGTTACGAAATTGAGAAAATATGTTGTTCCTGTACTAGTAATCCTTCTTTGATAAGTGCCTGTAATACGTCACTCACCTGTGATTCATCATATTCTTCGATATATAGATCAGAGAGTGCATCAAGTGTTGCCTGTCCGTGTGATAATTCACGGAGAATCATACCGCGAAGTTTTCTAATTGACCCTTCAAATTTGCTTTGTTTCGAATAATGCTTACTTCTACGGCTTGGGTTCTTGTGTGTTTCTTTGAGCCAGGTGCCATAATCCATGAGGGCATTGTACCATTCACGAGAGTTTTCTTTATCAAGAGCAGCTTCAATATAGGGTAATAGTTCTTTGTCAGTAACTTCAGTTTTATCACCAAAAAATTCATGTATAAAAACGCTTCGTATATTTGTCTCAATAAAAATACTGGGGTAATTATAGGCAAAAGCCGCGATTGATCCGGCAGTATGGGGACCAATCCAAGGAAGTCCTATTAGTTTTTCTGGAGTTTTGGGTAGTTTTCCTCTGTATTCCGAAACAATAATCTCTGCAAGTTTTTTTAATCCGAGTGCTCTGCGATTATAGCCGAGTCCTTGCCAGATGGTGAGAATGTCGTTAAAAGGAGCTTTGGCTAATGCTTCAAAATTAGGAAATGTTTTGATAAATAATTTAAATTTCTCTACCACTCTCGGAGCCTGAGTTTGCTGAAGCATGATTTCAGAAACCACAATTTTATACGGAGTAATTCCTTTCCGCCACGGGAAGTCGCGCTTATTTTTATTGTAGTGATCGTAAATTTTTTTTTGAAATTGACGGATTTGTTTTTTTGAAAGTACTTGCCTCATATCAAAATAAGAAATCCGTGTCGATCTGTGTTATCCGTACAATCCGCGCTGTATAAACATGTATAGAGCAGAAGATGGATGACATGGATCTAACGGATTGGGATGGATTTAAATATCGATTTCGATTCCAACTGGACAATGATCTGATCCATACACCTGATCCAGGATAAACGCACTCTTAACTTTCTTTTGAAGAGATTTGCTTACTAGTACATAGTCAATACGCCACCCCACGTTTCTCACTCGTGCTCCAGCCATGGGACTCCACCAACTGTACTGTACTTTTTCTGGATGAAGCGTACGGAAGGTATCGACGAGTCCTGATTGTATAAAATTGGTCATGTCTGCGCGCTCCTCATCTGTAAATCCATGAGTTTTGTGATTGTTGTCTGGCCGCGCAAGGTCAATTTCATTATGTGCCACATTGTAATCTCCGACCACAATGACGGGTTTTTTCTTTTCAAGTTTTTGTACTTTTTTCAAAACCATTGCATTGAATTCCTGTTTGAAAGGAATACGAGACAAGTCAGGTTTCGCATTCGGAAAATAAATATTGATAAAGTAAAATTTGGAGAATTCGAGTGTCTGGACGCGACCCTCAAAATCAAATTCTTTGTTACCCAGACCCACTTCATGCGAAAGCACGTGCAGTGTGGGATTCTCTTCAGATACCAGGGTCATAGTACCCGAATATCCAGGTCGCTCGGCAGAATTCCAGTATTCGCCATAGTTTGCAAAATCAAATGTTTCTTTCTCACGAGCGTCATCTGAAATTTTTACTTCCTGAATTCCCAAGATATCAGGTTTTTGTTTGGCGAGAAACGTAGTAAATCCCTTTTTTACCGCAGCTCTGATTCCATTGACGTTCCAAGAGAGTATGGTGAGAGACATAGGTTGGATGAATTTGATAGCTTTTATTGTTAAACGTTTGTTCTCTATTTTAATAGTATAAGGAACAAATAGCAAGGAACAAATAACAAAAATACATTTGTGATTAAAGTATTTGTTTTTTTGTTCCTTGCTATTTGCTTTTTGATTTTTAACAACAAAAAAACAGGTTGTGCGTACCTGTCTTTCGTCTCGCTTTAGCGATCGTTTCGGCGTGGTGGGCGATCTTCGAGTGGTCGAGCCTCGTTAACTTTGAGACGTCGTCCTTCGAATTCTTTGCCATCCCACATTTCGATTGCAGATGCGGCACCGGCTTCATCAGCCATTTCCACAAATCCGAATCCTCGTGAGCGACCGGTAAATTTATCGGTCATGATCTTTACTGAACTTACTGCACCAGCCTGCTCGAAAGCAGCGCGTACAGCATCTTCAGTACTTGAGTATGGCAGTCCGCCAACGTAGAGCTGTTTTGACATAATTTACAATTTGCTTGCTTCCTCAAATTGAGGAAATGATTAAACATTGTAAGGTTCTATCTACTCGTCGATTGAAGTCCAAGCTCTAAGTCGAGCGACGCCGCACATGCGCCTTGATTGGTGCCTCGTATGAGACGAAAGTTACAAGAAAACTTACACAAGTACAGTATAGCATATATACACAAGAAAATCAAGCCCTCCGTGGTATCTGCATATAGTGTTTTCGTCTGGATGGAGAAAAATGTTCAATAGCATAACGGAGCGCTGTCCGAGGCATGCGAGCTGCGTATGTGTCGAGAAATGTGAACAATACCTGGGTATCGCGTTTTCCTACCTCACGGAGCATCCAGCCGACAGCTTTGTGTATGAGATCATGGGTGTCAGTCAGTAGCATGGTTGACAGCGTCAGTGTGTCATCGAAGTGGTGGTTTTTGATAAGCGCCCAAGTGGAGACGATTGCAATTCGGCGTTCCCAGATACACGATGATCGGACTAGTCGATATAAAATCTTCTTTTTGTTCGGATGTATATGTACATATTCACCCACAATATCCCGTGCAGAAAGATCGACTAAATCCCAATTATTAATATGTGCAGTGCGCGAGAGATAATAATTGAAAATATCTGTTTTGGTAGTTTCATCACCATGTCTAAATTGGTACACAAGTATCACGAGCGCTGTCAGCCGGTATTCGTGGATTGGATGTTGTAGTAGTCGATCGAGCGATGATCGGTCGAGGTGTCTATATGCGCGGGCTACTACTCTCTGATCAGGCACTGTAATGCCTAAAAATTTGTCGCCTTCAGCATAGTCTCCTCGGCCCGTTTTGAAAAATCGTTTCAGAAATGCAGCTTTGTGTGGGTCCCGCAATTGTGTGAGCTCTCGAGTAATAAGAGTATAGGCATTATGAGCGGTCATAGATGTACGTGGGCATGGGGATTTCTTTGGTAATGAATCCATGACGTTGTATATGGGAATGGAATACCAATCCTTCGTCTGAACCAGTTTTGGGTAATTGTGTGATGGTATCGAATAGGTGTTCTTTGATAAAAAAAGTACCAGGTATGACTGAGTGGTGGATATGAGTGTCGCCTATGTAGGGGCTTCCAATAATTGTGGGCTTTCCATAGAGCATGTCGACATGAGGATGGGAAACAAAATAATCATGATGCACCTGTAAATGTGTTGGTGAGATATAATCATTTGCATCAATATACGTAATAATATCTCCACGTGCAGCGCTGATGCCCCATGCACGTGGATGGGTGATGTGGTCGGGGGGTAGTAAGAGATACCGTATCCGCCGATCCTGAGAAAGAAGTGGATGAATGATGGATGCAATGCGCGGATCGGTGCCGGTATCGAGAATGATCGCTTCCCAGTCTGGGTGTGTCTGGAGTATAAGTGAAGAAATTGCATGAGTAATACTCCGCGTACGGTTTTCGGTAGGTATGATAACTGAAAAAAACATATCAAGACGAACTATAATTCCTTGATTTCATCGAGATCTTTGTCGGGGAGGTAGAGGAGTGCAAAACCAAACCCGACACCGAGGATGGCGGTCACGATATGTTGTCCGCCGAAAATCAAAGTATCAATATAGTCAAGTGCATACCAAATCCCTCGCCATATAAAAACCATCCCAAGAACAATTGCGAAGTTTTTGGAAAAATATTGCAAGAGATGCGGGCGCCGTTTTATATTTTTCTTTTTTGGCATATCACAAGATTGAATATAGTATATCAAATTATTACAAAATGGTCGAAATAAAAAAGTACATTACACAAAAAGACGTGGTACAGAATTAAAAATTTTTAAGTAGTTGTATTTTTTCTTCATAATTGAGGTCTTGTCGCCAATCAAAATAGTGAACAGCCTCTTCCAGTCGTCCAAGTTTATACAAGTTGAGTGCCATAAGGTAGCGTAGTTCCAAATCGTGTGGTGCAATTGCGAGATACACCGTGAGTTTGTTAACGTTTTCTTCATATCTGCCTTGTTTCGATAAGGCTCGGATATATAATTTGTGACTTTCCGGGAGTGAAGGCTTGATAGTGATTGAGCGTGCAAATAATTGTTCTGCCTGGGTGTACTGTCCAGATAACAACTCTAATTTACCTAGTAAATTAAGCACGCGTGGATGATCTTGGTAAATACTAAAAGCTTTTTGTGCCTCTGTATGCGCCAGGGCATATGCTTTGTTTCTATAATACCAATCAGCTAAGAAAAGATGCCCCGAAATACTCGTGGGAGCAGACTGTATCATGGAGGTATAGAGAGATTTCTCATCATGCCATACAGTATTTCTTTTGACTGTAACGATACCATAGGATATTAAAATTATTGCCACAGATATAAGGGCAGCTATTTTTTTTATTTGGTACAAACGAAATAAAAAGTGGCCTAATATTAAACTTAATCCCAATGAGGGAAGGTACATCCAATGCTCTTCCACGATTTCTCCTAGGTCTTTAAAAATAAATCTGGAAATTGGAAGATAACAAAGTAAAAAAATTACTACCCCGTACCATAGAGGGGTATTTTTATATTTTTTCACTAGCATAATTGTAACGCCTGTGCCAAGGAATACAATTCCAATAATAGCTTCCCATGAAAGAAGTGGATTTGAAACTAATGGGAGGTGATTATACGTGTAGGTGGCTGACAGATTAGCGGGTATGAAAGTTTTTCCTATATAGATAAACGCAATTTTACATGCAGTAAAGATGCGTATCCAGAAATGTTCGTTCGATAATGGATTCGACGTGTGGTATATATCATCTTTACCAAATGCGTATGCGCCTAGAATGAAAAATCTGCATAATAAATACAAAATAATTGTTGCGGCATATGGTATAGCACTCAGTGACAGAGAACGAAATGATGAACGAAGTGATCGTATTCCGTTACGTAGTATCTCTAATCCAAAGAAAAAAAAGGGTGCAAGTACAGCTTGTTCTTTTGTGAGTACGGCGAGTAAAAAAAGAAAACTGCTTATAAATAAATGTTTCTGTCGTCCAATTTTTGTTTCACACGTCTTTAAGAAAAATATCCATGAAGAAAGTGTAAAAATAGTATATAAAATTTCGTCTCGTGCCTTAATAAACGCAACAACGCCTGTATGGATAGGTAAAAAAGCAAAAATTAGAGCAGAAAAATAACCGATCATTCTATGACGGGTAAGCTTTGTAATAAATAGAAAGACAGTAAAAGTAGCAATACCGTTGAGTATAATATTAACAATATGGAAACTGATAGGGCGTTCTCCAAAAAGAATAAAATTGAGCGCAAATGAAAGAGTTGTAATCGGCCTCCACGCACCATTGCCTATATTTTGGGGGAGATAGGGATCTTTCCATAGAGTGATCAAATACGCGGGGTCTCTAAGTTCTGGTCTTGATACAAAAAATGCGTCGTCATGTACAAATTCAGCATTAATGGTATTGCCATACAATGCAAAACTGAGAAAAAGACAACAAAAAAATATCACTATAGATGTTACGCGAGAAGAAAAGTTGAAATGCATAGTCCGGTTTGAGATGTGCGCCAGTGCGTTTTTCACTATATTGTGGGACATGGGTACAAGAAATGTGTGCACTATGGTATTTCAGGGAGAAAACCGTAGGGATACTGTGTGTACAATAAGTATATCACTTGAAATTATGTTATATCAAAATTACCTGAATTCAGGGCGAATGGAGATAGTATAAAAATATATCGTCATGAGCAGGATAATTTTATGTATGTTATGTGGTAAAACAAAAAACATCCTCACGAGGAGGATGTTTTTGATAGTGTAAGCTATTACGCTCGAGATACGTTGGTTGCAGCTGGACCTTTTTCTGCGTCAATCACTTCGAAAGTGACCGCATCTCCAACCTGTAATTCATCGTATGATACACCAACCAATGACTTTGAATGAAAGAAGAGATCTTTTGTTTCGCCTTCGCGAGCAATAAATCCGAATCCTTTATCAGTAAGAGTCTTGATAGTTCCGTTCATAAAATTGTGTTTATGATATTTGGTAAACCGAGAAACTCGACTCTGTTTTTCGTATGTGGTTACACATTACGCAGACTATACCTGATTTTAGGCTTTTTGTCAATTAATGTACTCATGTTTTGTGTGTTCGAGGCATCTTGATATAGGGTTTGATCGGCCATAAAAATAGCGTGCCGATGATTGATGCTCCGACAATAATACTAATAAGCGTGGGAAAACCCTGAGTAGATGCTACATATCCTCCGATAATCGCTAAAAGCGCGCTGGAGAGATCTGTCGCGGTAAAATATAGACCCCATTCGGTACCCTCTTTTGATTTGTCTATATGGCGAGTGAAAATGGCCATATAGGTAGGAAAGGTGAATGCGGTACATAGTCCAAGAATGAATTGTACAATGTAGAGCTGAAACGGGGTATGGATGACGAGATATGCTAGGGGGATTACTGCGATAATGAGGGTAAAAATAAACATGATCCAAAAATCATCTTTTTCTCCACGAATCCGGTCTACTAATTCTGCAATAGGAATCTGCATGATGCTTTTGGTCAGCAGATAAATCCCCACAGAAATACCAGCCACTACCTCACTGTGCTCCACACTGATAAAATCCTGGATATATAATGCAAAAATCGGGGCAAGTAGTCCTGCGGCACCAAGAAGAATGGTGTCAGAGAGTATAAGGAAGCGTATAGCCACGTTGACATCGAATAGAAAATAACTCTTTAGATTTTTTGCGCGTTTGCCCATAATATGAGTGACAAATGTTATAGTGTATACGAAGCCTCGGTGATACGTTGAATAACTTTCGCGGAATTTTCAAAATTTTTTCCTTCAGTCATGATGCAGATAATATATGGTGTATCTGGTCGATATACAATACCGCAGTCATGGAGAGCTTTGATTTCTCCGTCGCCGAGTAAATTTGGCATTGTAGCTTCTCCGAATTTGTGTGCCACGATAGTGCCTTCTGGCACGCCCGCTATAATACCAGCGGTGAATTTCGTCTGTGTGAGGTATTCGAGGAGCATCTGCGAATGTTCGATATCTAGATAGGAGGCGTTGTAGAGCTGTCGAAGAATATTTGCATATACTCGGACACTGATTTCACGTCGAGACTCGAGGGAATCTGGAGCGATTGATTCAATACCAAGATCATGTAGAATTTCTGATCTGAGCACCGGGTCTACTGATGAATTGAGTGCGGGAACCGGATTATTATCAGAGTATTCGAGCATGATTTGTATCAGTTCATTAATTGTATATTCTGTGCCAGTGACAAGCGTATCAGGAGCGCGAAAAAATTCCCCAGTATTTCGATCGACTCGGTCTAGTGTAATTTTTCTATTCAGTATGGAATCATCTATTTCTGAAAGTTTGAAATAGATGATAGAAAGGGGGAGTTTGAGAAGACTTGCTGCATAAAAATCAGCACTCTCATTGATACCAAACCACTGTCGTGTATTTAAATCACGGTAGAATACCGACGCCCTGGTAATAGTACCTGCTTTTTTTTCCTCTGCAATAATTTTTTGTATCTCACTGTCCAAATCTTTGGTACGCGAATACTCAGCATCGATTACTGCACAATCTATTGTTTTGTTAATCAATGGATATGCTGAACAGTCGATCAAATTGGCTGTTTTGTGTGTATGAAAAAAAGCAAAATAGAAACTAGCAAGTATAAGTAAAAAAAACAAAAAGATGGCGCAAAAAAGTGTCTTTTTATCAATAGAAAATGAATTCATATCTATGTCAGAGAAGATATGGTAGGAAGTATACGTGAAAAAAATATCGTTGTATACATAGTGCGCAGTGTATGTGAATTATTGGGCAGCAGGACTATCCCCGAGAAATCGAGCTGTGTTCACATTTCGTATGGTCATGTATTGGTACAGCTCATGGCTAATAAGCTTATGTAAATGGCTGTTAGTGTAGTTCGCGCGGAGTATATTCCAGATAAGTGCACCAGGTACATATCGAATGTCGATATATTCTCGGCGAATGGGCAGAATTGCAATAACCTGTTTATGGTCTATGTGTGGAAAGAGATATGCGACATCTGTTCGCTGTGTAGGATCATTATGCCATGATGCGGGAATAGCTCGTGCGATGCGCCGCATGTCGGTGTGTGTTTTGAGTAATGTCGGAATATCAAATTTGAAGTGTTGTTTCAGGCATGACTCAATATCCACCTGTATAGTTGTCTTGTTATCTGAGGCTTCAAACATGATGTTGCCAGAGTTGATATACGTGGATACCTCGGTATACCCGAGCACTTGTTCAAAAAGCAATGTAAGTTTTTTCATTTCCACCCGGTGATGTCCTCCCACGTTTATTCCTCGGAGTAATGCAGTGTACTTCATATGGTGTAGAGAGTGGCGGTATGTGGTGGTAGAAATATGTGAAACATTACCATATAAAAGGAATTAATTTGTAACGAGTTTTTTTGACATAGTCGGCATACCCACTCAATTCACTTTGCAGGGTACTATCTTCCAGATTTGTTCGGATGATCAGCAGAATGAGTGTGATACCGACTGGTATTACACTCCATACAGATCCGAACAAAAGTGGGAATCCAATTGATTGAATACACATACCTAGGTAGGCAGGATGCCTGACCACTGAGTATAATCCATTGCTATATACCTGGTGATTTCTGTCATTTTGTATACGTACAACACTTGAAAAAAAAGTATTTTGTTTTTGTGCAATAAGGAAGAATAATTGTCCAACAATTGTTGCGAATATTCCTATCAGATAGAGTGGCCAAGGGAAATGGGGCGACCATTGATAACGTCCGGAGTCAAGCCCAGCAACAATATAGAGTATGAGAGTAGTAACAGCCAATAGTCCTAATATTTTTTTATCCCATTGCTTCGTATTGCTTCCTGGCATTGAACGTTCTTCGAGTAGCTGTGCGTCTGGGCGTAACAAAGTATAATTGAGTATGAGCATTATTATGCTGGTTAATGTAAAAAGCAGTCCGTGCCAGTAGTCGAAGCGTCCCGCACTAAGAAATAGTACAGAAAGCATTACAACAGTACCAATAAGATGTTTGATGAAATAATTTTTTTTCATACAGATTTTGCATTGAGATGTATAGTATAAAAAGGAAGCACAAATATACTACGGTACGCCGACTGTAGTATAAGGCTTTTGTGGTGAATTTTCTACAATACAGATATTTCAGGCACTCAAATCAGGTAT
>JBPOJQ010000002.1:0-8061 GCA_052033375.1 Candidatus Magasanikiibacteriota bacterium
CAATACTTTTATTTTTTTTCAAACATTCAATCAAAGTAGAAAGATACTCAGGAAAAAATAAATCATCACTATCCAAATAAACAATAATATCCCCCAGCGCATGTTCCATACCATTATTACGCGCAACGCAAGCACCGGCATTTTCCTGTGATATATATCGTATACGTGAATCACACACAATGTAATGCGAAACAAATTCTCTGGTATCATCAGTCGAACCATCATCGACAATAATAAGTTCCCAGTCTGCAAACGATTGTGCCAAAACAGAATCAATCGCCTGATTCAGAATATATGCACGATTATACGTTGGTAAAATAATGGAAACTTTTGGCATAAATTACAGAGTACGCGCTACTTCCAGATCTTCAGCAGTATTAATCCCAATAGCTTCTTTGGGCTCAATTGAAATTGAAGAAATTTGTACTCCCTCATCAATTCCCATCCCAATTACATCAGTAAGATAATATTCTTTCTGCGAATTTTCATTCTTAAGATTTTTAAGTGACTTCCAGAGCCATGATGCTTCAAAGCACCACACAGAAGGATTCAGTTCTGTAATAGCAAGTTCATCGTCTGTGGCATCTTTTTTTTCTACAATCCGTGTAATATGCCCATTGTCCCCACGAATAACTCTACCAAATCCAGCAAAAGCCTGATTTTCATTGTCAAAATTCGGAACTATAACTGTCATCATCGTAATCGTGTTATTTCTTTCAATATGCCGAATAAAAAGTCGTTTAATTGATTCTCCAGAAACAAATGGCATGTCTCCATTAAGAAAAATTACATGGTCAATCGAACCGTCTAAAACAGTCTCTGCCATGGATGCTGCATGCCCAGTGCCTAATTGCTCCCTTTGAATGACATACTCTGCACGCATCCCTAGATGATCCTGCACCATCGTATGTTTTGCAGAAACCACAACAAGTGGTTTTCCCATTCCAGCATCTTCTACATGAGAAACGACATGATCAACCAATGGCTTACCCCTAAGCTCATGCATCATTTTAGGAAGCGTACTTTTCATACGCTTACCATCCCCTGCCGCAAGAATTACTACTCTCACGTTATCCAATTTTTTGTTCGATGTATTCATATATTTCTGTAAGTGTTTTGAAATAGGGTAAGGTACTTTGTCTATATTCTTCTTCACCAATTGATTCTGATTTTTTAAGAACTATTTTCATCTGTGGAAATTTATTTTTAATATGTGACGTCTCTCCCACTTTATCATTGATAAACCACATATCTTCCTCCTGTTCACCCACATCAATAAGTTCCTGGATAATATATTGTTTACTATCTTTTACCATAAATGTTCGGTCAAAGTACTCATGCACCCCACTCCCCTTTACTTTGAGCTCCTGAAAACTCGGCTCTCCAAGACTGAGAAGTACTATCGATTGATTCAGTTTTTTCAATTTTTCAAGAAATTCTACCGTATCAGGAAATAGAAACTCATGCAATCTCTCCCCTGTAGTTTCCTCTAATACAGCAAGCACTTTTTCTTTTGAATATCCTCTGAGAGCAAGTAACTCAGCATGCCGCTCATTGGAATAGGAGAATACATCATTCTTTTTCAAGGCTTCGATATACGTTTCCTGGTAATCACGCTCAGATACTCCCGCTTTCAATAATGATTGAATCCGTGATTTCTTAAAATCATGAGTATTAAAAAGTGTATCATCAAAATCAATAACAAACATAGCGCCTAAATTTTATCCCACAGGGAATCAAATACTGCTTTTTCTGTCCGATAAATTCCTTCATTCTCAATCACCACTCCAACGGGTTGTTTTTTTGCATCAATCGAGATATATGCAGTTTTCCCAGAATAGATAATGATATATGTAGATAATTCTTCGCTCGATGGGAGACGCTTGCGTTGATCAAGTCCACGTAATTCTCCACCCTCTCCAATCGCAATTGCTCGAACGGAAATTCCTTTGGCAATACGTACGTCACTAAAGGTAGGAAACTGTTCGTACAAAAATTCTTTAACACCCTCAGCAGAATATATCCGATACATATTATCTTCACTCTGCTCACACGTCGTAAGTACATCTTCGAGAATGCTATTGAGCTCACCCGCTCCCACGTATCGCGCAACAGGCCGATCTCCACCTTTATGATGAAGCGCAGCAAGCTCAGGTATCATCTTTTCAAGCTCTTTCAGAGCCCGCTCAGCTGCCTGCTTTTGTTCGCGGACGAGTGACAGGAGATGATCCGGATGTTCAGCCACAAAATACTGTTTCGTATCCTTATGGTAGAACGTAACAAGACCATGATCTTCCAGCCATTTGAGGGCATCATACGTACTTCCTCTATTTAATCTACTATTTTCAGCCAGAGAACGTACCGAACTAGGACCCAAAGACAACAAAGATTGGTAGATTTGGGCTACTTTGTCAGACATTCCTAATTTTTTGAATATTTCAGTATTCATAAAAGCAATAGATTTAGCTTAATTTATAACTTAAATCTTGTCAACTTCTATTCGACAAATTGTGTACATATTGTGGATTAAAACATAACACAGCCATATTGGCTGTGTTATGTTTTAATCACCCGCTGACTTTCTCACTATTGCCTACAAGTAGACTAAACTATGAACTAATCAAGCAACTGTTACATCTTTACACAAATACACATCCTGGACTGCATTCAATATCTCAACACCCTCTTTGAGTGGTTTCTCAAATGCTTTGCGCCCTAGAATAAGGCCCATTCCACCAGCGCGCTTATTAATCACAGCCGAGCGCACTGCATCTCGCAAATCTGTCTCACCATTACTCTCTCCACCAGAATTAATGAGACCAATTCGTCCCATATAGCTATTTACTACCTGATAGCGACACAGATCAATAGGATGCTCACTTGCAAGCTCGGTATACATTCGAGGATCATATTTACCAAACGAACTTTTTCCTTTATTCAATGCACTATATGCACCATTGAGAGTGGGCAATTTCTGCTTCACAATATCAGCACCAATCGTCGCCCCCAGATAATTTGCCTGGCCTGTGAGGTCAGCAGAGGTACTGTAGTCAGTTTTTCCGACCTTAAACCCAGCATTCCGCACATAGCACCAGAGTACGGTAAACATGCCTTTTTCATGCGCTGCGGCGAATGCTTCTGATACTTCAGTAATTTGTCGCTTTGATTCAGGTGAGCCAAAATAAATAGTCGCACCAATCCCCCGAGCTCCCATTTCATACGCTTTTTTTACCGTCGTAAACATGGTCTGATCATAATCATTTGGAAAACGAAACAAGTCATTATGATTCAGCTTCACAATAAAAGGAATTTTGCTTGCATATTTCTTACTCAAAATCGCAAGCGTACCATATGACGAAGCAACCGCATTACATTTTGCCTCAAGTGCAAGCTTCACAATATTTTCTGGATCAAAATAATCTGGATTTGCAGAAAATCGTGCACCCGCAGTATGCTCAATTCCCTGATCTACCGGCAAAATCGATAAATACCCTGTTTTTTTAAGTCTCCCGGTTTTTCGTAGACGAATCAAATTATCAATTACTTTGTGTGAACGGTCAGAAATAGAAAATGTATTATAAAAAAAATGTTTTGACGGTAGATGAAGTTTCGTCTTTGAAATTTTTGGTGTTGCAAACGTGAGCAGACTTTCTGCTTCGTCACCAAGAATCTGAGAAATCTGAGAAATGTTGAGCATAAAAAATGATAGTACCTATATACTATCATTTTTAAAACACAGATACAACACAAATTCACATCATCCCAAACAAATTTATGTTAATTCACGTACAAGTTCAGGTCTTTATTCACTATCTTCCACCCGCGCAAGAGCCTGTACCCACATTTCATCAAGTTCGTATTCCAATTCCAACTCTTCTGAATGATCCGCGAACCATTGTTCAAATGCGACTTTCAACTCATCCACATCAGAGGCATTTTCCAGAGCATCTTCCAGCAGGGCATATTTTTCCTCATGCGACCGAGCCAATCCATCTTCAATTTCCTCAAATGTCTCACGCACATGATCAAGGATAGCGGTTTTTACCAAGTCGTATTGAAAATCAGACATAAAAAAATTTTAATAATCAAAGCAGGTCACAATATACCACATTCCGCGAACTTTGCAAGTCCTCGATAGGTGTGGATAATAATACAATAGAGACAGGTCATGACCTGTCTCTATTGTATTATTTCTGATTCTGAATGATTGTCTCTACATTGTACCCGATCATCTCAAGATAACTTGTTCGATCTGATGAACCCTCGGGATCAAGAGTCGCAATCGAGAGATCATTATCTTTTGCAAATGTCTCAAGTGCAGCAGTCGGGAATTGTGGCTCGACGTACAGTGTCTTCACGTTATATTTTAAAATATTATTTTTCAAATCAATCAAGTACTGTGGTGTGGGCTCACGACCAGGAAACGGCTCAAATGTTGCAACGACTTGAAATTGAAAGCGTTGTGCAAAATAATTGAATGCATCATGAAAAGTAACTATTTTTTTATTTGGAACTTCAGCCATCTTCTGCATCCATTCATAATCTTTACGTTCAAGCTCATCTTTGAACGTATTAGCACGTGCGACAAATAGTTCTGCATGTGCTGGATCAATCTGCGATAACTCATCAACAATCGTATCAATCATAATATATGCATTTGTCGGATCCATCCAATAATGCGGATCAATCGGTCCGTGTTCATGGTCTTCTTCCTCTTCACCCGTGTGTTCGTCTATGTCAGCCGTCGGAAGGAGCTGTATATTACGATCAAGCGTAACTACACGTGCCCGTGGAATAGACTGGCTAATTGATGTCGTCCATGAATCAAGCCCGTGTCCAATCTGAAAAATCAAAGAAGACCCCTGCAATGCTTTAATTACCGAAGGTGTAGGCTCAAAGTTGTGAGGACTCGCTCCAGGAGGAAGAATCAGTACTGCATCAATCTCCTCCTGCCCAATAACCCGAACGAGGTCATAAATAGGAAAAATCGTAGCACCGACTTTTGGAGTATCAGGTGTCCCAATACTGCATCCAGCGCCTGCCAATATGAGAATCGTGAGTAAAAACAAAAAACGACGCATGTTGTTCATATAGAGTAACATATAAAAATATTCGACAGACCCATCATAATGCAAATCAATTTCAATTGCAAATAGATTGCTGTGGATAAACAGTTGATTTATACCTCATTTTTGCTATACTTGCAACAACATTTGCAATTACTCACTATGAAATACAATTGGATTCTTGAAGAACTTGTGCGCCATGGCTACAAAGCCACCACTCCCCGCCGAGTGATAACAGACTACCTTATCAAGCATGAAGGTCTTTTTTGTGCTCTCACTATGGCAAGAAAGCTAAATACGGTAGACCGGGTTTCAATCTACCGAACACTTGAGACCCTCAAAGAACTCCAATTAATTGATGCGGTGGTAAAT
Organism: Candidatus Magasanikiibacteriota bacterium; assembly: GCA_052033375.1. Taxonomy (GTDB): domain Bacteria; phylum Patescibacteriota; class Patescibacteriia; order Magasanikbacterales; family UBA922; genus UBA922. Next base: position 5,439 of record JBPOJQ010000002.1, read on the forward strand.
ATTGATGGCCAACAATTTTATGAAAAAAGTGATGAAGGAGATCACCACCATCACATCATATGCCGAATATGCAAAAAAACAAAATGTGTCGATTGTAGCCACGAATCTGTACCTAAATTCCCCGGTTTTTCAAATGTTCGTCATTCATTTATCCTCACTGGACTCTGTACTGTATGCAAAAAAATCAGCACCTAACAGATTACATCACCGTCAACAATGTGACTCATGAATATCACGGAGTAGTGGTCCTTGATCATATTTCATGCACAATAACAAAAGGCTCAATCACAGCAATTATTGGCCCAAATGGATCTGGAAAAACCACATTAATCCGAGGAATCGTGGGCTTACTCACCCCCACCGCCGGTACAATCACTATTGATGGAAAAAAACCTTCAGCAATGCGCACACACATCGGATATGTGCCCCAACAACTCCAATTTGACCGGACGCTCCCCATTACCGTCAATGAATTTCTCAAAGCGTATCAATGTAGAGATCAAAAACATCGATACCAACAAATCATAGACGTACTAAGAGAGGTGGGACTAGAAAAACAAATCAATCAAAAAATAGGAACATTATCCGGTGGTCAATTTCAACGAGCGCTAATCGCTCGAGCAATATTTCATGAAAAAGACATACTCGTATTGGACGAACCATCCGCAGGAATTGATATTGAGGGAGAACACAGTCTCTACGAATTAATTGAACGCTTACACACTGAACATGCAATCACCTGTATTATTATTTCCCATGATGTGGCGATCGTACATCGATTTGCCGATTCAGTGATTTGTATCAATAAACGAACAATCTGCCAGGGGACCCCCTCATCGACCATTACACCTGGGGTATTGAAGCAACTGTACGGAACAGATGCAGGGGTGTATCATCACCATCACTAATTATATGCGAACTTACGAACAAGTACCGAAAGTACGAAACTTTATTCCACTATTCTTAGTTTTATCTCCAACTTTACTTAAAATAAATTTCGTACTTTCGTAATGGATTTCGTAAGTTCGTACGTATCTAGTCAACTCAACACTCTATGTTAGAACTACTACAATACCCCTTCATGCAACGCGCGCTTATATCTGGAATAATGATTTCCATAATTTTAGGCTGGCTAGGTACCTTTATTGTGTCACGAAAAATGAGCTTTATTGGGGATGGAATTGCACATGCATCACTCGGTGGAATCGCCCTCGCGATCATACTTGGAATCGCCCCACTCCCAACCGCGCTCATATTCGGCGCAGTGCTTGCAGTCATACTTTTTTTCATTGAAAGAAAAACAAATCTGAATCAAGACGCAACCATCGGCTTACTATTTACTACTTCAATGGCGATAGGAATCGTTCTCATGAATTTTCATGCTGGGTATCAGCCCGAACTTATGAGTTATCTATTTGGAAATATTCTAGCAATCAACACCGTTGATGTATGGACTATTTGCACTGTGGGAATAGGCGTGCTCATACTCCTGTCGGTATTCAACCGACAAATGACATTTATTACATTCGATAAAGATGGTGCGTACTTATCAGGAATTTCTCCTGCACGCTATGATCTTGCTTTTTACATCATCACCTCACTTGCGGTCATCGCTAGTGTAAAATTAGTAGGAATCATTCTCGTCAGTGCACTCATCATCACCCCAAGTGCTGCTGCAAAATTAATCGCACGATCATTCTCATCATTCCAAAAAATCGCAATAATAATTGCACTTACCATGACCATCGTAGGGCTCGTATTATCATACCATCTCGATCTACCCTCTGGTGCGTTAATCATTCTCACCGGATCTGCAATATTTATTCTTACCAGTCTCGTCAAGTCGATGAAGTCAAAAGGTTCATACAGTTAAAAATATTTTTCTTCTACTTTCAACTTTTACACTTACCTATGTTTATCAATAGCCTCGACCCAATACTCGCTGAATTCGGTCCATTCACGATTCGCTGGTATGGACTCATGCTTGGGGTTGGGGTCCTCGCATGTCTTCTTACCTATTACTGGCTTGCAAAAAATGACAAAGACAAACTGAACACTATCTATGATCTGTCAGTCTGGCTAATTATCGGTGGACTTATCGGCGCTCGGCTCGGTCACATCCTATTTTACAATTTACCCTATTTTTTGGCTCATCCCAGCGAAATAATCTTTATCAATCACGGTGGACTCTCAAGCCATGGCCTTACCATTGGACTACTTCTTACCGCGTGGGTGTATCAAAAAATAAAAAAAATTGACCTAAAAAACTATCTCGATCTCATGGTAGTACCCATCCCCCTTCTGGCCGGATGTATCAGAATGGGAAATTTTTTTAACTCAGAAATCATTGGAAAAGCAACGAGTGTTCCATGGGGCGTATATTTTTCCAGAGTTGATTCTCAAGTAATCACACGCCATCCGCAACAACTCTACGAAGCACTCACCTGTTTTATTATTTTCGGCATTACACTGTTTATATATAAAAAAATACAGATACAAAAACCAGTGCTCTATACTTTTTTCTCTTTTATTTTCCTCTATTTCGTAACAAGATTTTTACTCGAATTTACCAAAGAACCGCTGAATCTATATAACTTTTCCCTCTCAACTGGGCAAATACTGA
>JBPOJQ010000024.1:0-13389 GCA_052033375.1 Candidatus Magasanikiibacteriota bacterium
CCCGCAAACACAAGACCAAATGTATACAATTTAGGTATACCCGCAAGAAGCATCATGCCAAACCATACCCCCACCAAAATCATTGCAGACCCAAGATCCGGCTGAAGCATAATCAATCCAGCCAAAAGACCAGTAAGTACTGTCATTACCAACAGAAACTGCCACGTCTGAAAACGCCGTGCTTGACGATCAATACGCCAAGCTAAAAAAATAACCAATGCAATTTTTGCAAACTCCGCAGGCTGAAATGAAAAACCAAACAAATGGAACCATCCAGTCGTACCACGAATCGTCACACCGAAAATCAAAACTAAAACCAAAAGGATGAACGCAATAATATAAATCAATCTCGAATGTGCTTCATAAAAAGTGATATGAAATCGAGATAATACAATCAACCCTACCAGGCCGATTCCTAATGCAACAATCTGTTTTGAAAAAAAAGTAAGCCCTTCTCCACGAGACAAATCAACGCTATAAATTGCAGCAAGCCCGATACACGAAAGTACGATTGCGGTAAACAAAAGAATCACATCATACCCCCGAAATGTCTTGATAAAAAAATTACTCATAAATGACAAACTACCATGTACTAGGAAACGATACATGATTATACAAAAAAAATAAACTCTCGAGAGAAATACTGGATTACAAAGTTTATCGCACCATGAATACCTCTGTATCAAACACATTCACCGAAGGAAACAACCTGACCGAATGAATAACAGAGAGAGATGAAAGAATTCCAAGCGATACCAAGCGAGTTTCTCCACCGGTAAATTGAGAAATGACTATAGGTGCATAGCCAATAGTATTACCATCACGCGAAAACTCGACGACACCACTGAACTCCCAAAAATCGAATAATGAATTGTTGGTGACAGAAAACTCAACCACCGGTGTCACCTGCCCCCCTGACGAAGACACGGGGACATACCTAAAATTATCAATAGAGATATTGATTCGCTCAGTAATATATTCTTGAGGATTGGCAATATGATGAGGGTCGATACGTTCCCACGAAATAGAGAGCACACGAAATTCAATGGAAGTAGGGCGTGTTGACACCGTATGTCCGAATACTACAATCGGACGTTCTTCAGCGGGTAATACAACGGTCTCGTATTCCGCAGTGGCACCACCTGCATACTCAAAACGATATCGAATAGTGGCAACCCAAGACGCATTCGGATTGTGTGCAACAACAGAAAAATCATACCGACCATCAACACCTGAAAAAACCTGAGGTGGAGAAAAAATTGGTATGGTAGGTTCAAAACGTTCAAGAGTAGAACGCGATATATATGAATTTGAAAGACTCTTCAAATTTTCCTGATCACGCGCATAATCAAATACAACGTATTTCCCGACCGCAAACAGACTTATTCCCAATGTCCCCGCACTCCACACACTCAAAACAACAATACATATCTTTCGCAAGAGATCACGATGACGTGCGTACCACGTAGCCAACTGCAAACTTTGATTTGAAAATTCTCCTGTTGGGTCTTCGTAGCGACTAAGCAATGATGGTTTTTTATCAGCCATAGTATACGCTAGTATAACACATCCGCGGGGCAAAAGAAAAAATAAAACATATGACAAGTCAGAACAATGAACGTGCGCATACGAGCTTGCTTTTCAGATATACGTATGGTACGCTGTTCCCATATTTTAATTTGTGTACATCGGTATCTCTATTCGTTTTTATTCGTGTAAAATCCGTGCTTTATGGCAAAAACAGAAAAAGTAAATTCATCATATAGCGCAAAGAATATCCAAATCCTCGAAGGTCTAGCAGCTGTCCGAAAACGTCCGGGAATGTATATCGGATCGACAGGCGCAGCGGGTCTGCACCATCTTATCTGGGAAGTAGTCGACAATTCGATTGACGAAGCCATGGCAGGATATTGTGACAAAATCACCATCAGACTCCTCCCTGATCATTGGATAGAAGTGACTGATAATGGACGTGGTATCCCTGTTGATCCTCACCCGGTAAAAAAAGTAAGTGCACTTGAAATCGTACTCTCCACCCTGCATGCCGGAGGTAAATTTGGCGAGGAGGATGGTGGATACAAGGTATCTGGAGGTTTGCACGGTGTGGGTGTATCAGTCGTAAACGCGTTATCAACCGACCTTACAGCCACCGTACATCGTGAAGGAAAAATCTGGGAACAAAAATACAAAATTGGAAATCCACAAGGTAAGGTAAAATCAGTGGGAACCACCAAAACCACAGGAACCATTATTGCCTTCCGCCCAGATAATAGTATTTTTGAAACCATTGATTTCGAATGGAAATATATTATTGACCACCTTCGTCAACAAACATATCTCAACAAAGGTGTACGGATTGTAATTATTGACGAACGAAGTGAGGAAGAAAAAAAGAAAGACAAAACAGCTCTACCATTCAAAAAAAATACCCATCAATTCTTTTTTGAAGGTGGAATCGAAAGCTATATCCGCCATATCAACAAAAACCGTGAACCAAAACATGAAAATATTTTCTATACAGAAAAAAAAGTAGAAGATGTTGTGGTCGAAATCGCGTTACAGTATACCGGTGACTTTACTGAATCATTACACGCATTTGCAAACAATATCATCAACTCAGATGGAGGTATGCACGTATCTGGATTCCGAACAGCACTCACACGAACACTCAATACGTATGCAAGAAACAAAGGAATGCTCAAAGAAAAAGATAGCAACCTATCAGGTGAAGATGTTCGTGAAGGCTTAACAGCGATTATTTCGGTCAAGATTCCAAATCCTCAATTTGAAGGACAAACCAAAGCAAAATTAGGAAACCCAGAAGTAAAGCCTGCAGTAGAATCAGTATTTGGAGATCAATTCACTATTTTCCTCGAAGAAAATCCCAAAGATGCAGAAGCAATCATCGGTCAGTGTATGATTGCAGCAAAGGCTCGTGCAGCCGCAAAAATGGCTCGGGATACAGTGCTTCGAAAAAGTGCACTGGAAGGATTTACCCTGCCTGGAAAACTCGCCGATTGTTCGAGCAGAAAACCAGAAAACTGCGAGCTCTACATTGTAGAGGGTGATTCGGCTGGTGGCTCTGCTAAACAAGGTCGCGATCGAAATACACAAGCAATCCTACCGCTCCGCGGAAAAGTATTGAATGTAGAACGAGCCCGACTCGACAAAATTCTTACAAACAATGAATTGAAATCATTAATCATCGCCATGGGAACAAATATTGGCGAAATGTTTGAAATTGAGAAGCTCAGATATCACAAAATCATTATCATGACCGATGCAGACGTAGATGGATCGCATATTCGAACACTGTTACTCACACTATTCTTCCGCTATTTCCCTGATTTAATTTATCAAGGGCATATCTTTGTCGCACAACCTCCACTCTTCAGTATCAAAAAAGGGAAAGAGGTTACCTGGATCTACAATGAACACGCGCTTGATGAATATAAAAAGAAATTCGGAATTACTGATGAGGATATGCAGGTAGTCGAGGAAGAGACCGATGAAGAAACCACTCCAAAAGAAGAAAAGACTGCAAAATCAAAACTTAATATCCAGCGATATAAAGGTTTGGGAGAAATGAACCCCGAGCAGCTCTGGGAAACCACCATGAATCCAGAAAATCGGGTACTAAAACGTGTCACGATTGAGGATGCAGAGAAAGCAGCAGAAACATTCGATATTCTCATGGGTAGTGAAGTCGCTCCGCGTAAAAAATTCATTCAAACCCACGCCAAAAACGTTAAGAACCTCGACATTTAATTTACCAAAAGACTCATGCCTGCCCGCCGTAGCCCGATAGGGCGGAGGAGGGCGAAGAATGTGAAGAATTTGGATATCTAACCTAACTAAAAAAATTAAGAGAGCTAAAAAATAAATCACTTTACTAAAGTGATTTATTTAAATTTAAAATACTCGATTAATTCTCTTCTTCATTTTCATCCGTATTACTTTCATCCTTTTTCTTATTCCAAACAAATAACCCACCAATTACACTCAAGGAACCTAAAATTAAAACAAACCCTTCTGTGGGTTTGTCATTTTGTATTAATTTATAACCTAAAACTAAAATCACTACGAGTACGGTACTTGCTAAAATAGGACCAAAATACAATTGACCTATCACTATTAATTTTTCCATTAGCCGTCTATGTCCACCTTGCTTTCTAAATTCACGTATAATTATCTCTGAAAGCCCTGGACGAACTTCGTCATATTCACGCATCTCTTGTGGTTTCGGCAATGGTGCCTTTCTGAATTCGGCTTGAACCACACTTTTGTCCCCATTCGTACCCGCAACTAGTTTGCCATCCTCCATATTTTAGTTTTTTTAATAGAAGTATTAAGGTCGTTTAAGGTAACGTCAAAATCGTTACCGATACTTTCGCTATCAATTAAATCGTCTTCCTTATTTAGATAAAACTTTGCAATCTTAATATTATGATTATTTGTCAAAACATTAAACAATGTACCTAAATAATCATGATAGTTAATATACCTAAAAGTTGTCGCAAATTTTATATTTTTTCGACTATCAATATGTTTAGATAATGTCTGAAAATCTTTCAATTGCGTAGTGGATAAATTTTTCATACTGAATGATACTTATATTTAACATTATAAACGAACTGTAAATTAAGTCAATTGCGGTATAATCTAAAAACCGCCTCAAGCGGTTGTTTTTTAATCTAAAAAATATGTATTGACCCGTCCGTGTTCATCAAACCCGCAGGCTGATGAACACGGGACAGGGTTATTCGTCAAGGGATACTAGTCACTGACGAGTGTGAGCGCGCGGTATGGAGAGATGCCACACACCAGATTGTAGGGTACTGACATCATCCAGAAACCAACCTTGAGGTGCACCTCCCCATAGGTGGCTCGATCAGTTCCCTCGAACATCACTGTTGCAGTGGGGATGAGATGCACGCCCCCATCTGTGAGAGTGATTAGGATACGATGATTGTCGCCCGTGGCGCGAGCAGAGATGCGTCGCATCTCCTCGACGAACATGTGCCGACTCATTCCAGCAGACGTGGGCCGAGGCGAACACCCCTCCACACCGACGATGGATTCGTAGGGAGCCCACATGTAGTACCCAGTCGAGATGGCATGCACTTCGACATACTCGACACCACAGGGATCCTCTGTATCGATGAGATGTCTATGTACGATATGCCGCGCGCCGTCAGCCAGCGTAATGATCACCAACTTCCTGCCGATATCGACAGATGAGAGAATATCCAAAAACTGTTCACGTAACATTGTCTGCCTCTCTTCAGAAAGTCACTGGTCCGAATGGACAGAGAAAAATAACACATACTATAAAAAAGGTCAACTGAAGCAAAAAAACCGCCTCAAGCGGTTGGTTTTCATAGTTCAAATGTGTATATTGAAGCGTCCGTGTTCACCAAACCCGCAGGCTGGTGAACACGGACTGAGAAACGAACGACACAACACAGGCGGCTCGAAAGGGGTGGGGTGCCGTCTACACGTACGGCAAGACCTGGACAGCTTCCTCGTACGGCTTAGTCACCAGAGCATACCCAGTATCGGTGTACCGAAATTGATCGGCATGAGACGTGTCCACGGTCCTCGTGGAGACGAGAACTGCCTCACGATCTCGGAAAACCAAGACGACCACCCCCTGGAAACTCGGATCAGCAGTAGCCAGCGCCTTTCTAAACAACTCCTGATTCATCATGATCCACCTCAGCTCCGGATTGGAGTATGGTATTACGAGCAGACCAAAAATAGGATATAAAAATAATACACACCTGTCCATAGGGCCCACAACAGAAAACTTGACAATCAAAATATATTCTGATATAGTGTATCCATCAAATCGGCCCAGAGCCGTTTTTAAAATAGTGAAGATTTAGTATGAAATTAGCCACCTACATCAAAGACTCAATCAGTGAATTAAAAAAAGTCACTTGGCCTACCAAAAAACAGGCAATGACCTACACTATTATCGTACTTGCTATGAGTGTTGGAATGGCAATTCTGTTTTCAGTACTCGACCAACTCTTCAATATTGGTCTCCAAAACCTTATCTAACCTTATTAGACATTTTACGCCTGTAACCTATGGCAAAACAGCAAAGCAATCTCGGTAAACGCTGGTATGTGATTCACACCTACAGCGGATATGAAGAAAACGTAAAGCACAATCTTGAACAGCGTATTGAATCTTTTGATATGCAGGATAAAATCTTTCAAGTATTAGTGCCAAAAGAGAAAAAAATCAAAATTAAAAATGGTAAACGAAATGTAGTTGAAGAAAAAATCTTTCCTGGATACGTGTTGGTGGAAATGATGGTGACCGATGATTCGTGGTACGTGGTACGAAATACACCAAACGTAACCGGATTTATCGGAACAGGTACCACCCCGACACCAATTGATGCGAAAGAAATGTTGTCTCTCACCAAACGAATGAACGTTGCTGACCCAACTCACAAAATTGATGTTGAAATCAACGCACCTGTTCGAATCGTTGATGGACCATTCAAGAATTTCGAAGGAAAAGTAAGCGAAGTAGATAGTTCGAGAGGAAAAATTAAAGTGTTGGTCAACATGTTTGGACGCGAAACTCCAGTCGAACTAGACGCACTACAAGTAAAAAAAATCTAAATTGAATACACGCTTAAAAGGCAGAAAATGCCTGGCAGGCGGGATAGGGCTTCTACCTCTCCAATCGCTTCTAGCCTCTCACGCATTTCAAGCCTTTTAAGCATTCTAAATATCAACTCTATGGCAAAAAAGATAACAACCCAGATCAAACTCCAAATCATGGGTGGAGCTGCAAATCCAGCGCCTCCAGTCGGTCCAGCCCTTGGACAACATGGATTAAACATCCAGGATTTCTGCAGTAAATTCAATGCAGCAACTCAAGATAAAAAAGGTGAAGTAGTGCCAGTCATCATCAATGTGTATGAAGACCGCACATTCAGCTTTATCATGAAAGTGGCTCCTGCAAGTGAACTAATCAAAAAAGCAGCAAAAATCGCAAAGGGATCAGGAAACCCTCTGAAGACCAAAGTTGGTAAAATTACCAAAGCACAGGTCCGAGAAATTGCTGAGAAAAAAATGCCTGACCTCAACGCCAACGATATCGATGCAGCAATGAAAATTATTGAAGGAACTGCGCGACAAATGGGAGTCACGATTGAAGGATAACAAACAAAAAAAATAAAAACCGTACAGTTGCTCACTGTGCGGTTTTTTTATATAAAAATTTTTTTGAATTAAAATGATAAATACGTTATACTACAAAAAATAACACTGCACATCTATGAAAAAAAATGTACTACATACTATTCTCATGCTCATAGTGTTGTGCGCCATACCACAGACAGCGCATACAATCGAATCTACATCATGTGCTCTGAAGAAAAAAAATGCATACAAATCATCGATCAGTGAATCGGTATATTACATTACCGAAAATTGTACAAAACAATTGTTTCCAAATGAAGCCGTATTTTTTTCTTATTTCAAATCATGGGATAATGTAATTCTCATCGATGATCTCACACTCAGATTTATTCCAAACGACCCTGATACACTAGTGTCCCCTGGAAATAATTACCCAGACACTAATTCAGGAAATAAAAATTCAAATGGGAGCGGATCAGGGAACAAGGTGAGCCAACGTTCACAGACACTCATCATGCGCGATGGATCAATAATAAAATCACGCGAAAAACCTGCAGTGTATATCGTGATTAATAACGTCAAATTCCATATCCAAAACAGTGAAACCCTACACGAACTCGGTATCCCTGAACGCTGGATTGAAATCGTGTCTCAGAAAACTATAGACGCAATTCCCGAAGGAACAACCCTAAATATGTATCCGCAATCGAGAATTATGAGTGGAGCCGCACCCAATTTCATGATATTCAAAGATAAAAACAGTAATGCATTATATCGCGTAGAACCAAGTAGTACAGACCCAAAATACCAAGTGCTGAGAAAAATAGCCAACGAAGGGGCGCTCAAAAAAACAGAATACCGTCTGGATCGAATCCCTTCGGTCTCAATTGCAGAAATTCCCGAACTTTCTTTAATCGGTATACACACCAAAACGATTTTTAGAATTGGAACCGAACTGGGAAACAACAGCACAATATCCTATGGCGGAACATTTGAAGAAATCACACAAGAACGTCAAAAGGCAAAGAATGACGGGGCTTTTCTCAGAAATGAAAAATATGAAAACATATCTTTTGAATATCCAAAAAAATTCAAAGTCACGCGAGGTTTTTCATATGGAGGAGCATTCAGAGATGAATACTCAGTCGTACTCACCCCACCAAAAGACGAAACTAGTGCACTCTCCCTTACCGTTATCCCCGCACCAAAAAAAATCTCTTCATACACCACCAATGAAAAAGAAACACTTATTTCTAATACACACTTCTACCCCACAGGTTTTGAACTCAGCGAACCAATCACTGTTTTGAATTCTTCAGGGGATACAAAAAATCACAGTACCTTCGGATTCACACGAATCACACATACAGAATATAGCAATGGTCTGACAGAAAAAAGAATTACCTTTATCTATAAAAATAATATCTTTACTGGGGTGATACGACAGCACGCTACCCGTGGAACTGAATTAGAAGAACTTATGTATTTTATTGCAAACACCTTTACACATACTTAAAAAATGCCTGTTATGAAACATATCATACGACTCACGAGTATCGAACCTCAATTCCAGTCACGTATCCTGGGTGCTCTTGAATCACACGATATAGCAATATCGCCCACCACACTGGAAAACACTCATCTCGATCACGATACGACTATACTCGGAGTATTCGTTGATTCAGTAGTTGACAAATCAGTGATTGATTCCATGCCGCACCTAGGACATATCGCTACTTTTTCCACCGGATATGATCACATTGATTTGTCATATGCAAAAAAGAAAAAAATCACAATTTCAAACGTTCCAACATATGGAGAAAATACTGTCGCCGAACATGCGCTTGCGCTCCTCCTTGCACTCTCACGAAAATTATACCCCTCAATCAAACGAGTAAAAGAAGGTCGATATGATTATCACGATCTCCAAGGGTTTGATATCAAAGATAAGACGGTTGGGGTAATCGGGACAGGACATATTGGAATTCATTTTATGAAAATGCTAAGCGGATTCGAAGCGCGGTTAATCGCCTATGATGCATTTCCCAAAAAACAACTTGAAACAGAATATGGATTTTCATATGTGGATCTAGCTACTCTTTTCAAAGAATCAGACATTATTTCGTTGCACGTACCACTGCTTCCATCAACAACGCATATTATCGATCAAAAAGCAGTCAAAAAAATGAAACCTGGAACCTATATAATCAATACTGCCCGCGGAGGATTAATAGATCCCGAGGCGTTGCTAAGAGGGCTCCAGGACGGAACAATTGCAGGAGCCGGACTCGATGTGCTGGAAGAAGAAATGATATTCAAAACTCCGGAAAACATCCTCACACTTGAAAAACCACAAGACATTCGACAAAGCCTTATTGAAAATGCAATTATTGATCACCCGAAGACAATTATCACCCCTCACAACGCATTCAATAGTGTGGAGGCCATCAATCGAATCATCACGACCGCGGTTGAAAATATACAGAATTTCATCAAGGGCACGCCGAGCAATCTGATAAAATTAAAATAGCGCGTATGGCAAAACACCCCCGAGGCCATACATCACTTTCTCATCTCTATATCCTCGTACTCACAATTGCACTCGCAGTCGGACTGGGTATACCGAGCTATGGTGCATACCTATTTCCCTATGTCACATTCTTACTCGGATGTATTTTCTTTTTTTCAGCACTAAAATTAAATCTCAAAAATGTACGAGAAAATACCCATGACACACGCGCAATTATACTCGCAATTATACTCAAACTCATAGTACTCCCTGGGGTTGTATACTACCTCACCCTGCTCATCGCGCCCTCCCTCGCACTTCCTTTCCTACTACTGGCAGCCATGCCGACAGCAATGACTGCACCACTATTCACGACAATGGCGCATGGGAGACAAAGTTTTTCCCTCGTACTCTCTATTAGCACCTCCCTGTTAGCACCGTGTACCATCCCGCTCGTAATAAAATTTCTTGTCAATTCTTCAGTGTCAGTGAATATACTAGATATGTGGATACGGCTCATGAGTATTATTATCATTCCAATTGCATTGGCTGAAGGCATCAAATACACAGCACCACAGATAGCCACAAAAATGACTTCAATCGCTCGTGCAGGTTCCCTCAGTGCGCTCGGATTACTACTGATAGGGGTAATCTCAATTCATGCAGAAATGATTATAAACACAATACTCACCGAACCTGCAAAGTATCTCATTCCACTGACGATTTTTTTTGTTATAACACATATAATTGGGTATGCAACATTTTTTTGGCTTCAATTCAAAAAAAGGGTAGCTGCGACTGTATCCATCGCATACATGAACTTTACCTTGGCCATTTACCTCTCAAATACATTTTTTCCTGAACACAGCGTACTCATTCCCATTATTATTTCAGCAATACCCTGGAGTATTGCCATTATCCCCTTTGCAGAAATCGCCGCTCATCACGAGCATACATAAAAACCTCGTGTATTTCCCCTCCCCTCTTAGGGAAGGGTTAGGGTGAGGCTGAGGTCAAAAACCTTGACAATTCCCCCTTCATCAAGTATTCTTTCCCCATTATTCAGGTGGGACCTTTGGCACATCCCGAAGGGTTAGAACCACTAAGTTTAGAAGACTATGTCAAAACGCATGAATGACCTCAAATCAAAGGTCGATGCAAATAAAGTGTACTCACTAGACGAAGCTCTTGCTCTCGTAAAAAGTACCAGTACCGTAAAATTCGATGCATCAGTAGAAGTACATGTTCGTTTGGGAATCGACGTAAGTAAGAGTGACCAACAAATCCGCTCAACAGTAGCTCTCCCACACGGGACTGGAAAAAAGACTATTATTGCAGCATTTGTGGGAGCAAACGATGAAAAATCTGCAAAAGAAGCAGGCGCAGACTTTATCTATAGCGAACCAGATATCAAAGGAATCCAGGCTGGAACCACCAAAATTGCATTTGATATCGCTGTCGCAACTCCTGAAATGATGCCTAAGCTCGCGATTGCAGCGAAAGTTCTCGGTCCAAAAGGGCTGATGCCAAATCCAAAGACTGGAACGGTAGATAAAGATGTTTCACGTATGATAACCGAGCTCAAAAAAGGTAAAGTTGCGTTCAAAAATGATGACACCGCGAATGTGCATGCATCAATTGGTAAAGTAAGCTTTGATACCACAAAACTCAAAGAAAACTATGAAAGTTTGATTGAAGCTTTGAAGAAAGCGAAACCAAGCTCTTCAAAAGGAACCTACCTCAAAGCACTCTATCTTACGAGTAGCATGGGGCCAAGTATCAAAGTAGAACTTCCTCAATAAAATAATCAAAAGCTCGCCTAAACAGCGGGTTTTTTGATACCCAAAAACAGCTTGTGTACCTTACAGTCATTTGATACACTAAGATCATTATTTTCATATATATTATGGCTAATGAGGCTCGACAAAATTACATCTCATGGGATGAGTGTTTCATGCGTATAGCGCACGTGATAGCGGAACGCTCAAAAGACCCCTCAACTCAGGCAGGGGCGTTAATCGCAGATGAAAAAAATGTAGTAGTAGGACTTGGGTATAACGGCTTTCCGCGAAGTATAGATAATGACGTATTTCCTTGGGAACGCGAAGGAACATTTCTTGAAACCAAGTATGCATATGTATGCCATGCTGAAGAAAATGCGATATACAACGCAAACAAAACAACACATGGATGTAAAATTTACTGTACCCTATTCCCTTGTAATGAATGCACCAAAACAATTGTCCAAAACGGAATAACAGAAATTATTTACGAGAGTGATAAGTATCATGATCTAGATGTATACAAAGCATCCCGCCGCATATTAGATGCAGCAGGTGTAACATATAGACAGTTTATTTCTGAATGGGTAAAAGAATAATTATGCAAAAAATAATTCTCGGATTCGTAGGAGACCTTGCAAGCGGAAAAGGAACTGCCGCAAAATATTTGAATGAAAAATATGGTGCAACGACCTATCGTTTTTCCACCATGCTCCGAGATATTTTGAAGCGCGTGTACGTGCCAGAAACTAGAGAAAATCTCCAAAATCTCTCTACATTTCTCAGAAAATCATACGGACAAGACGTGATGAGCAGAGTCATTGCAGAGGATGTCGCACGGGATGAGAACAATCTAGTAATTGTCGAAGGAATTAGGCGTCCGAGTGATATTGAATATCTAAAAAAATTGGAAGGATTTCATCTCATATACCTTACAGGAAACCCAGA
The DNA here is from genome assembly GCA_052033375.1 of Candidatus Magasanikiibacteriota bacterium. GTDB lineage: Bacteria > Patescibacteriota > Patescibacteriia > Magasanikbacterales > UBA922 > UBA922. Next base: position 12,405 of record JBPOJQ010000024.1, read on the forward strand.
AATTCGCTGGCAAAGACTGGTCGCAAGAAAAGAAAACCCAGGTGACAGTGAAAAAACATTTGAAGAATTTTTGAAAGACGAACAAGCAGAGGCCGATAAATTGATCAAAGAATTAGGCGCAACTGCAGAGAAAAAAATAGAAAATAATTTGGGATACGAAGAATTTTATCAGGCACTTGATGGACTAGTAACAAACTATGGAAATTAAAATAAAACGAGTTGATACCACACTCCCCCTTCCTGAATACAAGACCAAAGGAGCGGTTGCATTCGATCTCTATTCTCGAACTGATGAAGTAATTCCACCACGAAGTCTGAAATTGATTCCTGCAAACTTCATCATTGAAACGCCTGAGGGCTACATGCTGATGCTTGCGGCCCGTTCAAGCTTGGCTTCAAAAAAAGGACTGATGATGGCAAATGGAATTGGCACGATTGACCAGGATTATTGTGGCGAAGAGGATGAGCTAAAGCTAAATCTATATAATTTTACCGACACCGAAGTAACTATCAAAAAAGGTGAAAGGCTCGCGCAAGGAATATTTGTAAAAATAGAAAAAGGAAATTGGAATGAAGTAGATAAAATGACTACCGAAAGCCGTGGTGGATTTGGAACTACGGGTCAATTTTAATTTTCTTAACCCTCCCCTCTTAGGGGAAGGAAGGGTGGGATTGAGTGTAAAAACAAAAACCACCCTAAACAATCTCAACAAATTTATGAAAGCCTATCTCGACCTTGTCCAAAAAATCCTAAATGAAGGAGTGCTTAAATCAAACCGCACAGGTACTGATGCATATGCAATCGCAGGAGCAATGTTTGAGCACGATATGTCGACCGGCTTCCCACTACTCACCACAAAAAAAGTTCCTTTCAAATTGGTAGCCTCAGAATTAGAATTTTTCCTCAAAGGAATTACTGATAAAGAATGGCTCAAAGAACGAAGAAATTTTATTTGGAACGAATGGGCGCACCCTCACAAAGCAC
>JBPOJQ010000016.1:0-14607 GCA_052033375.1 Candidatus Magasanikiibacteriota bacterium
TAGCCTTAGAGTCATCAGGTGACTGTATCCGCGGTGGCGTGGGCGTACAACGTGCATATCACAGCACGCTTGTTCTATTGTCTTTATGTTCAAAAAACGTTAGAACACGCGTGCTGTAATACTTTTAGTGTTACTGTATGTGTTAGTTTTTTTATATTACTGAACCAGTTTCCTGATTCAGGCAGTTCGGGAGACGATGAGTGCTAGTCGTCATCTCCCAGGTGCTTTCTATTTACTTTGAACGATTGTTGGGGTTGATTCACCCGCTATTCACGACCCCGTGTGTGAATAGCGGTTGCGACGAAATGTCGGCAGACGACTACTTGTCGCCGGTGAGCGTCTCCACGATGGAGAACACCTCGTCCGGTGTCAGCCGCCAGAAGCATTACTTCTGGATTGTGTTTTTACTGGCGGTGCTGGAGCCATGCGCGCGTGGGGCGCGGCATCGGCTCGTATCCACCCGTCGACGGACTAAACTGGTAGACCGTCAACTGAAAGTGGAAGAGCCCCACCACCTGCCCGATCAGGAAGGACAGCGCCACGGGTCCCGAAAGGACGACGTGGATGTTCTTGCCTTGACCAGAACAGATGGCGTCGTACACCGCCTTCACCAAAATTTCATAGTGTTCGGGCAACGAGAGCGTATGCTCCCCGCCGAGTACCTGCCCAACATCCACCAGGACGTCGAGCTGTCCGAACTGTTTCTTGACGGCCTCGGACACTGGCCGTCCGACTTGCAGACACACGATCCACGATCCATCACCGTTATCGGCGTAGACCGCTTCGCGTGCCTTGCGTGTCTGCCACCACGTGGCTCCGGCGATGGACAGGGTGGCGATCCCTATCACCGGCTCGAGATAGTCCCAGCCCCCGAGCAGGGCTGCCCCGAGACCCGCGAGGATCCCGAGGAATAGCATGAATTTGAAAGAAAAAAGTTTGTCGGCGAGCTTGGTCGCCATAGCGATTCTCCTGTCTTGGGGGATGATTTCCCTTACACACCACCATTCTCATGATGAGGTCTAAGGGATGGGTCACGGCGTTGTGCAACGTGTGACCTGTCCCGAATGCATGAGCTTCTTCAGCTCACGGGGAATACTGCTTTCCCGTGGCTCACCACTCTATTCTCTTACTATTTTCAGAGAACGATGTAGGTGACACATACGTCATTTTTACGAGAGATAGATTTTTCTCTCAACATCATTGCTGATGAAATTTTCGGGGTTTGTTACCCTTTTATTCCTCACCACTCCATAAGTGAGGAAGGGTTTCGGTTCAGTGCTTGGCCACGAGGACGCGGTTGCCGCGCCCGTCGTTGTACCAGACCTCACCGAACTTGTGCACGATGTGGTGGAACACCACGAGGTAGGCCCAGACGGCCATCGCCCCCGTGATCTCGCACACCGCGCGCTGCTCCACCGGCGTCGCCTCGATCTCCTTCAACGTGTTACGGCCCAAGATGTTGGCCGCGAGCTCGGGCTTGGTGACGAGCGTCAGCCGCCCTCCCACCTCCGTGATCTCGCAGCCGTTGTACAGGTTCGCGTTGTTGAGGCCGAGGTCGAACGTCTTGGTCGCCATTTGAGACTCCTAGAAACTCTCGTCCATCTGGAACGGTCGAATGACCTTTGGACTTTGGCGATATGCCACAGCCCTATCCATTTGTGCTAGAGTTGGGAATGATTTCCCTCGCAATTCTCTACTCTTATTACTTACTACTGTATAGAGAATTCTGAGGGAATGGTCATCGTTCTTGTGCAAAGAATGAGATGACCCTTTCCCGAATGCTGAGGTTGGTTTTTCCTCTGTTCCCAAGTACCTCATGACTTGAGACAGATGACGGCACTCTTAGGCGGCCGCCTTACCCTGCTTCGCGAGCCACGCTTCCCGCGCGGCGCGCTTCAACCCCTGGCCGATGTCGTCGTACTGACGACGAGTCATCCGCTGGGTCACCTTCTTCACCTCGTCGCGCTTCTTCAGCGCGTCCTGGTGATAGGCCTTACCCGCGGATGACTCATACCACATGGCGATCAAGCTGACCGCCTCCTTCTCCCCACGCGAGGCGCGGGTCATCATGTAGTTGAGGTCGAACTTGCGGGTGCCGATGGCGACGATGGTGTTGTTCATTTCAGACCTTCCTATTTTCGAGCGTTCACTCAGGCATAGGTGCCTACTAGGATGTACAGCAAGTGCGACATGCACTCACCGTGTCTTGAACTCGCTCTGCATAATACAGAGTGTTCCGATCCCAATTCTTCTTGCGAAGGATTAGGACAGAACGCACTCGGTACTACTACATCTCGTAATGTGGTAGGGATGTCGCGAGCGGGTGTTTACCTTCTTTCGAAGATGAATACCACAATCTCCACATGCCTGTCCTCCGAATCGGAGGACCAAACCCTTATATACTAGGTACATAAGGTGGTACGAGAAGATATTCTCGTATCGCCCCAATCAGTCTCTCTCGACCTCTCTGGGGTAATATTCGAATATCTCAGTGTCATCGTTGCTCTACCTCGCTTCGACCAATTTCTCACGCGACAAGCGCTAGACAAATCAGGAACAAGGGAACTTACGTTGACAGGTAGGGCTTGGAGCTTATTAAGGGCATATTCAATTGCTATTTCCCTTGCTCTCTCAGGCTCTACCTATTAACGTAAAAGAGGCTCTCTCGGCGATACCACTAATGGATACCTGCCTGAGAGAGCCTCTATATTGATTTCTTTATGTACTACCGTTGGCTCTCTCTTTCCTTCGGTAGTTCGGTTTAGTTGTAAGGTTCATTCAGTTCCTTCATTTTCTCGGTCGTTTCATCGTAACGACACATAATACCATATCCAGGCAAATATGTCAATCCTGAACTGTAATCTTTGTTTTTCAAACTTTAATATTTGCTAAAATAAGCCAAATTATTTTGTATAAATCTGTCTACTATATACTTGACAAGTTTGGTATAGTATGGTATAATTTATCTAGAATAAGCCAAAAATCGTGTCTTTTGCACTAGACACATCCACCTACTTTCGCTTAACCTAGCCAAAAATATGCCAGAAATCAACCCTCTCTACACCCTTGGACTCGAGCCATCAGCTATCGAGACCTACCAAGCTCTCATATCTCTTGGTCGCTCTCAGGCAGGTACACTTATGGAGAAGACTGGTCTTTCCCGGCAGGGTATCTATGACGCTCTAGTCATCCTTATGGCCAAGGAGCTCGTGGAATACGAAAAACAAGGTCGTAACGCCTGGTATACGCCAGTTCACCCAAGCAAACTCTATGGGCTTATTGAGGAGCAAAAACAGGTATCTGCAGTGAAGTACCAGGAAGCTGAAGAAGGGATACGACTGTTGACAGCAAGCTTTAACCTTACTTCTCACAAGCCTGGTGTACGGTATTTTGAGGGTATTGAAGGTGCACGAGAGGCAATACGGGACTCTCTATCTGCCACTGAGACGATTTATACGATTCTTAATCTTGAAAGCCTAGGACCAGAGCTTGGCGCGGTCAACAAATCATACGTGGAAGAACGTCGAAAGCTTGGTATCAGTAAGCGCTTACTTATTCTTGATACTGAACAAAATCGGGCGAGTATCGAGGCTCAAGGACCAGTGTTGACTGAATATCGTTTTCTACCAAAACATATTATCCCATTTGGGACTGCCATGGAAATATACAATAATAAAATTTCGTATATCACACTCCGGAAAGAAAATCTTATTTCAATTATTCTCGAAGACCCCGACATCTACACCATGCACCGAAGTATGTTTGAATTATTGTGGGAGACTTCACAAGAAAAAACTCCTGAACCCACAAAAACTATTCCACCGAAGGAAGTGCAAGATGGAGTGGTGGCATTTAGTGAGTAAAGAAGTACCGTATACCTCTATTTTGAGATTGGGGACGTTTTGTATCTTTTTTGTCCTTTTTTTCGATCTTTTCAAATACGAGCGTGCGCGTCGCAGGAGTCTCTGGGTTATAGTAATATCTTGAACCCACACATCCGTGTTTCGTAAGAAATTCTACGTCTTGTATCATTTTATCAAACTCAGCCTCAGAATTAATATCATATCTTCGCACAATTTCATCATCTTTTACAAGCAACGATTCAACTGGCTGAACTTCATGAAATAATGCTTCGAGCGCAAATCTTTTTTTGTCTTCTGGGGTGATTTTTTTTGTGTATAATTCTTTATTCAAAGCGCGATCAAGTTTGATTGAAAAAAAAGTTTCGCCACTTCCATCATAATTAGGTAATACCTGATCAATCACAAATCCTCTTTTTTCCACATAATCAGTTCCCACTATCAATCGAGGGGATACTGTTGCTTCAATGACAGCATGCTCAGATTCCAAATCCAATGAACGACTAAGCATTGCCTCACCAATTGCACCACCTCGATATCGAGGTTCTACATTAAATGAACCTGCATATGTCCTACCTTCGATTGGATTTCCTGTACTATCTCGTACAGGTTCAAAGCGGACAAATGCAATCAATTTTTGATCTTTATATAATGTGTAAAAACGAATATCCCGATCACTCTCAAGCGTTTGTTCAAATTCACCGACTATTTCTTTTCCTGCTTTCCCTCGCGATTTCCAGTTTTCATGTGCGATTCTTTTCATTTCTTCTTTTGTCTCATCCGAGAGTTCTCCGAGTTGTTGTAGTGAAAAATCAAGACCTTTGATATCTTCAAAATTTACCGTTTCTTTACCTTTAAACAAACCTGAAAAGAAAGAAGAAAAAAGTACTACTTCTTCTTCGATAGAGTTTATTTTTTTTATAAGTGTGTCTGGATTTCCCTCTTTTGACGCATCTATGGACGCCACCAAAATTTTATATGCTCTTTCTGATAATTGTTGCGTGATCGCGTGAAATGAACCATCAGTAAGTGCGCCTTTAAAAAACTGCGCAGCATCTTCTTCTATACGATCTAGTCTCTCAATTATTTTTCCATACTGCTGAAAGACAAGCGCCTTGATATCCCGAGGGATATTCCGGTCAAATGCGAATCCGCGCGCTTTTTCAGGTAGATCTGCATCATACTCCATTCCGAGCGTCACTTTGAGCGCATTCACCCCAAACAGATTCATCATGTCCCACAGTTTGTCCCATTTTTTATTCGCATTTCCTGTCTTTTTTTGTGTTTTTTTCCAAAATGTATACAAACCAAATTGTTCACGTAATGTAAGCGCGCTCAGATTTATCCCAGTAAGTCCACTGCACGTTTCATTAAAAAATGTTGTATAGTTTTTACAAAACTCTTTGATGTCTTCATCGCGTATCTGATTGCGCCCGCTCTCGACCATTTCTGGTGTTATCTGTTCAAGTTCAGCTTCGCCTTCTTTGGGTTGCACAAAGCCCTTCAATTCTTCGTGATTATCAAACACTGCAAGTTTTCCATCTCGTGAAATACGCTTGAGGTACCCCTCCTCATCACCATCTTTGAACGTCATGGTTTCTACTCCATACTGAAATTGCCCCTGAGTGATTTCTATCCTGTGTTCAACAAGGATTGATAATACACGGGCATACTTTGCACGTCTATCTGGTGTAGACGCCGAACGTACGAGTTGCACTATTTTATTAAACGACTCATCCGGATTTATTTTTGTAAACAACAATCCCAGGTCTTTGGTGATATAACTCGCAGCCAGCGTATCCAATATTTCAAAAAATAATTCAAGGTCCTGTGCCTGACCTAATTCTGCATAATTTTCTAAACATTTCTTGAGCATGATGAGTTCTCCAAAACCATCTTCATCTATTCGATCGGCATCACTTTCTTCGGCTGCCCACCCATGCATATCCTTCCGCGCATAATCCAGTGGATCGAAATCCACTTCACTGGTCTGTACATGCACACCCTGTGGATCAAAAATTTCTACAGTATAACTCTGCCCTGAGAAATCCTCAAAAGTATCACGTTCTTTATCATCCTTCTTATCTTTGGAAGGTTCACGATGATCCGTAACTTTCGCGGTGTACCCCTGATATTCAAATGTTTGCTCGACAAGATGTGTTGATGAATGAGCAAGAGCTTCTTCGACCATTGCCATAAGTTCGTCATATGCCTGCGGTTGATTTTGCGACTCTATATACTTTTGCACCTCACCATAAGAATATCGGGTAAGTATACTCATCAAGGGTTCGTAGTCTTTGCGTAGATGGTCAGGTATTGTACTAATCCATCGTGCAATATTTCTATTAAGCGCGAGTACAATTTGAGCATTCAAATGATACTCACTCATACTCAAATTAAACGCTTCATTCTCCGATATTTCAAATGAAATAGTGTTCTGCTCATCATGCACTCTGGTCCCTTTTTCTGTTTTTAATACTAGCAGAACATTTTTAATAAATTCATAGGACTGTATAGGACATTCTTGTATTGGCATTTCCCACAACATCTTTATAAGGTCCTCCAGTGAGGAACACTGTGTAAACACGTTTTTCCATGTATCAAAATTCTGCTCATTTCTATGAGTCTTTTTTTCAGGTGCATGATATTTGTCTGGTTTTATATTATATGAAACATCTCCACTCTTCTTTGTATCCATAACACTTATGACTACATACTCACGCTAGTAGTATAACGCACGTTGCGCCTAAAACAAAACCCTGCACCGTACGGTGCAGGGTTACTCTATTACGCTGTTTTTTCTTCACTTGGTTTTTCTTCCTCTTTCTTTTCTTCTACTTTTTCATCTTCCTTTTTTGTTTCTCGTTTCTTCACTCCTTCGAGTCGGAGTCCGAGGCGATGCTCAGCTGGCTCAATTGAGATAATTTCAAAATTATACGGTTTTCCAATTTCAAACTTATTCAATAATTCCTTTGGATCAGCGACACGTTTGTCAGAAAGATCTGAGATGTGTGCGAGACCATGGATCTCATTGTCCAATTTTACCATGAGACCAAATGATTCTACTTTGTGCACCTCACCCTTTACTACCTGTCCAATCGTATATTTATCTTTTACTGATTTCCATGGATCGTCGACCAAACGCTTGAGTGATAGATAAATTTTTGATTTATTGAGGTCAATAATTTGTGCGTTTACTTTGTCACCAATCTTCAAAATATCTTTTGGATGATCAATTCTTTGCCATACGATTTCTGAGATATGCACCAATCCTTCCAAACCTTCGCCAAATTTTACAAATGCTCCAAATGGAGTAAGTGCTGACACTTCACCTTCAATTTTATCCCCCACTTTATACGAATCGAGAATATTCTTCTGTTCTTCTTCCCACACTTCTTTCTCAGAGAAGATAAGTTTCTCATCATCCACATTTGCATCAAGAACCTTTACTTTAATTGTGGTCCCAACAAATTTTTTCAAATGTTCCAAAATTCGATTTTTATCTCCACCTTGTACGCGAGGATAATTATCGGGATTTAATTGAGATACAGGCATAAATCCTGTGAGTGCATCGGCCTGAAGCATCAAACCACCCTTGTTTGCCTGGATAATCTTTGCTTTGATTACAGTACCTTCTTTTACATATTTTGCCATGCGTTCCCATACGAGACGATGACCAGCGACTCGGAATGATAATTCCATTTCGCCATTCTCATTCTCATCCTCAATCACGGTCGCTTCCACTTCGTCTCCGATTTTGATGTGCGCAAATTCTTTTGATTCACTAAATAATTCGTCTCCGCGCACCACACCGATAATAATACCGTTGATGTCAACGCGAACTTCACCTCGACCAATCGAGATGACTTTTCCTTTGACCAAATCATTCACTTGAGGGATCTGGGCAAAATAATCTTTTAATAATTCTTCAAAATTCTGTGTCTGTGCCATAGTACAACACATTAGCCATGTCTTTTATATAGGACCGGCCCCTGGCTTTTGCCTGGGTAAATAAAGTGGGCGTATCTTAGCACAAGGTTTTGATTTTGGCAAGAGGTTCTAAATCGGAACGTCTATAAAGTCATATCGTTGGAAGTACACACAAATATATAGATGAAATTTGACTTCATCCTCCTCTTGCTTAAAGCTTCAAAAGCCGTTATACTATCACCATATTTCTAATAGAACTTAGACCTACACTCTATGCACATTTCTTGGCTTGGTGGTACCTCAATCAAAATTCAAACCAAATATCTTGACTCAGAGGTAACCGTCCTTATTGACCCCTACAAAGCTGATACTGGATCTTCCCCTCGTAGCCTTACAGCCGATGTCGCGCTTCTTACCAGAGGAGACACCAATATGCTCACACTCTCAGGTAATCCTTTTATACTCGATACTCCAGGTGAAATCGACTCAAAAGGCGTATTGGTCACGAGTATTGCAGGACATACAGAGGATTCCCTTATGCTCCGTATTGACTGTGAGGGAGTGAGTATGGCCCATCTCGGACTCGTGAAGGAACCTCTTACCCCTGTACAGCTGGAAATTTTATCAGGAGTAGACATTGTGTTTATCCCTATTGGCAACAAACACGCACTCGATACTGAAAATGCTACCAAAACAATAAATAGTCTGGAGCCCCGCATTATCATTCCCATAGCCTTCAAGTCAGATAATGATCCGGATGCCCTATCGCCAGACAGCTTCATTCGTGGACTTGGACTTCAGGTTCCTTCTGAAGAAAAAAAAGTGATTATCAAGAAAAAAGATTTACCCGAGGAAGAAACACGTGTCATTGTACTTGGCAAAGAATAATCTGTATTACGCCACGTGCGCTGCTTTGCTGTTTTACCACTATTTTGAATTCTGAACTTATTACTCGCTAACGTAGTATGTCCTCCAATAAGAGACGGGTATCAATGACTGATTCACAGGATTTCAAGCAGGCAGTGAAAGAAATCCCTTCTCTTATTTTTGAAGAAATTAGAAAAAACAACACCCAGTCTACCACTCCTCCCCAGCGCAACCATTCGCATTCATCACCAATTTCCGCAGTGTATACCTCTCCGATAAAGAGCAAACGGCTGATGTTTATCGGTGTAACGGTGTGTCTCATAACTATTCTCGGATTCTGGTTTGTCTACATCACCGACACAATCAGACAGAATAAACTCAATCTGTATCCAACCGAAGCATTCGAGGATTCAGAAAAAAAAGATGATCTCTCTATGCTGATTAACACGTTCACACAAATGGAAGATAAGCTCAAAGGAACGATCAAAAGTCCAAGCGAGCTCAAGCTGATGGTCGCACAAGCTCTGATACCGCTACTCACTGCAAGTAGCACCACGAGCACTCTCCCACTTATCACCACTACAACCATAGCAACCACAACACCATAATCAACACTAATTGTATATGAATAAACAAGACACTACTAAAGATATGAAGGAAAAAGAATCACGCGCAATTCAACCAAGTCTCACTGATGGAAAAATCGAACCAATCAATTTGGTTGATGAAATGCGCACCTCATACCTCGATTATGCAATGAGTGTGATTGTGGCACGCGCCTTACCAGACGTTCGTGATGGATTGAAGCCAGTACATCGCCGTATTCTCTATGCTATGTGGGGAATCGGTTTGAAGCACAGCGCAAAATTCAAAAAATCTGCTCACGTCGTCGGAGAAGTAATGGCAAAATATCATCCACACGGAGATTCTGCTATTTATGACTCTTTGGTACGTATGGCGCAAGATTTCAATATGCGCCACATGCTTGTACATGGCCAAGGAAACTTCGGATCGATGGATGGAGATCGTGCTGCTGCAATGCGTTATACCGAAACAAAATTACGCGCACTTGCCGAAGAAATGTTGTTCGATATTGAAAAAAACACTGTTGACTTTTCTCCGACATATGACGGTTCACATACCGAACCCCGTGTATTGCCAAGTAAATTTCCAAACTTACTGCTCAACGGTAGTATGGGAATTGCCGTGGGTATGGCTACAAACATCCCTCCGCATAATCTCGGTGAATTGTGCGATGGCATCGAAACAATGATTGAAAATCCTAAAGTAACTATTGAAGAATTAGTGGAATTAATCAAAGGTCCAGATTTCCCTACTGGGGGCATTATTTATAATAAAAATGATATCCTGGCTGCATATGCTACCGGACGTGGTGGTATAGTCGTCCGTGCAAAGACAGATATTGTCGAGCTCTCTGGGGACCGATTCAACATCATCGTAAGCGAAGTTCCCTATCTGGTGAATAAAGCAACATTAATTGAAAAAATTGCCACTCTCGTGCAAGAAAAAAAACTAGAAGGAATCAAAGATCTTCGTGATGAGTCAAATAAAGATGGGGTTCGAATTGTTATTGAACTAAAAAAGGATTCATACCCAAAGAAAGTATTGAATCGCCTCTTTCAAATGACTGAATTGCAGACCACATTCCATGTAAACATGCTCGCACTCGTCGATGGTATCCAGCCACGCGTACTCAATCTCAAATCCGTTCTTGAGGAATATATCAAGCATCGTGAGATCGTTATCCGTAGACGTACCGAATTTGATCTCGAAAAAGCAAAGGATCGCGCACATATTCTCGAGGGTTTGAAAAAAGCACTGGATAAAATTGATTTGATTATTACCACTATTCGAAAATCGAAAGATAAAGATGAGGCAAAAACAAACCTCATGAAAAAATTTGATTTTACCGAACGACAGACTGTTGCGATTCTCGAAATGCGATTGCAGCAACTTGCAAATCTTGAGCGACAAAAAATTGAAGACGAATTAAAAGAAAAAAAGAAATTGATTGAAGAACTCGAATCAATTTTGAAAAGCCAGAAAAAAATCCTTGGTATTATCAAATCAGAAGTGAGCGATATCCGAGAACGATTCGCCGAAGAAAGACGTACCAAAATCATCGCGCATGGTGTCAAAGAGTTTTCAATCGAAGATTTGGTGCCAAACGAACCGACACTGATTATCACTACTGCTGATGGATATATCAAACGTCTCCCCTCGGACACATTCAAGCAACAAAGTCGTGGAGGTAAGGGTGTAATGGGTCTCACTACCAAAGAAGAAGACGTGGTAGACCAAATTATCTCTACCAATACACACGATAATATTCTCTTTTTCACGACCCGAGGGCGGGTATTCCAGCTCCGTGCGTTTGATATTCCCCAGGGATCACGCACCGCAAAAGGACAAGCACTCGTGAACTTCCTCCAGCTTGCTCCCAATGAAAAAGTTTCTACCATTCTTTCAATGGATGACATGACCAAGTATGAATACTTAGTTATGCTTACGAACAAAGGTACTATCAAAAAAACCAGACTTGATGATTTCAAAAATGTGAGACGATCTGGGCTCATTGCTCTCAAACTAAAAGAAGACGACATGCTCGAATGGGTACGCCCTTCAAGCGGATCGAACGATATCATCATTGTCACGTCAGGCGGACAAGCAATTCGATTCCAGGAAAAAGAAGTTCGTGCAATGGGACGCACAGCAAGTGGTGTACGCGCAATCAAATTACGTTCAAACGACGTGGTGGTAGGCATGGATGTTGTCTCGAGCGATCTAGTCAAAAAGAAAGTATTAGAACTACTCGTTGTGTCTGAGAATGGACTCGGTAAACGAACCATGATTACTGAATATAAAGTTCAAGGACGCGGTGGAAGTGGTATCAAGACCATGGATGTAACTACAAAGACCGGACACATCATGAGTGCACGTGTCATCAACAATACAGAAACACAAGATCTGATGATTATTTCAGTCAAAGGACAAGTCATCAGAACTCCTATCAAGAGCATTTCAACACTTGGGCGAGCTACTCAGGGTGTACGCGTCATGCGCTTCAAGCAAGAAGGTGATAAAGTAGCGAGTCTTGCAGTGCTTGAATCCGGAAAAGAAGATGAAGAGGTATAAATTGACGTTAACCTGAACAAAAAACCACCCGATGAGGGTGGTTTTTTCATTTAATAGTACATTAACGTTTTCTCGACAACACTTCTTTCAAAATTTCCGCAGCACTTTTTCCTTCGCCTTCTACATTCTGAAGCATATCTCTTGATTCATCTTTAGAATACCCCATAGAAATAAGTCCTTCGACCACATCATCAAGTACACCGTCTGCTGGTTTTGAACGTACAGCAACTCTCGTACCCAACTCAATTTTACTTTTGAGCTCAACGACAAGTCTCTCTGCAGTCTTCTTTCCCATACCTTGAATCGAGGTAAGGTAGCCAATATCTCCTCTCGCAATTGCATCACGTATATCTTCAATTGAACCGAGAGACATAATATTCATAGCACTCTTTGGCCCGATACCTGAAACTGTCATGAGAAGCATAAAAAACTCACGCTCAAGAATGCTCGTAAATCCGAATAGTTCCTGACTATTTTCACTTACTTTGTGATAGATAAAGAATGAAACTGGAACTCCGCTGTTCAACTCAAGGAGCTTGTGGGTTGGAAGTACGACTTCATATCCAAGCCCTGATTGTGTTGCCACAATCACACTTTGTTTCGTACTACCAATAACTGTTCCCTGAATATATGCGATCATAGACTAGCGTGAAAGGTAGGAAACCAATGTTTCAACACCAAATCCATTGGCACCGGGACGTAACCATGCTTTTGCTTTTCCCATAAATATGGCACTCGCAAGATCAATGTGTGCCCATTTGTAATCCACAAAGAATTGGAGGAATGCTGCAGCGGTCGATGCCCCGCCAAATGCAGGATTTCCCACTCCACCCAAATTTTTGATATCAGCGATCTCACTCTTCATAGCCTCGCTGTATTCTTCACCGAGTGGTAATCTCCATAATTGCTCACCTACTCCGTCACCTGCCGCAATCAATTTTTCACACATCTTATCATCAGGAGTGAATATCCCTGAACGCTCTACTCCAAGAGCTCCCATACATGCCCCAGTCAGAGTTGCAAGATCAATTACTTCTACTGGCTCGTATTTCTTTGCGTAGCACAGAGCGTCTGCAAGAATGAGGCGTCCTTCAGCATCGGTATTCAAAATTTCAACGGTTTTACCATTCATCGCAACAAGAATGTCATCGGGTCGGAATGAAGACCCGCTTGGCATATTTTCTGCTGCAGGAATTAATCCCACAATATTTTTCTTCAGTTTAAGTTCCGCAGCGGTCTTGATGGCTCCCAATACTGCCGCCCCACCAAGCATGTCATATTTCATTTCCATCATCCAATTTGCAGGTTTTATTGATAATCCACCAGAGTCAAAGGTGATACCTTTTCCTACCAATACGGTTGGTTTTTGAGTTTTAGCAGCCCCCCAATATTCTACAATAATAAATTTTGGTTCATGTTCAGATCCTTGTGCCACACCCAACAAACAACCCATTTTTAATTTTTTGATTTCTGTTTTTCCGAGTATCGTAGCTTTGATCTTACTCTTTTTTGCCATTTCAACTGCAGCTTCAGCAAGATAGGTCGGTGTCATGGTACTTGGCGGAGTGTTTCCGAGATGACGAGTAAAATTCACTCCGTCAGCAACTATTCTTCCATGCGCAACACCTTTTTCAAAAGCTTTTTTTTCACTTGCATGTGCAAGCCCCACGAATTGCACTTCTTCAATCAGAACTGAACGTGCTTCCATGTCGGTCTTGTGTTCATCATACGCATAGGTTGAAATTTCAACTGCTCGCACAAGAAGAGAGCCAAGTTCCTCAACTGTTTCTTTCTTTTTCAATGCACTCGTAAGCACTACTGAAACTTTTTTCCATTTCTTATTCTGCGCCTGGACAAAGGCGGCACCAACACATTCTCGCAATTTTTTTACTGAGTACTCTTTTTCCTTCCCCAATCCTACGAGCATGATGCGTGGATGTTTTATGTCTTCAGTATGTAATACTAATTTTTCCAGTTTTTTACCCTTGAATTCTTCAAGTTCAATTATGTCCACGATTTTTTTTCGATGTGTATCGAGCATGCCAAACGATTTGAGCTCTGCTTCAACTTTTTGATCTTCAAATACTGGAAATAATACTACATCACATGGTTTTAGTTCCTTGATATTAGTTTGTGCGGTGTATTTCATAGACAATTATTTCTTTTCTATAGTTAATGATACTGTAACTCCTTCAATTTCTATCTTACCCTCATTGTTCTTTTCTACAACTTCACGAGCTAATACTCCTGCCCTAATTTCTTTTCCATAATTTTCAAACACTGATTGTAATTGTGTATCTTCGGTGTACCAATAGAGAGTAACCGTATCATCTACTGTGAGCCCCTGCTCTTTTCTCATCTGATTCACTGCACGAATGATTTCTCGAACCAATCCTTCTTTTTTCAATTCATCTGTCATTTGAGTATCTAGACCAACTGTTACACCACCATCTTCTTTTAGAGTAATGAACTCGGTTGTTTGAGGCTTTTCTTCGACAACTTTTTTTACATTCATTTCATCTGCGACAATCTCCTTTGCCGCATCTGAAAGTGTGACACCGCTGAAATAAAGTTTTGATAATATCTGGCGTACTTTCATCCCTGCTTGAGCTCGAAGTGCTAAGCCCATTTCTACCACTTTTCGAACATGCTCCATTTCCCCCAACACATTCTCATCAACTTCTTTTTTATTATACACGGGAAAATCTTCGAGATGCACACTCTCCATCTCTCCTCCTACTTTCTGATACAGCGTTTCTGCAATAAATGGAGTGAACGGTGCCATGACTTTTGA
>JBPOJQ010000014.1:0-68844 GCA_052033375.1 Candidatus Magasanikiibacteriota bacterium
ATGTAATTATTATCCATGGTGCGATAGGCATTTTTCATATCTACCCAGCGACCAAGACGATGAATCGTTTTTTCCCATTCACCTACATAGCTCAATACTTTTCCGCGACATTTTTCGTTAAATTCCGTAACACCCATTTCTTCAATTTCTTTTTTACTTTTGATCCCTAGTTCTTTTTCAACAATATTTTCAATCGGAAGCCCATGACAATCCCAACCCCATACACGCTCGACGCGTCTGCCTCGCATAGTCCAATATCTAGGAACCGCATCTTTCATCACGCTTGGGCCAAAATGTCCGTAATGAGGCAAGCCTGTTGCAAATGGAGGTCCATCATAAAAAACATATTGTGTATTAAGCGGTCGATTTTCCACTGATTTTCGAAACGCATCGGTTGTATCCCAATGTTTCAATATTTCAAGCTCTTGTTCTTGTGCATTATATGGCATATAAAAATAGTCAAAAGTCGTAAAGTCCAAAGTCTCAAAGTAAAGATTGGAGACCAAAAAAACAAAAAGCTACCCTATCTGCAGGAGCCAGGCCAGGCCGGGCGGTACCATCCTGCTTCTACGATTGGTAGCACTTATTTGCAGCTATTACGGGCATACCCGAGAGGTTCTACTCCCCTATATTCTAGGGTTTCTTCCTCTGGCGCTTCTCATTTACGAGAATTTCTGTTGATTGCAGAAAAATGCGCTTCTTTTATTGTAGTGTACACTGTACAAGATTATGTGCGAAAAGTCAAAAATTACAGCCCAAAATTCTTCTTCAAAACTGCCTTATAAATACTATCTCGACTAACAACCCCAACGACTTTTCCATTTTCCACTACTGGTAGTCGATTGACATCATGCGCAAGCATGAGTGCGCCTGCTTTCATAATTGGATCATCTGGAGTGACAGTCAAAATATCTCGTTTCATAAACACCTCCACTTTAGTATCCCGAATATCACGCGCTTTTGATTCCCGCGCTTCCATATCCGTATAGCTCTCTGGGCTATCATAAAAGCTCTTGTACCACGGGTAGAGTATCCGCACAATATCTTTTTCTGATACAAATCCTACTACGCGTCCATGTACATCAAGTACCGGAACACCAGTGACCTGATTCGTATACAAAAGACGTGCAACGTGTTCATAGGTAGTATCAGGTGTTACGGATACTACATTGGCGTCCATCAATTCTTTGACTTTCATATGGAGGGGGTTAAAAGTAAAGAATACAATGATTGATATATTGAATCGTCACGCAATAAAGGTGCCTACTATTTTTATAGTAGTCCTATATCAAAACAAAGTCAAAATTATTTTCCTTTTGTTGCCTCTTTACCAAATTACATAAACATTGCTATACTTTTACATACGATACATCTCACATACGTGAACATATTTGTATGTACTCAGGACCACTCTATATCGCAGGAGATCACGGCGGATACGCTCTCAAAAAACGTCTTATTCGGTTTGTTGAAAATGAACTTGCTCGCCCTATTACAGATCTAGGACCCGTAGAACATGTAGATCACGATGATTATACTGATTATGCATTTCCTCTTGCCACGCAAGTTGCGACAGAACATGCCCGTGGAATTCTCATATGCCGGAATGGTATTGGAGTCTGTATGGCAGCAAATAAAGTTACAGGAATACGCGCTGGGATTGGCTACAATATAGCTGCAGCTGAATCTATGATGAAAGATGATAATACAAATGTACTATGTCTAGCAGCCGACCATCTTTCAGAAGATTTTGCTATGGCAATTGTAAAAAGATGGCTTGAAACCCCTTTTAGTGAAGCCGAACGGCATGTGCGGAGACTGGATAAAATCGAAGAATTTGAACAGAGTGTATGATTGATATCATCCCTTCGATTCTAGTCAAAACCAAAAGCGAATTTTTATCTCAAATTTCTCTAGTGGATCATGCGGTCACTCACCTCCAGCTCGATATTGCAGATGGAAATTTTGTTCCGAATACCACGTGGAGTGAGCCGGAAATTATCCGCCATAGTGAAGGATACACATTTGAACTCCATCTCATGGTCGAGCATCCGCTCGAAGTTATTGCGGAATGGAGTACTGTAACAAATGTCACCAGATATATCGTCCATTTTGAATCTGAGGACAACATTGAAGAAGTCATATCTCATATACAAGCATCTATTGGACTGAAGAGAGAAGTCTTCATTGCACTCAATCCTGAAACACGGCTAAGTGCACTCGAAAGAATTGCCGATCGAATTGATGGTGTGTTGTTTATGGGCGTCACTCCTGGGTTTCAAGGACAAACATTAATTCCTGCAGTTCTTGAAAAAATCACTCAGTGTAGAACCATACATCCTCATTTGTACACTGAGCTAGATGGTGGTGTGCATGAAGATACGCTCGAAGCGATCACTGGAAGTGGTGTTCATGCGATTTGTCCGGGGAGCCTCGTATTCCACCGGAAAACTAGCCCACGTGAACAAATCTTATTTATCAAAAACCAATTAGCGTAAACAAATATATATGTCTCAAAAAAATGAACTTCTTGACCTTGTCATTATCGGAGCTGCTGCTGCTGGATGTGCTGCGGCAGTATATGCTGCACGAAGAAATTTGAAATTCGCTGTAGTTACCAAAGATATTGGTGGAGAAGTTGCTCTTTCGGGAGAAGTGGAAAACTGGCCAGGTATTATTCATACCACTGGTTTTGAACTTGCTCAACAATTTTACAAACACATAGAATCCTATGGTGTTAAAGCAGATGTAGGATATGCAGTGACTGGAATTGAAAAAGAGGCAAATTATTTTATTGTCAAAACTGAGGATTATTCAAAAAAAGAAATGTTGTACTACACAAAAACAGTAATCATCGGGAGTGGTATTCACCCACGAGAACTGGGAATTCCTGGAGAAAAGGAATTGCGTGGTAAAGGCGTTACGTATTGCACTGTATGTGATGGTCCACTGTACCGAGGAAAAATAACCACAACCATCGGAGCTGGAAATGCTGCCCTCGAATCAGCCCTCATGATGTCTGAACTTGCAACCAAAGTATATTGTATTACCAAATTTTCAAATACCACAGAAACCAATGGCGGATTCCCCAAAGGGGAAAATATCTTGATTGATAAAGTAAAAAAAGCCAAGAATGTCGAAATCATATACGCCGCAAAAACTACTGAAATCCTGGGTTCTGAGAATGTGACTGGGGTGACCTATACGGATGTTACTGGCAGTACACAAACAATTGAAACCAATGGTGTTATGGTGCACATTGGAAATATCCCTAATTCAAGCTTTGCCACGGCTGTTGAACGCACACCTCTCGGAGAAATCAAGGTTGATCTCAAATGCGCTACATCGATCCCTGGAATTTTTGCTGCAGGAGACGTGACCACGGTTCCCTACAAACAAATTGTCATTGCAGCTGGACAGGGAGTCACAGCCGCACTTTCAGCGATTGAATATATCAACAAATGGGAAGCATAAGAAAATTATTCTAATTGCATTAGTAGACCGGCACACACAGAGACTACGAATATTTTTTATACCAATGTAGCGTAATTAGAAATTAGAATAATTTACAGTTTGTTATTTACTCTCATTTTGTTATACTTATACTCATATTACAGCTTTGTGCTTTTACTTTTGAGCTTTAAGTTTGAAATTTATGTTCCTCGAATCAGTATTTCCTGTACTTCCATCTTCGATAACAGAAATCCTCGTATATGTTTCGGCTTTTTTAGGTATCCTGCTTTTGTCCTATGGAGTCTTTCTCGAGGCTGAAAGAAGACAAGACTTGGTATTTTTTCTCGGTGCCTCATGTCTTCTTGTCTATGCGATCTATATCTCCAATGTGATTTTTGTAATCGCAATGGGGGCATTTGCACTCAACTCAATGATAGAATTTATTGAGATACTCGTCGGTCTCCACACACACGACCCTGTACAGTTGGAGCGTATAAAAAAACTACGTTAAACGATATGTACGATCTAGTTACCATTGGCGATTCCACCATCGACATGTTCCTTCTCATTAATGAAGCCACCCTTAATTGCGATGTTAAAACCAATGAATGCAAGCTCTGTTTTACCTATGCAGAAAAAATTCCGATCGATGGAGCCATCCAATCGATTGGCGGGAACGCTGCGAATGTGGCTGCTGGAGGCGCAAAATTGGGCCTACGCACAGCGATTATGACCGAGGTGGGAGATGATATCAATGGACTCCTTATTGCAGAGGATTTAAAGCAAATCGGAGTAGATACAAGCCATATACATACTCGCAAAGGCACGGAAACACGTTATTCAGTCGTACTGAATTACAAAAGTGAGCGGACTATTCTCTCATATCACACTCCACACACATACCAGAGACCACACATACCAGAGACCACAGCTCTCTACTATACTTCTCTTGGAAAAACATTTGAGCGGATTCAAAATAGTGTTCTCGCGTACAAAAAGAAACACCCACACACGCTCCTTGCGTGCAACCCAGGATCATACCAACTAGGAGAAGGATTGCGACAGATACGCAACATAATACCTTTTGTCGATATTCTCTTTGTAAACAAACAGGAAGCCGAAAAAATAACGGACACTCATGCAGATATCCAGAAACTCACAGACCAGCTCCATGCAATGGGTGTACGAATTGTGGCAATTACTGACGGGTCGCAGGGATCATACGTTTCAGACGGATCGGCGCGCTATCACATGCCTCGATATCCTGTAAAAACGATATCACGGACAGGCGCAGGAGATGCATATGCCACTGGTTTCATCGCTGCACGTCTCATGGGATGCACCATTCCCGAGGCAATGCGTTGGGGCAGTGCAAATGCTGCAAGCGTAGTCGGTCAATTTGGCGGACAAACAGGCCTCCTTTCCAAAAAACAAATCAATTCTCTTCTGAAAAAACACAGCTCAATTAAGCCAAAACTTCTTGTTTAAGACTTGACAAAGAAACTGTTTTGTGATACAAAGTAGCGAATATTTTTGATCCATAAGTGTTGCCGCCTATGTCTTCGAAACATAAGCAGAACATCATACTCTACGTAGGAAAGATCCAGCCATACATGATCACCTCTCTCCGTGCGTACGAAAAAGAAAGTAAGCGTAAATTTCGCATTGCGCTTTTGTATGATGCAAAAGAAAAACGCCACGCACCAACTGATGACTTATTGAAAAGTATAGATATCGCACTCACCTGTGACACATTCTCGGAGCGAGCAATACAGGAAATACTGTTACCTTACGAAGATCAGTTGCTCGCTATCTCATGTCGCGGAGAAGACTATATGGAAATGTTTGCTCGGGTTATCCCATTTGTACCATATTTGCGTACCCCCACCACCGAATCACTCCGCTGGGCTTCTGATAAACTCAGTATGCGGAGACGACTCTACACCTATAACAAAAAAATCGCACCTGAATATACTGTTGTGAGCGATACAACTAAAGCTTCACTCGAACGAATCGAACAAAAGGTTGGATTCCCTCTGGTTGTAAAACCAACAGGTCTTGCTGCTAGCAGACTCGTAACCATTTGTTTTCACAAAGAGGAACTTGAAACGAATCTTAAAAAGGTATTTAAAAAAATCAATTCCGTGTACGAAGAAACTGGGGGTAATTGGAAACCTCAGGTATTGGTAGAGAGATTCATGGATGGTGATATGTATTCAATTGATGCATATGTTTCAGGTAGAGGAAAAGTCTATTTTGTTCCCATGGTGCATGTAAAAACTGGTCGATCAATCGGATTTGATGACTTTTTTGGATATCAACAGATGACCCCAACAGGTCTCAATAAAGAAAGTACTGCTGCCGCTCGCGATGTCGCACGCCAGGCAATCAAAGCTCTTGCACTTCGTAGCACTACTGCACATATCGAACTCATGAAGACTGAGAGTGGGTGGAAAATTATCGAACTTGCAGCTAGAGTAGGCGGATATCGACAACAAATGTATGAATATTCTTACGGTATCAACCATACGGCCAACGATATTCTCATCCGAATACCAGAACAGGTCCATATCAAAAGAAAAATTAAAGGACATACGGTATACATGAAATTTTTTGCAAAAAAAGAAGGATATCTCAGCAAGCTTATCGGAATCAAACGTGCACAAGAGCTCAAATCTTTCAAAGAAATCATTGTAAACAAAAAAATTGGTGATTTATGCACCTATGCCAAGCATGGTGGAACGAGTGTGTTTAATATTCTCCTCTTTAATCCAGAAAAATCAGAACTTCTTGCAGATATTAGACGTTTGGAACAAATGGTCGAGATCGAAACAGAAACAAAAAAACCAGAGTAATCCTCTGGTTTTTGATTTTTTACCCTTATTTCTGTTCTAGATTTTCCAGATCTTTATCACCAATTCCCAGCTGACTCATAATCCATAGATGCCTCTCATTTGATGGATCATATTTTCCAATACTAAACCTGTCCATCTCAGCGGGATTTTGTTTTACCACATTCCACACTGCCATATTTCCTTCGTGATATACAAGATCTTTGGTATAGCATGTGCCTGGAGTTTTTCCATCAGTTCCTCTAAATGTCCGCATAGTTCTGCTCCACGCTTTTGTCTGCGCCTCTTTCTTTGCATCCGTCACTGTTCTACCTTTAGACAACACTTCGTCGAGTGTATGGTATTTCTCAAGCACAGAATACACCCCTCTAAAGTTGCGCTTCTCTCCATCAAGTCCGTATGCAAGACCAATGCCTAAATATCCTTCGAGTCCTATAAATCCGTCTATTTTCCCCATGATACTCTGTTCTCTGAGTGTTGCTACTCCCTCTTCACCTTTTAAATATCGATCTAGGCCCAATCCTAGTAATTTCAGGTGCGTCCGTTCTCCATTTTTTCTGCGAGCAATATGTGTACCGACTTCATGCGCTACCAAACCTTCGAGTGCTTTTTTTACCACTGAGTAGTTTACAGGTATTTCTACTTTTTTATTTTCTTGACTCACATGTACGCTTGTCCGACTTCCTTCTACTCGTTCCACAGACCAATCATCTGCTTGTAATTTTTGCAAAGCTTCACCAAATAATGTAGCTATCTCTTCTGATTCTATTTTTTTATCTGAAACATCATCAATCGAAAGAGTAACGAGATCATGCACTTCTTTAAGCGTTGCTTCTTTTGCGGCAGTAATACTCTCAGTATCAGGAAGCTCAAAACTCGCCGGTGTTATATGACCAAAGATTGAATCAAGCTCTCCTGCCAGGACGCGGACTTCGTCTTGTTCATGTGTTTTTGCTCGCTCTATTTTTTTCTGCACCAGACCAACAATATAATTAAATATTTCTATATTCGGTTTTCCATTTACAAATTCATTATATCGTTTGAATAGTCGCGCATCCCCTTTTTCAGCCATCTGTAACATGCGTATTTCTACCAATTTTTCATTTATTTTCCATCGATATACCTGCTTTACCACTTCATTTTCTTCGAGATTAATGATTTCATTTTTCAGCTCAAGCAAGCTTTTCTCTCGTGCAACAAGCTCTTCTTGATCGAGTTTGGGATATTCAAGTACGGGGTCTTGTATCTCTCCAGAAATAAATTTCTTTTTTTGTTCTTCAAAGCGAGCAAAGGCCTCAGGGTATTCTTCTTTTTTAATCTCAAAAGAAGTATATCCTTCGAAAGATCCTATTTTTTCAAATCTGTCGTACCAATTAGCGTCCAAAATTTCCCTCTGTGCTTCTGGGGGCACGTACCCTCTTCCTAATTCTCCCATATGTGTTGGTTAATTATTTTTGTTTAACATGAACCTTATATTCCCCATCGAACTTTCCTCTCTTCTCTTTTCCCCTCATAATATGCTGGCATCTGACGTATCTCTCCTATCTCTATCCGTGGACCGAGCATTGCAATACTATGTTCAATTCCTGTGATTTTACTCTTGATATCCTGTGCCAAATCACGATGATCTTCACTCTGATTTTCAGCAAGATCATGAAGTGATCTTAGTACCTCATTCACTTCTTCAATCATTTTACCGTAGTATTCAATCTTTTCTTCATATGTTTTTCGGTCGTGAGTCAGTACAGCCTGCATAGCATAGCGACGAATATCATGCTTTAGATCTACCAACAATTCACCCAGCTCCTGCTTTTCAGCATGATCGAAATGTTCCGGCAGTGCCCCGCGGCATACTGGTCCAAAGCCTCCACCCAGTTCACACACCAGCATGTATTTTTTTCGTAAACTGGGAGAAGCTTTTTGTATGAAAAATTTATCCCCCATTATTTTTTCATGATGTTCGACCATTTCTTCGAATGCCCTCATATAGGGCCACAACTTCATCCCATGTTCTACCATTGATTGTTCCACTTCGGAAAGAGAAATATCTTCCGTTCTATATAGACGATCAATCTCTACTTCCAGATTTTGTTTCAGATTTTGAGGAACTAATGGAGGAAGACGATGAAGAATTGTTTCGTAAATGGTAAGCGTATGTTGAATGATGGGTTGCATAGTGGTGATAGTATAGCATATCAAAACGACGCACGACACACACAGCACAACAAGATACTTATTGGTCGTGTTCCCATGAGTCGCGTATTGTTTTCTCCTTTAGAAGGATAAGTTATCTCTCCACCGTATATATAACTCTTTCGTTGCATGCAGATCTCCCGCGCAGTATTCTGCAATCTCCTTGCATTTTCCTGATTGAAACATGGGCAATACTTCATGCCCGTTCACCCCATTTGATTTAGGTGACTTGATTCCAAATGCTTTACAATAGAAATCAAGATTAAACTTACGATAGGCGTTGTAGAAGGTCAATTGCTCGAGTAAATCTACATGCGCATCAGTGCTATATCGATAGGGTGCTAAATTTTTGGTAGGTTTTACTCCAAGCATTGCTGATCGGAGCATGAGCACCGGACAATCAAACCCCCGCCCATTAAACGTTACAAATTTGTGAGAAAACGAAATGGCTTTCCAGAATTTTTCTAAAATTTCTTTTTCAGTCCCACACTCATATTTGATACCCTCTTTTTCGTATGGGTCAACCGTCTCTCCTGAGGTTTGAAAATATACAGCACCTTTCCCACTCTCAACTGAGAGCATACCAATCGCAACGATTCTGTTGGTTGGAGCCCAAAGTGCCATTTGTTGTTTTATCTTCTCTTCATCTTCTCCGTTTTCTGCAAACTTAAGCAAATAACTTTTTTGATCTTCATCCAATGTGTCGAAAGACACGGGAATAGTTTCGATATCGAATACTACTGTATTCATACATGTATTTATTACCCCACTTAATAACATACTTAACACTATACGACACCTGTTGATTTTTAGCAAAAATGTGTTAGGATATACTGATATATCCTACATTGATCTGTTCTAACTACCCTAGACAATCTCTATGAAAAAAATTGCTGTTTTTTTTAAATTTCCTGGGGCAATGGATTATCCCTTATCCAAACCAACATATTGGGCTTCATACTCCGAACTATCAGAGGCTATTAGCAATGCTGGTGGACAGCTCTATATCGTAAGAGGTCAGGACACATATCAAGGGCGCGGCTCTTTCTCAAATTCATGGATTATCAAAAATGATTCTCTTGTAGAAGCTGGGCCGATTGTTGCTGACGTTATTTACAATAAAGACAAGGGGCAGTTTAAAAATGACCCCACACCAATCTTTAACTGCGAAAAAATAAAACAGATATGTGACGACAAATGGATCATGTATCAAACTTTTCCTGATTATTGTCCAAAAACTTTTTTTGTTACGACCGAGGAAGAGCTCCACTCTATACTACCTAATGTTTCTACTTCAAAAGTGGTATTTAAGCCGTATACGGGTGGTGAGGGAAAGGGTATCCATATCGAAGAGAAGAATTATTTCTTAACTCTTCCTGAATTACTTGATTTTCCAGCAGTGGTATCGGAATTTTTAGATACCTCGTGTGGAATACCTGGAATTGTCGATGGTTTGCATGACTTGCGCGTAGCTATTTTTGACGGAGAAATCCTCTACTCCTATGTAAGAACCCCTCCCAAAGACAGTTTTCTTGCAAATGTCTCCAAAGGGGGACGATTTGAGATGGTCGACACTAAACGATTGCCAGAAGAAGTGGCTGAAATGACTCATACAATCGACTCGACGCTATCTGACTGCGGTCATCGCTTTTATGGGATCGATTTTGGTTACACGATGGATGGGCCAAAAATTATTGAAATGAATTCTGAGCTTGGACTCCTGCCAAATGAAGACCATCCTGTCTTTATTACCCTCAAAAACAAGCTGGCGCGAGTTTTTATGGATTTATAGAAGAAGAATACCCATAAAACTCCTGTCCCACGTGGTACATCCCAATCCCCGCAGCTACAGACACATTCAAACTCTCTTTCATCCCACGCATAGGAATATGCACAATAATATCGCTCTTTTGAAGACTTTTCGTATCAATACCATCAACTTCATTTCCTACAATAAGTGCTATTTTTGTTCCTAACATTTTCTTAGTCAGGGTCCCTAGATCAACACTCTTTTTTGTTTTTTCCAAAGCAACAATCGTATACCCTTCTTTTTTCAAACTAGTAAGTAATCGTGCGAGACTCTTCTTGTGTTCCCAGGGCACTGTTTTTTCAGCTCCCAGTGCCACCTTATCTATTTCAGGTCTGGGAGGTACCGGTGTATACCCTACGAGATAAATGTTATTAAATCCACATGCATCAGCTGTGCGAAACATAGCCCCTACATTGTGGCACGAGCGAATATTAGGGAGTATGAGAGAAAGTTCTGGTTTCATAGGATCTAAGCATAGCGAAAAAAAGACTGGATTTCAACCAGTCTTTTTTTCTGTTAATTTTGGGGACGTTCTTGAAGAGGAAGTATAGGACGAAGTTGTTTCTGCCCTCTACCAGACTCATCTTCTTCACGTTCTTCTTCACGTGCCTCTGTCCGTTTTTCGATTCGTTCGGACTTGCGTACGTCTTCAGAACTGTCATCTGCTTTTTCTCTTTCTTTAATTTTTTGCTTCAATTCTTCTCTACCTTCTTTTCTCTCCTCAATATTTATTTTAATCTCGGTGCGACGATCTTCTCGGAGGGTCTGCAATTCTTCTTTTGCAGAATCATCCCCCGATTTTATTCGGTCTAAAAGCACTTTTTGTTCATTTCTGAATTCTTGTACTTCTTCCACATGATCTTCAATACGAGCCTTCACTTCTTTTAGATGTTCTCGTACTTCTTCAGGGATAGTACTATTTTCAAGCGAATTCAAAAGTTCTTGTCTTTTTTGCTCTGCCTGCAGACGCATATTTTCTACACGCTCGAGCTGTTCAGGTGTAAGTTTTTTCTCTAATTTTGAGAAAAATTCTTCTCTATGTTCTTTAAAATTAATTAAATTTTTCAACAAAAGCTTTGCCCGTGCATCTGGATTTTCCAAAAGCTTTTCTTTAACACTATCTGCACGCTCTTCCAATTCCCCAGCTCGTTTAATCACCCGATCAAGACGTGCTTGCACTTTTGGATCATCTGTCTTTTCCGCCATTTTTTCTGCAATCCGAGTTCGTTCTTCGGCAAATTTAAGCGCTTTTTCTGCTTTTTTTACCGGATCAAACGTGGTCAGAAGTGACACACGCTCTCGAATACCTAAGAAAAACAAACCCCAACCACTTACCTCATCAGATGCTTCTGCCTCTCCGCTGGTAGCAGAGCTGGCGGTTACGTCTGATGAAGTCTCGGTTGTAGTCCCGTCCACTTGCGCCCGAACCAATGATGGTGAGCCTACTAATAGGACCCCGAATACTACCACACACACACGATAGATAAACTTATTCATAATAATATAGAAAAATATAAGTGATGAAAGCAGCCCGGGTGGGCTGCTCCACTTCTATCACCTGATAGCGAGACGAGGAACAAAGATAAATACTGCAAGTGCAATAGCTACCCCTGTTGCGAGATAATAATATACTAAAGAAAACTCAGACTTTACGGCGTCTGTGGCCATATATTTGTGTTGCATATGTTTTTATGTTTGTTTTA
Organism: Candidatus Magasanikiibacteriota bacterium; assembly: GCA_052033375.1. GTDB lineage: Bacteria > Patescibacteriota > Patescibacteriia > Magasanikbacterales > UBA922 > UBA922. The sequence continues at coordinate 12,012 of JBPOJQ010000014.1, forward strand.
AGGCGCAAGATTTTGCGTCTGTACTTTTTTGTATATTGTATGTTGCAACGTTATATACTATACCACAAAAAAGTGCTTTTGTCAATCCCAAAAAAACTGTTTTATAGAAAAAAAATACTAATTTTGTTATGATGTGTGTACATGAATGCCACAAAAAACAAATAGCAAGGAACAAAATACAAAAAATATAATTACTGATGATTATATGATCAGCAAAACCAATCCTTTATACGCAAAAGCTGATTTACTTGCAAAAACAGTGTACAACGTTACCCGATCTTTTCCAAAAGATGAGTCGTATGGGATGACGTCTCAAATACGTCGAGCAGCACTGTCAGTTATTCTTAATATTATTGAGGGTTTCGCTCGCCAAGGTCCTGCTGAATACAGGAGATTTCTCATCATTTCATATGGATCACTTAAAGAAACTGCCTATCTCATAGACTTTGCAGAAGAGCAAGGATATCTTAATGCTACTTCTCATGATAAGCTACTTCTACTTACTGAAGAATTAGGAAAAATACTCTGGTCTATCATTCATAAATCTTAATTTGTTTTTTGTTCCTTGCTATTTGCTTTTTTATGCCCACTCTCTCACAATACAAAACTGATTTTCTCGAACATCTCGAAATTGAAAAAAATCGAAGTGACAAAACTACCAAAAACTACGATTTTTACCTCAAACGTTTTGTTGAATGGTTCGGGGAAAGCAAAAAACCTTCTGAAATCACCTATGAGGATGTTCGTCAATTCAGACTCTGGCTACATAGACTTGTAGACGTACATGGCGAACCTCTCAAAAAAAACACACAGAACTACCACCTGATTGCACTCCGAACATTTCTCAAATATCTTGCCAAGCGAGACGTGCCAACGCTCCCAGCAGAAAAAATTGAACTCATGAAGATGCCTGATCGAGAAGTATCTTTTCTTGACGGAAGTGATCTCAATCGTATCCTTGAAGCTCCACTCAAAAATATTAATACGAAAAAACTTGAGGCAGAAGGAAGTAAGATTTCCGCAGGACCCACCCTCTTAATTGCCTATCGAGATAAATCTATTCTCGAATTACTATTTTCTACTGGACTTCGTGTGTCAGAATTGATAAAACTCAAAAAAGATGATGTGAATCTGAAACGCGATGAGTTTACCGTTGTCGGTAAAGGACGTAAAGCTCGCGTCGTCTTTCTTTCTGAACAGGCAAAATATTTTCTCAAAAAATATTTAGATCTTCGAAATGATATTCACCCTTATCTCTTTGTTTCTCATGACAAACGCACTAACAAACATGAAGTTGCAAAGAATTCCTCAAAAAACACTCCAGATGAACCTCTGACTCCACGCTCAGTGCAGCGCCTGGTCCAAAAGCATGCCCGTGAGGCAGGAATAACCAAACCTGTGACTCCTCATACCATGAGGCATTCCTATGCCACCGATTTGCTCCAAAATGGGGCTGACATACGGAGTGTGCAATCAATGCTTGGACATGCGTCGATTACCACTACCCAAATCTATACCCACATTACTGACAAAGAATTGCTTAATATACACAAAAAATTTCATGGAAAGAAACGAAAAGACGATTGACAAATGATCAGTTTAAGATTACACTCTTCAAGCATTAAGAGCCCATAGTTCAGTGGATAGAACACTAGCCTTCTAAGCTGGATACGCAGGTTCGATTCCTGCTGGGCTCACACATGACATCTGCTCGCCTTAGGCGAGCAGATTTTTTATTGACAAAAGATACTCTACACAGTAATTTCTATATGAGGAGGTTTCCACGAAAATGAATAAAAACCAAAAGAATCCGCCCACAGAAGTACTGGGGTGTAATCGATGTGGGTACCGAGTACCTGAAGGAGAGACCACTCTCAGAAAAGGTCAGCCGTGCCCCAATCGCAGAAAATTCACCGACGGAGCGCGCTACACGGGTATCTACCAACATCTGTACGCTGGTCGCGAGAATCTTGAACCCACACGCGTACCCATGTGCCTACACGGCACACTCCGGTACATTCGGGTCAATTCTCTCTAGACGACATCGCGTCTTTTCTCACCCGACACAGTAAGTGGTGTCCGTCGTGGAAGCAAGACAAGCCACCTCGACGTTATCAGCTTTGTAGCTATACAAGTTTGATAATGGGTGGCTTGTTTTTTCTACTCTTGCAATTACTATCTATTTGCGCAATACTACCTACAGTTTCCTATTATTCTTAACTTACACAACATGTATGTGGGAAATTCTATCTGTGGCCCTATTTGTCATATTAATCAGCGTACGACAAGTAAACCAATACCAGCGCGGTGTAAAATTTCAGTTGGGTAAATATGTCAAAATCGTAGAACCTGGATGGAGATTGGTTTTTCCTATTTTCCAGAGCATGCAAAAGGTAGATATTCGCACCAAGGCAGTTGATGTGCCCTACCAGGAAGCAATTACCAAAGATAACGTATCTGCAAAAATTAATGCTGTTATCTACTACCGCGTAGCTGATGCAGCAAAAGCAGTCCTCGAAGTGGAAAATTTCTGGTTTGCAGTATCACAGCTAGCACAAACCACCATGCGAAATGTGGTTGGACAACTCGAGCTCGATGAATTACTTGCTCGACGAGAAGAAGCTGCTAAAAAAATCCGTGAAATTATTGATGTAGCAACAGACGTATGGGGTATCAAAGTCGAAACGGTTGAATTAAAAGACATCACCCTTCCTGATGATATGCAGCGCGTAATTGCAAAACAGGCTGAAGCTGAACGTGAGAAACGCTCAGTAATCATCAAAGCAGAGGGAGAAATTGCTGCTGCTGAAAATATTGCAAAAGCAGCCCGTATGCTCTCTGATGCACCTGGAGCACTCCATCTTCGCACACTCAGCACGATTAATGATGTCAGTTCTGATCAATCCAACACTATCATTTTTGCAGTTCCTCTTGAGGTGCTTCGTTCATTTGAAAAAAAATAACGATTACACTCAATCTAGACTTTTCTACACAAACCCTCTTCATGAGAAGAGGGTTTGTAATATGATTGACAAAAGTGACACGTTTATATATACTCTTCAACACGTTTATACGGGTGTATACAGTGACAATTAAGCGATATAGTGGGGTGGCTATGGTGTAATGGTAGCACAGGAGATTGTGGCTCTCCTAGCACGGGTTCAATTCCCGTTAGTCACCCCAGTGTACCGCTTCATGTATCATCTATCGTATCAGACGGACCAAACTCCTTGCATCGGCTCAATTTCTGTGGATTGATCGTAAAAAATGTTTTTTTACAATACAACGCCGACTCAGCGTTGTATTGTTTTCCAAAAATTAGCTATACTTGCTACTATCATATTCTTTTGCATTTATGCGGACAAAAGTACTCATTGTCTCACTCTCAGCAGGATCGGGACATCTCCAGACAGCTCGGGCTCTCGAAAAAGCTGCACTACTCGAATTTCCTGAACTTGAGTGTAGACATATCGATATCGCTGACTATATCACTCCATTGCTCAAAAAAGCTACTGTCGAAGGATACGACTTTCTGGCTGCACATATGCCAAAGGTGTGGTCCGGAATATTTCGACTTACCGATAATCAAACATTTGCCAAAACTTACCAGGCCCTCACCGGATATCTAAAAATGCTCAATTCATTCGACTTTCTACGCGAAGTAGAAAAATTCAAACCTGACCATATTATTACGACGCATTTCCTGCCTTCAGAAATTCTCGTACACGCCATGAAAAAACAAGGTATTTCTATCCCGATTACCCAAATTATTACAGACTATGGAGTACACCCCATGATGATAATCAACGGTGTCACCAACTATGTGGTCAGCACACCACACATGAAAGAAGAATTGATTCATACGTATCATATTCCTCCCGCACATATATATGACTTTGGTATTCCAATTGATCCCGCTTTTTACCATATACCGCCTCTAGATCCCACTCGATCTAAATATCACATTCCTCACGACAAGCCACTTATTCTGCTCTTATCCGGCGGAAGTGGACTAATTGAGCTTTCAGACATTATTGAAGAATTATTTGCACACATACATACACCAATTACCATTGTTTCCGTGGCAGGAAAAAACAAAAAGCTTTTAGCTCGTATTTCAAAACTTATTCCTCCGGCACATATTACCTACAGGCCCATTGGGTGGACTGATCATATTCCACAACTCATGAAACTTTCTTCAGTTGTTATTAGTAAGCCAGGAGGCCTCACGACTACAGAGTGTATGGCAACTGGCGTACCCCTCATCGCAATTCACCCCATCCCAGGACAAGAAGAATTTAATATTGCATACGTGAAAAAAAACCATCTTGGTGATTTTGCCCAAACCGCCACTGATATTCCACCTCTTGTCGACAATTATTTTTCAAAAAAATCTGCATACAAAAAACAGACTGTGGTGCAGTCTGGTCGACAACTTCTCACATGTATTATCCAATCAAAAATCAACCATTAATCAGGATAGAGCCCGTACGTATCTTGATTTATCTGTATAGTCGGATCATACCCCGGTGACATCGGATTATTAATGCTTCCATATATTCCCATATAAATAAAATAGGTAATGCTGTATGCACCAAGTATTAGCGCCACTCCAACCACACAGTACATCAATATTTTTTTTCCTACTTCAATTTTTTCTTCATTACCACTCGAGGTCATGATCAAAAATCCAGCGTATAGCGCGAGCACTACTGCAATAATACCAATCACACTCAATGATGTCTTAATGAGTCGAGACACGATTATACGTGGGTCAGAGTATTTCAATTCCGCCCCTTTTTGTCCTGCAAATGCATTCAACTGGGCTTCCATTTCGGATCCCTGAAACTGACCTGGTTTTTGTTCAGCATACACCACCGATGAGATGCCCACAAATATGTGCAAGGCCACAAATGTGAACAGTATTATTTTTTTTATTGTATACATAGAAACATGTGCTGTGTTTATCCACTGCCGATTGTCTCTGCCAATATCCGGCTTGTAATAAAATTGGTGATACTGTACGCGGACACAATAATTATCAATCCTATCACCGCGTATTCAATAATTTTTTTTGCCTTGGACACATTTTCATCATTTCCTGCTGCTGTAAACACTAAAAATCCTGCATACACTATTAAAACTACAAATACTATCCCTAATAAGGAAAGTACTAGTTGTATTCCTTTTGCAACGGTGATCCGTATATCTTGCGCTTCGGTACCATACCCTGCTGCTTTCGATCCTGCATTCAATTGTCCCATGATATCTGGTCCACCAGTAGTAGTCGCACTAGCCTCTAATGGCAATCCACAGACCCCGCACACGAGGACACCGAGCATACACATAAGGAGAAATTTCTGTGTTTTTTTCATACAAAAGAGTCTGATTGATTTTTCAATACTCACATTAAGGACTTGTGCTTGAAGAAGTTATTGATCCCTCAAGTACACGCGGTACAACAAATCGAGTAATACTGTATGCCGCCATCAAAATTATCAATCCTATTACTGCCCTACCAATAATATTTTTTGCCTTAGCCACCTGCTCATCCTCTCCTCGAGCGGTCATCCAGAGATAGCCAGCATACACAATAAGCACCGTGAATAACACCCCTAATATTGAAAATAGTACAGTGATAATACGACCAATATTTTCTGCTAACGTAGTTTCTGTTGCTTGCACATAGCCTGCTTGCGCACCTGCTTTATGCACGTCTTCGATACCAAGATTTTGAGCATGCGTGGTGGTCACTAATAACCCACACACGAGTGTCCCAAGGATAAAACTTATTTTTTTAAATATTTGATGATATGACATAGTATAAAGTTGAAATTTTGACTATCAGTGACCTTTTGGCATCCACTCACTGCTCATCCAGGATTGTTTAATTTCCACTAAATCGTGATGTGATAAATACTGTAATGGCGTATGATGACACCACAATAAATAATCCCATTATTGATGATTTGATAATTTCTTTTGCCTTGTTCACCTGCTCATCCTCTCCTCGAGCGGTCATCCAGAGGTAGCCAGCATACACTGTAAGGACCAAAAATATAATGCCGACCAGACTCAACACTGTCTTTATCACATTGCCCACCACCGCAGATAAATCCGTTGGTACATTTCCACCAATGCCTTTTTGCACATTTTGTAAATTATTCCCCGCATTTCCGAGGTTCCCAGTTCCGATTACCGTGGCTGGTAGCGCAACAATACCTAGTACCAAAAGTACTACCTGTACACAAATTTTTTTATATACATCATTTTTTTTCATACAGAGTTCATTTATTTACCGAAATTGACTGCATTTGTTACAAATGTCGCTATAGCATATCCGCCGACAGTTATGATAAGACCAATTACTGCCGCAGTGAGTGTCTGACGAGATTTTGCTATTTTTTCTTCCTCACCTCGAGCTAAGAACCATGTGATGCCCGCGTATAGGGTAAGCACAAAAAATAAAAGTCCCAACATCCCAAAAATCCACTGGGCCACGTTCCCCACATAGGTAGCTACCTCATTTTTTGGTAGCCCAGTCGGGGCAATTGTCGAATCAAGAGCAGATCCAGCATCTTCGATAGTTTTTTTTGCATGCGCATACCCCACTTGTACAAAACTTGCACCTATCACTACCAATGTATACGCAATAATAATACGAGATTTTATTCCCATACACATAATGTAGCATTTGCATTACAAGACACCTCATCTGTCAACGTAGGACAAATTGTCTTACCTTTTGATTCGCATGAAGTTCCTATATATGAACACAGATTCCCCCCACTTTCGCACACATCTTTGTTTTCCTGTGCAGTTAAAGCGCTGTCAACCGATGTAAGACAACTCGCTTCAATTGCTTTTTTAGATGTACACTTTCTTACTGTTTCAGTATTTGTATTATTACCTGTGTTTGCTCCCAATTTAAACACAAAATTGGTCAATGCATAGGCCCCAATAATGATAATAATTCCAATTGTTGCCGCGATAATAGTATTCAATGCTTTCTCGGTCTGCTCTGAGCTCCCTCGGGCCGTCATCCACAAAATTCCTCCGTATAGTACGAGTACAAAAAAAAGTACTGAGATCATCGAGAGAAGCGTACCGATTACATTTCCAGCAATCGTTGGTACACTATTGCCGTACGTGTCGAGTTTTGCGGCGCCAGCAGTCTCATCAAGACCAAAATTTCCTGCCAACACCGTCGTACCTAATGCAAAAATCAATACTACTACACCGATTCCCGCGATAATATACGCTCTTCTCATAAAAAATTTATTAAGGATACATGGGGCCGCACGATCCGGTGGTTTCACACAAAGATCGAAGAACAAAACTCATGATTGAATATGAAGTCATGATAATTATCAGTCCCATTACTGCTGCAAAAAGTATTTTCTTTGCCGTACCTACTTTTTCATCATTTCCCCCCGCTGTCATCCAGGTAAATCCGGCATATAGAATAATCACTACCGAAACAATCCCCAATAAACTCAACGCAAAATTAATAATCCGAATGGTGATAATACGTGGATCTTCACCACTTAATCCTGAATACTCAGTACCTGCGCAATCAAGTCCTAATACATCTCCAGGATTGTCTGTACCATCACATCCTTGGGCTAATACGGGTCTTGGGTGTAGTGTCACAAGGGTAATCAAAAAAATACCTGATAAGAGACACGTAAGAATTTTTTTTGTATTCATAGCATTCTAAGAGGATCAAAGCCTTCACCAACCTTTTGAAGAATCGGTGAGGGCTCTGACACCCGTACGGGTGTAAGAGTGAGAAGCACATTACTTATGCTTCTTCTACCGCTGTTTGAATTGAATTGATAAAGAAATTTGCAATCGCGTATGCAGATAAAATGATCGCAAGACCAATTACTGCAGCGATAATAATTTTCTTTGCCGCTTCTACACTTTCATCGTTTCCACCAGCAGTCATCCATTTGAAACCACCCCAGAGGATCAATATTACTGCGATTAATCCTAAGAATGTTAACGCGAGGTTGATAATATTAACTACCACTTCGCGTGCATCAGTCTCATCAGTACTGATGTTCAAACCCGTTGTTGGTTCGATACCAAATGGATCGTCATTTACATTTGTTGTGAAGGCAACTTTTGGTGATAACGTAAATACAGTTACTAAAGCTACAATAGCCAATAATACATTTCTATGCTTTAGTAATTTTGCTTGTATGTTTTTCATACTCCCTCACCCCCCTTCAATTTTTGACATGTTTTATACATAACAATGAATCACGTTTATGTACGAACTTACGAACAAATGCCGAAAGTACGAAACTTTATTTTACTATTCTTGGTTGCACCTCCAACTTTACTTAAAATAAATTTCGTACTTTCGTAATGGATTTCTTAAGTTCGTACGTATATTATTAATTTGGACTCGCCTGTAACGTGGTTAAAATCAACGTAATTATAGCATAGCTACTAAAAACTACAATAATTCCAATTCCAGCCCAAAGCATCGCCTGTAATCCCTTCTGAATCTTTTCTGAATTTCCTGCTGAGGTGAGCCAGAGAAAACCCCCGTACAGGAATACGACAAAGGTGATTGACCCCACGATTCCCATGATGACCTGAATTGTATTTCCTATAATCACTTTTATATCCGATGTTTCGAGTGGGTTCACCAACGATACACATTCTTCTCCCGTACGACAAACACTTGCTGGTGTGCTCGAGGCCGAAGCTAATTGAAAATTACTAAAACTTATAAGAGTTCCAAATATAAGTATTATAATCACGACTAATTTTTTCCAACTTTTCTTCATACTAATTAAAATGGTGTCAGATTAGGGTTAATGCCAATCGCCTTTACAATAAAGCTCACTAATATGTAGGCTGAAAATGCGATTATCATACCCACGGTTGCGGCTACTAATATCTGCTTTCCTTGTCCTACTTTTTCTGAATTTCCAAATGACAGAACCATAGTGAGACCACCATAGACAAAAAATGCAAACCCAAGTCCAGCAATAATGCCAAAAAGCCAATTTGCCACGTTCACTCCAAGCTCTATCAAATCTTCCACACTACGACAGGTGCCTGTAAAGGCGCACGCAGGAAGTGGGCCTGTATAGTCATCAGGTCTACGATAACGATCGGCTATATATTGATCGACCGCTTTTGACATATCGACATCAGTTGTTTTTTTTATACACGTATTATTTTCTCCAGTTGTACAATAGTTTGCAGTCGCACAGACATCTGGTGGTAATTGTGTACAGTCTACTGCAGGATCAGCTTTTGCCATGCATTTTGCCGGAGCGACCCACCAAAAACATTGTGAATTTGCTTCACAGATAGACTTTTCCTTACCATTATTTTGTGCGCACAAAGGGACCGGATTTACCTGCTGTTCATCTCCGTCAGCCTTCTTGAAAAAATATACATATGCATCATCCACATCTGCATCAAGATCGTTGAAATAGAATCGTAATCGTGCATTTACTTCAGCAGCACCGCACTTGACTGAATTAATAAGAGGATATGTCGCCCTATCTGGTCTCTTATCATCAGATTGATAACTATTCCATTGACCCGTTCCACTTACTAGATAGGATCCAGGGACACCCGGTATACCACCACTCGCACTACATAGAGAATTATCATGAATTTGCATGCGCACATCTTCATCTCCCCAGCTTTGATCAATCACGAAAACACCGTCCTTATCAATACCTTTTATAAGCTGTGCCCAGTTGACTTCATTGATACCTACAGGAATCGTAACACAAAAAAATCTACCTCCTGTTGGCTGATTAGTCGTTTCATTGAAATCATCATCTTGACTTATTTTAAAAATTGCTAATTCTGTCTGCCCTGGTATGGCAAATGTTGGACACTTGAATCCCCCAAGTGATGCATCAACCGCATGTAATTCTGATGCAATAAAAAAAGTACTGAAAAAAGATAGTGTCAAAAAAATATGTTTGATACAACGATTCATAAACTTATTTAGTACGTTTGTTGAATTTTTGCAGCCGCATTAATGATTACGGTTTTATCTTTTTTGAGTGTCTCTTGTTCAGTATTTCCGGCTCTAAGAAATTCTGTAATCATATCTTTCATTGCTGAAACAGCTATTTCGCTCTCTCGTCCTCTATACCAATTATCTGCAAACAATGCTTGGGTTGCAAATGGCCCCATGGTCTCGTCTTGTTGTTGAACTACGATTTGTTCGCGGTAAGGACTCGGTCTAAAAGTCGCTGTCGTATAGGTCTGCACTTTTTCTTTTGAAGAAATAAATCGTACAAAATCCCATGCTTCATTTTGATGTTTTGATTTTTTTACCACTGATTCAAGCCAATAATTGGCTACATTTGCAGGCGATCCAGAATTCAATTGAGGTACTGTCGTAATTTTGATATTGAGCTGTGGTGCACGTGCTTTGATACGCGGATAATCATATGCAAATCCGAAAAAAAACGCGCTTTTCCCTCGTACAAATTCGTCGAATGCATTTTGTTGCTTTTCGTTCCAGCTGTACCGATCTGCAGTAGCTCTCGCAAATCCGGTATAAAAATCTAGGGCTCGAATCATCGGATGCGAACGATCTTGAGACCGATCTACACCTGCTGCAAACGTAACTGATTCCTGAGTTACGGGAGTTGCCCCACTCTGTACCATAAATAGCGAGACAATATCAAAAAAATTATCAATATTATTGGAGGTTCCGAGTGCTACCCCTGATTGTGTAATATCAAGCGTTGCGTTGAATTTAGTCGTTTTCTGTACCGCTGCGACAAATTCTTCCCATGTAGTCGGTGCTTCGGCTATCCCTGCCCGATCGAGAAGTGTCTGATTGTAGAAGAGCGCCAGTGAATCGAAGGCAATAGGTAATCCATAAATTTTTCCCTCAATTACAGCATCTTTGTGGACTGATTGGACATATTCACTACGCAGGTCGCGTTCTTTGGGTAGCGGAATAGTATCGACCACCACTGCCATCTCTTTGGTGTACTTATTTTTTTGTATTAAACGTGGTACTTGGACACTGTCAGGGGCTGTAGCAAGTCGATTCTGATTTTTTCGAATCCAGCGTACATGCATAGATACTATATCTGGCCCCACATCGTCTGCTAATGCGTTGGTAAATAATTGATCGAATTCTTCATATCGTACTTGTCGTATATTTATCGTCACTTGTGGTCGTAGTGCCTTGTATTCTGCAGCATATTTTTTCAATTCTTCCACATCATTATACACCGTCCAATAATTCAATGTGACCGCCTTTACACTTGATTGCTCCTGCGCAGTCAATCCTTTGCACCCAAAACCAGAAAAAACCAACAACACAGTTAGAATGGTGGAAAAAATTATCGATCGCTGCCTGGTTTTCATAGTTTTCTAGTTATTGAGTTGTCTAGTTTTTTGCTACATGATACTACATCACCCAAAAACCATAATTAATTAACCTTATCTGAATATTTCAAAAATAAAATTCACCAATGCATAACTTGCAAAAATCAACACTATCCCCAACCCTGCCCAAAGAATTGTATCTCTAGCTTTCTGTGTACTCTCAGAATTCCCTCGTGCTGTCATCCATGTGATTCCACCATAGAGCATCATGACCAGTGCCACTGTCCCGACCACCCCCATAACCCCTTTTATCAACACACCAATCAGTTCTGGGAGTGTGTCTGCTTCTAGTTTATTGAGTTGATTTGCGTATTTAGAGAGTTGGGTTGACGATGTGTTCCCGCGTGCAACCTCATCTACACATTTCTGAAAATTCGTGTATTCAGTACACGCACCGCAATTCCCTGGTGTCATAATACTTCCCCCGGCAGCACTATTGCCATATTTGATACACTGATTTCCACACCGACATCCGCCATTTGGATAAGTAATGCCCCCAGCTTGACACGCCTGCAGTGTTTCAAATGGTTCTTGCAAGGGCGGACTACAAAAAGTTTCCAGCCATGAAGAATCTATTTTTCCTACTCCTTGCACACCATTTATATTTGGAACATCGTCCCCAATTTTATAACACACACTGTTTATCTTACACGCCTGAGTCGCAGTAAAAACATTATGTGAAAAAAACATGGTGCCACTTAATATAACAAGCAAAACGAATATTTTTTTACTTTCTCGAAAAAATAACGACATATATGCGTAGTTCATGTCTACAGAAGTCCTTCTTTTTCGGCAAAATGAATTGCTGTTTTTAGTAATGCTAATTTATTCCCTGTATCAAAATATTCTCCTTCATACTCGTATGCAAAAAATTTCTTTTTCTTTGCTAGGGTATTTGCTGCGTCAGAGAGCCAAATCTCTCCATCTCTGCCCTCCTTCTGATTCTCCAAAATTGCCCAAATATCATTGGTGAAAATGTAGCGCATCCCTCCGACAATGAGACCCAATGGTGACACCGCATCAATCGGTGGTTTCTCACGAAATTCTGTTACTCGATAAATTCCCCGGCCAACAGATTTTCCGTATACATTACCGTATTTTTTTGACATTGACTCTTTGTCATCAATTTTCTGTACACCAATCACCGAAGATTTTTTCTTATAGAAAATATCCAATAGCTGTTGAATTACAGGAATTTGCGCATCAATGATACTGTCTCCGTCGGAAAACGCAAATGGCTCATCCCCCACAAATTCTTTTGCACACAGTAGTGCATGTCCATTCCCGCGTGGTTCCGCTTGTCGTGTATAAAAAAATCTTACTTTTTTGCTCAAATCTATCAACGATTGAATTCTATCTAATTTTCCCTGACTTTCTAGATATGCTTCAAAATCACGGTCACGGTCAAAGTGATCTTCAATAGCACGTTTTTGTGAACTAGTTACAAAAATTATTTCTCGTATTCCGCTCGCTGCCATTTCCTCGACGATGTATTGCAATACCGGCTTATCAAGTACTGGCAACATTTCTTTTGGCATAGCTTTTGTCGCAGGCAGGAATCTCGTTCCGAGTCCTGCAACCGTGATTACACCTTTACGGACTTTGTGCATACATTCTTTTTACAATAAGATTGTAAATAGTATACCATACTATAACTCAAAACTTAAAGTTCAAAACACAACACTATCACTCACATCTTAAAAACATGTGTTTTTGTTGTCTTTTTATTTCACTTCTTCCCAACTAATCAACTCATACGTCGAACCCACAGGAAATCCCGGTGGCGGATAATATTGCAGATTACCATCGTATACATGATTCGTATAATAGTATCCCGAGACGACCTGCCCACTCCCATTGATATACTTCCATCCACCGCCTGCATATGAAATCTGTGAACCAAAAAAGGTGAGAGAATTTTTAAGTGCACCCGCATGTTGACTTGGGTTGTAATACGGAGTGTAAATTTTTGCATACTGCGTCAATGCTGCAGCATTGATTTCAAGTGTACTCGGAGCCTCGTATGGAATGATAATATCCCCTTGGGCTATAATCCCGATTACATCGTCACTTGATTTTTGTTTCTGTAGCAAATTATTCGAGATAAATACTTCTTTGTAATTACTTGGTACAGGGAAATTTCCCACACCGATCGTTACCCTCCCATCGACAGTTCCCTCTACCCAGACATTATCTTCGACAAACATGACTCCATTTGCCGGAAGTGTGTAGGTACCAATCAATGTTTTTGTTCCAATATCATAACAATATGATGTCCCATTCCAATACCACCCAGACCATCTCCATCTCCAATTTCCTTCACCGTAATAGCAGTCGCGGGTATTCACCCGATATACCGTATACTGTGTATCATTAAACACAATGTGATATCCCTCTCCCCCTGAAGAAGCAAGATATTTTCCACCACTCTGTGCAGCAGTGCGTATGTCTGAGAGATCCGCTGATACTGACCCAAAATCAGCTGCAGGAACTGGAAATTCCCAATAATATTGAGGTCCTCCCGCACCCCAAATACCCGCTTTGGTGGTACCTTCATATGTGTACGTCGTCTTTGCACTTCGAATCCATGAATCCGTTGTGCCATCAAATCTAATACCGCCATTAGACATTATTTCGCCATGTACCTGAGTCGTGGCACTAAAAGACATATCCACATTCTCTATAAATGCACTGTCCGTAAAAGAAGGAAATCCTAAACGAACTTTGATGGCTCGATTGGCATTCGGAGACGATGCGACAGTGCCGGTAGATGCCACTGCAATTACAGAAGAATTGGGCAAGGGCGTTGAGATACTTATTGCAAAACTCCCTACCGTGCTATTAAACTTATCTTTTATATTATGCACATATGGCCCCGGAGCACCTGTACCATCAGTGAAATCAGTTGGATTATGCGCCAAATGCCACCGATAATAATTTATACCAGCTTCTGAGATATGAAATGTCACATCGCGACGGTACACCTCCATGGAAATACGGTGTTCGAATAAGGAGTAACTCAAAATTCCCAAGACCATTGTCACGAATGCTATTGATCCAAAAACCATCACAATGAGTAATGTATTTCCCTGATGCCATTGAATTTTTTTTCTACTTTTATACATACATGTGAACCACTACTCGTATATGTGAATAATCAATTGGTCTTCAAATTTCTAATATGTGTCAACGATTCGACTCTCAACGGTACCGGACTTTTTGTCTGATCCTTTTCTATTTCAATAATAATTTTTACCATTCGTATATTTGTAATACTCACTGGATCAGACATCGCCGCCTCGCTCCCAGTATAACTCTCGGTAAAATATTGAAAAGTCGGTGTTCCTCGCGATGCATTTCTCACATAGCTTGCCAATGTGGTCACTTGCTCTTGTCCTGAATAATTCAACGGATTTCCGCTGGGTTTTAATATTCCACGCTTTAGATCAGTACCAGACAACCAATAATGTATACGTTCACGCATACTATCCCCGTCAATATTTGCATATACTATCAGCGATGACGTTGTAGCTTCTGCTATCGGATACGAACCAATGCTTGAAGCTTCTGCAGTTCTAATAGTATTCACAATTTCAGACACCACTCGTCGAGCATCCTTTTGTCCATATAATTGATCATCGAGTACACGCTGATTGCGGAAAGTCAGTATAATAAATGATGTAGCTCCGAGACCTACAATCAATGAAATTCCCATGACAACCGCTACCTCAAGCAGGGTCATTCCTCGGTAATCACTATTATTTTTATACACACGTTTCATAGAGAAGTTAGATCTGCGATTATAAAATGATCCTCGGTTACCTCGAATATTTCTTCGTAATCCTGATACCCTTCTGCTTCAATATGAATCGTATATTCCCCTTGGGATAAATTTCCCACATATACTTGCCCTGGTGGTGTACATGCATTCGTATAGACAAATGTAAGGTCAGAGAGTAGCGGTGAAACCGATGGGTCTGCGGTATCCAAATATACTCGATAACGCATGTACCTCTCATCATCATGAACATCTGATATATGCACACTGCTTTCAGTAAAATAGGTATTTTCTGTACCATCAGGTCCTACAAAAACCCAAGACTGCGGTGTGCTCGAAGGGCTGGTAGCCATTTGCAGCCGTAGCGTCGTCGAAGGTGACTGGGCCATAGGATTCCACGACCAGATAATATATCGTGCATTTTCTCCAGTATCTATTGTTGACGATTCAAGATATCCGCTTGATACATAGTCATTTCCATTCTTTGCAAGAAGCACATTTCCTGGACTAGTGAGTGTGTCAACACCACTCGCTGAACTGTATCCACCCTCTTCCTCAGTAAAATTTTCAAATCCTGCACCCATTGACCACTCTGTCTGTCCAATACTTCCAACTCCAGTATTTTTTGTAGAAGAAAAACCATTTGGTCCAGTAATCGTCACGGTTGCATTGGCAATCGGAGCACTCTGATGTTCTGCCATAACCACTAGTGAGCGTGATGTATTCGGACCTAAAATCAATGTGCCTACTTCGTCTGCTCCAGGGAGTAATGTCATTGGAACATCAGGAATGGTCCCAATCAAATCATAGCCGGATACCACCAAACCATAACTATCCCACGGCAGAGAAATAAGCGACTGCATTCCACCAGCATCAGTCGTATAACTCTCATGTATCAAATAGACACTTGGATTCGCACCGATAAGTCGTGTCCCCTTGATCTGAAATGGTACATTTCCCACTGCATTACACTGAGCATTTTTGGTTTCAACACTTAATGTAGAAATTTCATCAATAGTTAACGTGAGATTACTGACTTCCTGTTGCAGGACAGTCACATTCGAGGTAGTCGGATTTGGATTGGTCGAACTTGGTGCATAGGTCTTATCTGTGGTGTATCCTGTCTTTGTCGCCTGTATAAAATATTTTGCAGTACCAGTAGCTAAATCATATATACGCAAAAATCCATCATCATCTGTCGTATCCATGAAATTATACGAGGGGTCAGTGCTCGTCGAAATAACAGTGACCGACGCATTTGAAACAGGATTACCATATGCATCGATCACTTGAACAAATAATGCACCGTGGTTCAGATTTCCTTCTAGATATTTTGGTGCAATATAGGTATACATTGACAATGGTTCAGTCTGATCACACGAGACGCAGCGCGCCTCAATTTGAACAAATTTGTAATCAGCTGGCGCAGTATCCCCAGTCATTCCACCGATAGTTCCATCGTATGGATCATCAATATTTCGTATAGTGCGAGTAATTTCAAATATCATGCCATTTCGCGAAGTTGTGGTAGTATACTCAAATATACCAGAAGGACTTCCATTGATAATTCCCACATCCTCGAAAGCTACGTTGTGCATAATTTCCATTTGTTCATTCAAAATAGCCGTCCCAAGGATGCGGACTCGAGAATGATACACGAGTGAAAAACTCAGCTGGATACTACCATAAATTCCAACAATAAATAGCCCGAAAATGCCGAGTGCAACGACTGACTCAATTAAGGTAAATCCTTTCTGTATACGCGGTATTTTCATTCAAAAAAAATTATTCTTCAATCCCCAATTCAACCATAATTTTTTCGACTATTGCACGAGCTTCTGCACTAGTCCGAGCAGGTACAGTCTTTTTGTCTCGACCTTCTTCCACAAGCGCTCTGACCAGATCTTCTTTCATGCCGAGTAATTCTTTTTTATGTTCAATGATTTTTTGTTTGAGTTGTGCAACCACCCTCTGGTCTTCCCCTATCGAAGGCGCCCCCTCAACGGTGGTCAATTGTAATTGTTGCCTCAGTATCTTCAGTGCGGATAGTACGTGCTGAATATGCAACACCACGTTTTGCACTTGTGTTGTAGCATTTTGCACTTCTTTTACAAGATATTCTGCTCGCTCACGAATTGCTGCAGTCCGCATTTCTTCGTCTAACTCAATTCCATTCGTTTCTTTTGTTTCTCTATTTTTTTCTTTCTCAAAAACATATTTTTTTTCTTGATTTTCCATATACTGCATCTTCAATGCTAGATTTTTCATAAGTATATCACAGTACAGATTCAAAATAAATTATATTCCTCGAGTACATGGTCAAAAAAACAGGTAACCCATACATTTCATTGTCACATTTTAGTGTGATGGACATTGGTGTTTCCAAAAATCATGGTATTGTTTCAAAACGATTTATTAGATTAATAAAAACTCTTCTCCAATTTGGAGAAGAGTTTTGTATAGTAATTTATATGTTGACTCGTGCTTATTTGGGAACAAATGCGAGTAGTCCAGCAATTCGTGCCTGCTTGATTGCTCGAGCAATCTGACGCTGGTGTTTTGCACAAAGTCCACTGCGACGACGAGGCTGGATCTTCATATATGAAGAGGTAAATCTTCGAAGTGCCTCGTTATCTTTGTAGTCAATAAATTTTTTTTTGTCGACACAGAAAAAGCATTGTTTTTGTTTTTTCTGATTTTGATTTTTCACTGGATTCATACGTTACTTCATGAATTAAAACGGTATATCTTCTACTTTTATCTCATCATCTGGAGCACTTGATGGAGCTGGTGGGCGTTCATCGTCTTTTCCTCCCCCAAATGATTCTCCCTGAGCTGAAGCACCTCGTGGCGCGTCAAGCATGATTAAATTTTCAGCAATTATCTCTGTCCGGTATCTTTTTACCCCATCCTGTCCAGTCCAATCTCTGGTCTCAAGACGTCCTTCGATATATACTCGGCGACCCTTTCCTAGATATTGTCCTGCAATATCTGCCAACTTACCCCACAACACCACATTATGATATTCTGGGCGTTCTTGACGGGTACCAGAGGCATCTTTCCACACTCGGCTTGTTGCAACACCGATATTTGCGACACTTTGTCCAGAAGGTGTACTTCTGACTTCGGGATCCCGGGTAAGACGCCCGAGGATCATAGCTCGATTCAGGTCCATAGAGAAATGAGTTAGTAATAAGTGCCGAACCCTCCTTGGTTTAGGGAACGACGATAGGACTTGCTCCTATTATACCTTATCAATATCTTTCTGCAATATCTCATCGAGCTTGTCATCGATATTCTCTAGATTGAGAGAAGGTTCTACTACAATTTTTTCTTTTTGCTCCTCTGGGACCACCTCTACCCGCTCTTTCTGCTCTCTTCGAGAGTCAGTACGTCCAGATCGTGTCGGCGCATCTGCTTTTTGTGGTGCGCTCAGCGCAGTAGGATCCTGTGCAAGAGTGATGGTTCCTTTCTGCTTTGGGTTATGCACCTGAATTCCTACTCTGAGGATATTACCAAGAAGTCTGATGCTCTGTTCAAGAGCAGCGACTTTTTCTGGAAGCACCTGAGCAGTAAAAAACTCGAAATACCCGTATCGAATATGCTTCATTGGATACGCAAGTCTACTTTTACCCAAATCAGTCTTTTGAATTTCCTCAGCCCCATATGCTTTGAGCTGACTTTCGATCTGTGCGGCAATCGGAGCCACCTCATCTTCAGCGAGGGTGCCCGGGAGTACACACAATATCTCGTACTTTTTCATAACAATAACCTTTCAAAAATACACGTTAAATTAATTTAGATACTTTTAACACCAATTTAACTACATATTTAAATCATTTTTTATGCACCAATCATCAGATTCATGCATATGAATGAAATAGCCTGATATTCCAGACATCTTATATGTAATAAACGACCGCGCGTACTATAGCAGTAGATTAACTGTTTGTCAATAAGCAACAATACTACTATATGCATTAATTTTTACAGAAAATACAGTGCCGTTGCCTTGTCCTGTTGCCATTCAAAATACCTATACCCTTATCATTTTTTCAATACCTTTCATGACTGTCTATTATTTTTCCACCGCATCCCATTATGTGATATACTATGATTTGATTATTTGAGTATCCACTCACTTTCTTATGCTACCTTTGGAAGAATTTAAAAAACTTCTTATCAAGAAATTTAAGCTTACGGCTTCTCAAATTACTACCTATCTTGAAGATGCCCAAAATCGTGGTAAGGACATGGAGACACACTTACTTGAAAAAGGCATTATCAAAGAAGATGCCCTCTATGAGGCTATTGCCGAAGAATATGGACTGCCCCGTATTTCCCTCAAAGGGCGCGATATCCCACTCGAAACACTTCATGAGTTGCCCGAAGCTTTTGCCGAAGCACATCATATTTTGGCATTTGAAAGTTCTCCCACATCACTAAAAATCGCACTTACTGACCCCACAGATGTACAGACAATAGAATTCATACGACGAAAAAGTAGGAAAGATTTGGAAATCTTTATCACTCCCCCTCGTGAAACCAAGGAAGCATTGCGCCGATATCGCTCAGACTTAAAACAAGAATTGAGCCAGCCACTCGCCCATTCTGACCCAACCGACTTAAAAAAAGCTGCAGAAGAATTACCCATTATTAATATTGTCAACTCAATTCTCGAACATTCAGTATTTGAAAATTCGAGTGATATTCATATTGAACCTACCGAGCTTGATGTGGTTGTCAGATTCCGCATTGATGGAATATTGCGCGAAATGATGCATCTTCCAAAAACTGTCCAAAGCGGAATTGTCGCGAGAATAAAAATTCTTTCAAATCTCAAAATTGATGAACACATGATTCCTCAGGATGGAAGATTTAAAATTTCAGTGCAGGGAGAAACACTCTCATTCCGTGTTTCAATTATTCCCGTATATGACGGAGAAAAGATCGTCATGCGTTTATTACACGAAGGGCAGAAACCTTTAACACTTGATGAACTTGGCTTTTTGCCCGGAATCAAAGAGTTGGTCAACGATGCGATTGAGAAGCCACATGGTATGGTTTTGGTAACTGGTCCTACTGGATCAGGAAAAACCACGACGCTCTACTCAGTATTAGGCATGCTGAATCAACCAGATGTGAACATCTGCACCATCGAAGATCCAATTGAATATCATGTGAGTGGTATCAACCAAAGTCAGATTAATCCAAAAGCCGGTTTTACTTTTGCGTCAGGCCTCCGTTCCTTTCTGCGACAAGATCCAGATATTATTATGGTTGGAGAAATCCGCGACAAAGAGACTGCCGAAATTGCGATTCATGCTGCAATGACTGGACACTTAGTACTCTCGACCTTGCACACCAATGATGCACCTACTACTATCCCTCGACTTCTCGATATGGATATTCCACCATTCTTGGTTGCTTTTACTGCAAATATCATCATTGCACAACGACTGGTCAGAAAAATCTGTCCACATTGTAAGGAATCATTCAAGCTGACTGCAAAAGAAATAAAACAACTCCATTCCCTGATTGATAAATCAAAAATAACAGCATTATTCAAAGAATATAAAGTATCGTTGTCTGCAAAGGAAAAAAGTCTAGAGTCACTGACGTTCTACCGAGGTAAGGGTTGTAAAAAATGTGAAAATTCTGGGTACAAAGGCCGTATTGGAATTTATGAAGTCCTCGTTGTAGATGAAGACTTACAAAAAATTATCAATGCAAAGGCAACCGCTGCAGACATAAAAGTACATGCAATCAAACGTGGCATGTTGACCTTATTCCAAGATGGTTTAATCAAGGCAAAGCAAGGTGTAACCACCATTGAAGAGGTGCTCCGTGCTACCAAAGATTAATGGTATGAAAACTCCTACAATATTTAGTTCGCCACAATCAAAAGAAACTCCGCACACGCACCGTCTTTTCAATCCAGAACGCGTACGCATTCCTATGGTTGATCGAATTTTTTTTCTTGACCACCTAAAAACCATGATACATGCCGGTCTTTCTCTCATAGAGGCGCTGCACGTACTCGCAAAAGAGGCACAAAATAAAAAACTTACGCACATCGTCCAAGAAATCACTGACCACGTAGAAAAAGGAAATCAATTAAGTGATAGTTTGAAACTATACCCAAAAATTTTTCCTGACTTACAAACAAAAATGATCGCCTCAGGAGAAATTGCGGGGAAACTCGAAGATTCTCTCGATCAAGTGGTTGTGCAAATGAAAAAAAATCACGCACTTGTCTCCAGTGTCAAAGGCGCACTCATCTACCCCTCAGTAATTGTCGGTGCGATCATGGTTATCGGTGTACTGATGGTAACCCTTGTACTCCCAAAACTCACTTCGATGTTTGATGAATTTGACGCAGAACTCCCTCTTCCGACTAAGATACTTATTGGTGTTACAGACTTTTTGTCACAGCCGCTGAACTTAATCTCAGTTTTTGCGGTATTTTTTCTTTTAATCGCACTTTTTATCGTCATGCTGAAAAAAAATACCTCCTTCAAACATGCTATTCACGGGATTATTCTCCACCTACCGATATTTGGTCCCATTATTAAAAAAGTTAACCTCGCACGATTTTCTATAACCCTCTCCTCGTTACTCAAGAGTACTATTCCAATTGTAGACGCAGTACGTATTGCTGGAGAAACTTGCAAAAATGTTCGCTATAAAAATGCGCTACTCAGCGCAACTGACAGTCTCTCAAAAGGAGAACAGCTCTCTGAGATTCTCTCTGAACACTCGAAATTATTTCCTCCTATGGTTACCGAGATGATAATGGTTGGAGAAAAAACAGGTGAAATTGACCACTTACTACAAGAACTTTCGTCTTTCTATTCTGATGAAGTTGATAAAACAATGAAAAATTTTTCAACAATTATTGAACCAGTTATTATTATATTGCTCGGCCTTGGCGTTGCAGGTATAGCGGTTTCAATCATTATGCCGATGTACTCACTTACTCAAGCTTTCTAAATACTCTCATGCTTACTCATCCGTTTCCCCATGCATTTGGTATCGATATTGGAGACCGTTCGGTAAAACTGGTCCAACTTAAGAATCGAGAAAAATTAAGAAGCACCACATTCCACCCTACCGCTATGCGTGCCTGTCAATTAGAGCCTGGTCTGGTCGTCAATGGCATTATCGAACAACCTGAATTGGTAAGAAAAAAAATTGAAAAACTCCTCAAAGGAGAAGGCAAGGGTGAACGCCCTATCAAAAGCCCATGGGTTGTAGCTTCTGTTCCTGAAAATCACAGCTTCCTCAAACTGATTTCCATACCTGCAAGTAGCGCTTCAGTTACCGAGTCACCTGACATACTCAATCTTATCTCGACGTATCTTCCTGTGGACGATCTCTCTACATATGCGCTTGATTGGCATGTGGTGCAGCCCAAAGATAGTGATACCGAAATACGTATACTTGTTGGAGCCATTCCAAAGCGAATTGGGGATAGCTACACCTACCTACTCGAAAGTCTAGGACTGGGTGTGATGGCACTTGAAATCGAAGAAGTGGCAATCGCTCGTTCGATGGTCACTGCACACAAAGAATACCATGATGAAGCGCGTGCCATCATCGATATCGGATCAACCCGAACACAGGTCATTATATATGATCGAGATGTTATCCAATTCAGTACAGTACTCCCTTTTTCCGGAGAGCTTCTCACCCGAGCAATCATGGAATCCCAAAAAATAGATGAAGCGGCTGCAGAAAAAATAAAACGGGAAGTCGGACTAGAAATCCCCAAGGGTAAAAAAAATAATTCTGCGCTTCTGAAATTAGTCACCGAATTTTCACATGCTCTGGAACACACTTTCTCTTCATATTATGGACACAATTCAAATGCTCATCGTATCACCCGTATCGTACTCTGCGGTGGCACATGCAACTTATTACACCTAGACACAGTCTTGCACGAAGCATTGGGAATCGAGTGCGTACGCGGTAACGTATGGAAAAATCTTGGTATTGACCCAAAACATGCACCTGCTGACAACACTATTGCACTTTCCTATGCGACAGCAATCGGTCTCGCACTTCGTGCAGCAGATAATCCTTTTAGTACACGTGATACTATCTAAATTGTATGATGTTTCCTGTCCGAATTAATGTTTTGTCTGATTCAAAAAAAGCACATCTCAAACGACTTGCGCTTTTTACCTATCTCAAAAGTTCATGTGCACTTATTTTTTCTCTTATCGCCGTGCTTGCAGCAGTATTACTGATTGCAGAAAGTTTTTTTATCAATTATCGTGCCGCACTCACCTACGGAGTTCTCTCAGGAAGACGATCATACCTCAGTGATATCCAGCGCATACAAGCTACCAATCAACAACTGAAAAAAATTGACGCTATCCAAACAGAATTTACCCTCTGGTCACCTCGTGTACACACCATTCTTGCTGCGCTTCCTCCAGGAATTGAGCTCAGCTCAATAATACTCGATTCTGAGACAAAGTCTCTTTCTCTTGCAGGTAGCGCACTCACCCGAGAAGTTCTTGGCGAATGTGAAAAAGCAATCAAATCTCTCCCCCTTCTTGAGTCAGTCGAAATTCCACTTGGGGAGCTTACCCAAAAAGAACATATTCCTTTTACCCTACGAGCAACTTTGAAATAATATGAGATTTACGATCACACACAAGCTTATTGTCACCATCATTTTTTTCGTCTCGGCTGGTATTGGAATTATATTTGGTTTTATCATTCCTTCTCTACAATCAATCACCCAGACTACCGAAGCCATGGTAGCGCAGGTAAGCGCTGATAATGATGAGCTCGATCGTGTACGATTGCTCCGCCGCTCATTGATTGCAATAGACGAAACCGAAACCAAGCTATCGCAAACAACCGGAATTTCAATAACCCGATCAGAAGAAGAACAGATAATTGAGTTAATTGAATTTATTGCGGATCAAAATGGTGTGGAGCAAAAATTATCTGTTTCGTATCTACCCCACCAAGATACTACCCAATTTGCAGGACGATACCTCTTCACTTTCTCAACTCAAGGAACCCTTGAACGAATTGAAAAATACCTCGTCGATCTCGAATCAATCCCCTATTATCTAAGTATCAAACGATTGACCCTTGAAAAAAGTTCAAAAGTGGGAGACAATCTGGTTACCCTCAATTTTAGTGCGACCCTTAATACCACCAGCGAGCCATCCTATGTCGACTAATACACCAAAACGTATCCACAATCCAATACCCCCCGAATTTGCCAATGTTTCAATACTCCGGTTAATCACTGTTTTTGTTGCGTGTATTAGTTTACTTGGCACGGGATACACCACTTGGTTGGTATATTCTATGTCCAATCGGATTTCTGGATATGAAGTTTCAAAACAATTTGAGATGGTTTCAAAAAAAGCTGGACCTATCAATTTCACTCTTTTGGAAAAAGTGTTGAATGTGGATAGTGAAAAACAACGTTTGACATTCATTCCCCCAACTCACGATCCATTCTATAATCGACCCGTAACCACCACCGTTAGTAGTATTCCTACGGTTTCTTCTACCATTAGTGTCGCGGTATCTTCTTCAACCACCAGTTTATGACATATGCATTTGAACTCGGGCATCAGCCACACCTGTCAGTAGCTGAAATTATTTCTGTATGTAATCGCTTATCCATCTCATACCATTCCGTAACAACCATCGGTTCTTTTTTTGTTATTGAAACGGAAAAACCTCTCGATACCCAGCTCCTCATTCACACATTGGGCGGTACGATTCGAATTGCCCAGCACATCGAAACAACAGGTACCGATCTCACGACCATCACACAGCATCTTGAACATACCACCGAAGGAAAAATTCAATTTTCACTATCCGGCCCCAATTCCAAATCCCTCGCACTTGAAGTAAAAAAATATTTGAAATCCAACGGGCGTTCAGTCCGATATATTGAATCAAAAAATACAGCTACAGTAATTCATAATCATCTAATTGAAAAAAGGGGAGAAATACTGAGCGTTGGGAACGAATGGTATGTGACTGAAGCAATCCAGGATATTGAGTCATTTACCAAACGTGATTATGACCGTCCGCGGACTGATAGCAGAAGTGGCATGCTCCCACCCAAACTTGCACGAATAATGATAAACCTTGCCGAAGTGCCGACTACGTCTCACATTCTTGATCCATTTTGCGGATCGGGCACTATTTTGACTGAAGCGTTGTCTCTCGGATATACCCATGTATCTGGATCAGACAATTCAGAGAAGGCGGTGGAAGATTCAACAGCAAACGTGGGTTGGTTTTTGAAAGAAAAACCACATGACAACGTGCGCACTGCAATCCATCTTGCCTCTGCAACCAAACTAGAAAATGTACTTAAAAAAGAACGTGTTGATGCAATTATTTCCGAACCATACATGGGAAAGCCGCTGCGCGGACACGAGAGTATTGTTGCTCTTGCTTCTCAGGCAGCTGAATTAAAAGAGTTATATATCAAAAGTTTTGAATCATTTAAAAAAATACTTTCCCCGACTGGAGTTATCATTTTTATCATTCCTATATTCAAGGCTGGCACAGAATGGGTGAGAACTAACGCGCAGAGTGAAATCGAAAAACGCGGATTCACCATTATTCCTTTTTCAGAAAAAAATACATCCCTCCTTTATTCAAGGGATAATCAATTTGTCGGTCGAGAAATCTGGAAATTCAAAAAAACTTGACACCCGCTTCTGTTTCTGGGATTAATAAGTATCAGTGTTCCTACCCACAACCCATGAGGTCCACCATGGTCGTACACATTCAGAATGCTCAGAAGAGACTCGCACGCCTCCGAAATACAACTCTCATCGGCGTGATCCTGATAGTGCTCGTGTTCGGCGGATTACTGATCGCGAGTGTCCGTCACACCCTCGCCGTCGCGAGTGAACTCGACCGACGCCCCGCAATCGGGTACACCGTGTATCGAAGTGAGAACACCATCATGATCATGAACGTGGACCTCGCCGAGGTCTACTGGTTCACCGACTGCCCGCATCTGGAAGATTATACGAGATACGAAGAAGTCGCCATCTATGGTGATCACGAGAACCACTGTCGTGATTGGTATCCTCTCCGCGGGGTTTTGAGGAAGTGAAGTCCACCCATCTGGCATGTCGCGGTCGACACACAACCTACGAGCGAACACTACCATTCACCGCCAACATGCCTTTGTTGGGCCGAAATACTTCGGAGCAGCAAAGGAGGTGTTGACGGTGTTTTGTTTATAGAGTTACTTCAACAATTTTCTTCTTTCCTGTTTTTCCTTTGAGGAGTGAAATATTTGATTTTGCAACACTAAAATACTCACTTAAAATTTTAATAAGTTGCTCATTTGCCTCCCCATCGACTGGTGATGCAGTGAGACGAATTTGATACTCAGTATCTGAAATTTTCATGACTTCGTTTTTTGATGAACGCGGTTTTACAGTAATAGTGAGGCGCATATAAATTCTAAATCCGTGCCTATCTGTCAGATCCGTTAAATCCGTGTTCTATTCTATAACTTTCGCTAAATGGAACACGGATGACACGGATTGAACGGATTAACACGGATTTAATTAAATTCTTTTTTATGTAAATTTTCTCAACCAGATAACTAATCATGTTTGTGTTCTGGTCTTCCAGTCAATACTTTTTCTCTGAGGAAATTGATTACTTTTCGATTTACTAGATAGATGCGTACAGAATCTTGCACCTCTGCTTTATTAAGATTTTCCAAATATTCTGGATGGTCTTTGTATTCTTTTTTCATTTTTTCGATTTCATTTTTTAGCTCCTCATCACTAACTATGATTTTTTCTTCCCGCGCAATTTGTCTTGACACAAGTGCTGCTTTTGCACGTTTTGTCGCGGTCTCTGTAAAATCCTTCTGAATATCTTCCTCACTTTTTTTCAAATCAGAGAGGTATTGGTCAATCGTAATTCCATTTTTTTCTAGATCACGTTTCAATTCATAGAACATTTTTTTTCGTTCAGCATCGATCAACACTTCAGGAATTTCTTCGAATTTTGATTTGTCGATCAGGGCATCAAACATTTCAATCTCAGCCACTTCATCAGCCTTGTGAAGCGCTTCATGCTCCATATTATTCTGCAATAATTCGCGGAGTTTGATCACACTTTCTTGTCCTACTTTTTTTGCAAACTCATCATTCACTTCTGGGAACACACGGGTATACACTTCTTTTACTTTGATTTTGAAATGGCCAGTGTTTCCCGCAAGCATTTTGTTGTAATAATCTTTTGGAAACGGAATATCAAATTCTTTTTCTTCATCTTTTGAGACACCTATAAGCGCATCATTGAATCCGGGAATGTGCTGATTTTCTGAGAGATACACCTGATAGTCTTTTGCCTGTCCACCCTCGATTGGCACTCCGTC
The DNA here is from genome assembly GCA_052033375.1 of Candidatus Magasanikiibacteriota bacterium. GTDB lineage: Bacteria > Patescibacteriota > Patescibacteriia > Magasanikbacterales > UBA922 > UBA922. The sequence continues at coordinate 39,593 of JBPOJQ010000014.1, forward strand.
AAGAAAGAGGTTCATGTCGATCACTACTTTATCTTCCTTGGTAGCCTTACCTTCTTTTATCACTTCTGTTGCCTGCATTTTGGTAAGGTTTTCGATAACTGCGTCAATATCAGTCTCAGTTACTGGTTTTGCTTTATGTTCTACTTTTATTTTTTCAAGTTTTGGAAGTGTTACTACCGGAAGAATCGCAACCACAGCTTTATACACCAAATCATTACCCGGGGCAATTTTCTCAATAGCAATCTTCGGCATCCCAATAGTATCCAACTTTTCTTCTGTTACCGCATTATAAAATGTTTCCTGAAGAATATCTTCGAGCGCTTCATTCATTACATGCATTTCACCGATTTCTCGCTTTACCATGTCGAATGGAGCATGTCCTTTGCGGAAACCTTTGATGGTGGTTCTATTTGAAATCCTTTCAGCTGCTTTTCGCAAATGTTTTTCATATTCAGCAGATGTGACAGTAATTGTTATCTCGATTTCTGAATTTTTGAGTTTTTTATACGTGTGTTCCATATAACATAAATTATGCTTAACAGTTTGCTGATTATAGCGAAAGTTAATGAAATTGTCAAAGGTGCTTTTACCCTATAAAAACATTCACCCCCGTATCGTATGACACGGGGGTTCGTCGAGTCCGTCGGGCCAGAAGCGTTGCGCTCCATGAAGCCAGTCTAGACTTGCCTGAACAGGAGTTCAGGACTTGTGCGTACTTACTCAAATTCCTTTATGAGTTTTTCCTTCTCTACCTCCTTTGTCTTCTTGTTTTGGGTATCGTGCACACTAATCATGACCATGCCGAGAACGGCGATGAAGGACATGGTGATCAAAAAGATCCCCATCACCTTGTCGTGAGTACGAGGATTCTCGTACCCACAGGTCATGTCGAGACCGACGCACAGCATGATGATGTACATCAGTGCACACCAGAGCATGACGAATTTGTAAGCTGTGTCTTTGCTCTTTTCTCTTCTCTCTTCCGGGTTCATCCTTCCTCCATGATTCCCTGACTTTCGATTTCCGTGACTACCTATTAGTATGCCAAGCATTTAGCATACCAGTATGTAGTCACGTTATTGCTCTTTGATTGGAAAGGGCTTACTATGTAACAATACAGTATAGCATGAAAAGAAGATTCTGTCAAGATATTTATGCAATAATTTCGCTTAACCTAGCAAAATTTTCTCAATTAAGCCTAGGTTTTTACCCTATAAAAACATTCACCCCCGTATCGTATGACACGGGGGTTCGTCGAGTCCGTCGGGCCAGAAGCGTTGCGCTCCATGAAGCCCGCCTGGACTTGCCTGAACAGGAGTTCAGGATTTTGAGTTGCACTCACGATTCACCGCGAGATGATCCTCGAGTTTCTCGTCGATCTGGACAATCTCGTCCTCGGTGAACGGCTCACCACGAGCCATGTCGGCGAAGGAATCATCGTGATGAGCTCCGCTGTACTCCTCACCAGGCTCGTAGTAGTTACCCTTGTCGGTTGAGCTCTCCGGCTCGACTATATCTTCGTCATCCAACCCCTCATACCATAGACGTTGCCGCTCGAGTTCATCCGCCTCTTCATCGAGCTCCACCTGTGCATCTCGACTCCACTGTGCGAAATTGCTCTGACGCCGATTCTTTCCCACGATTCACCCCTTTACACGGAATGTCTTATACCTGACCCTGTGCCAAGTTTTTTGACACTCTATGTACTGTGTTTTGACAGCCTTCTTTTTGTATATTTTATCTAAAATAAGCCAAAAAGAAAGCCAAGAAAGATATTATAAAGGACGATTTTGAACTAGAAAATATACCATATTTAAGCCATTTTGTCAAGGCTTTTATGCTATTTTTACCTAAAATTAGCCACACGTACTATATTTTTCTATAAAAACATGAACCTCTGCACCAGTATATACCAGCGCAGAGGCTTTTTCCTCCTATGTCTAATGTGTGATGATCCTACGGATGGATGCGAGCCACCCTGGCGGCAGCCGCGGAGGCCCCCATCCAGGACGTATGCAGACGAGACTCAGGTCGGTGTAGAGGACGCCGTTCATCCGATGCCTCGAATCTGCACCTGGAATCTCTGGTGTCACACTGTACAGAGGCCACGTGTAGCCCGTGATACTGATGATCCTCTCGTTCACAGGCGTGACATCCTCGATATAGATGACATGCCCCCCCACCCGATTGCGTGGATTCCCGTAGACAGTGATCCTCGCCCTCGGGACGAAGTCTGTGGGAACATAGAATCCCCAGACATCGAACGAACTGTAGAAAAACCTGTCACAGACACCCATACACACCCCCTTGCAGTACGAATCAGAACACCAGTAACAAAAAATACACCTGCATATCTGGCTTGTCAAGGATATATCTCTCATATTTCAGTTCCATTTGGGCATATTGTCGCCACCATTCGGTGCGATATCTAATTTTCAGGTTTCAGGAACCACAAAACCTGCTATACTATCTCTACCTAATATTCTTATGCCAAAAACCAATAAAACAGTCGTCATAATAGATGGAAATGCCATCATCCACCGCGCATACCATGCCCTCCCCCCGCTCACAGCCCCAGATGGGACCCTCGTGAATGCTGTTTATGGATTTGCGTCTATGCTCCTCAAAGTCATGGCAGATCTGAAGCCTGACTATCTGGTAACTACGTTTGACGTCGCTGGTGGAACATTTCGTGATGAAATCTATACTGAATACAAAGCAACACGTGTCAAAGCTGAGCAATCACTCTATGATCAAATTCCGCTAGTTCATGAACTGGTTAAAGGTTTTAATGTTCCAATTTATACGAAGGCAGGATTTGAGGCTGATGATCTTATTGGCACGGTCGCAAAAAAAATTACAGCAGACCATAAAGATATCACCTGTATTGTGGTGACAGGTGATAAAGACTTATTGCAACTTGTCGATGATAATAAAATCGAAGTATATCTTCTCAAAAAAGGAATGTCCGAGTTTGAGTTGTTTAACGAAGCACATGTACAGGAAAAATTCGGATTCTCGCCAATTCAAATGATTGATTACAAATCTCTTCGCGGAGATACTTCTGATAATATTCCCGGAGTAAAAGGTATCGGAGAAAAAACCGCAACAGAACTCATCACACATTTCGGATCACTCGAAAAAATTTATACTGCGCTCAAAAAAGAAGATACAAAAATATCTGCAAGTGTGCAAAAAAAATTAACCGAAGGATACGAGTCGGCATTGATGAGCAAAAAACTTGCAACGATTGATACCAATGTTCCAGACATCGAATATTCACTTACTGAAATGCACACAACCTCATACAAACGAGAGGATGTGATTGAGTTGTTCAAAAAATTTGGTTTTTATTCTCTGGTAAAGCGCCTGTCGGGCGGAGAATCTGTTGTGGAAGAAAAAAAATTCAAGAAAAAAGAAAAAAAACTGAAGGTTGGTGATGTTACCCTAGTCGACACCAAAAATATTTCTGAACTTAACGCACTTTTAAAAAAATACAAAATCTGTGCATGCAGACCATTGTTCCAAAATGAATCTGGAAACGTACTCACGTCTCCATGTACAGGTATCGTATGCGTGGTTGGCGGGGATGCATGGCAAATTCCTTTTTCTCTATTTCCAAAAATTCAGTTTAATACCAAAGATATTACCATTGTCGGGCATGATGTGAAACAATTCGTAAAACTGTACATGCACGAAGGAATAGAGTTCAAAGCAAAACTTTTTGATGTCATGATTGCATCATATCTTCTCAACTCAAGTACACGAGCACACGACATGGAATCAATTGCGATTCGTGAATTAGGAATTGAACTTCCTAATACGGATCAATCCTCACTATTTGGAATTGACCCGAAGCTTGTCGCAACTGAACTTTCAGCAATGCTCCAGGTACAAGAAAAATATGATACAGCACTCTCCAGTGAAGCAGACAAAGGATTATTTGAGGATGTAGAGATGGCCCTTATTCCTGTCTTGGCACACATGGAGCTTGCTGGGGTTGCAATTGATCTTCCTCTCTTGGGACAGTTATCAGAAAAAATCGCAAAGACAATCAAAGAGCTTGAACAGAAAATCTGGAAAGAAGCTGGAAAAGAATTCAATGTGGCATCTTCAACACAACTTCGTGATATTTTATTTGAGACATTGCAGTTACCAACCGACATGATCAAAAAAGGTAAGACCGGTTATTCTACTGCCGCAAGTGAACTCGAAAAATTACGAGAAATACACCCAGTTATACCTTTTATTGAAGAATATCGTGAAGTTGAAAAACTGCGAAATACCTATATTGATGTATTACCAACACTTATCAATCCAAAAACTGGACGCATTCACACAACCTTCAATCAAGCAATCGCTGCGACAGGCCGTCTTTCAAGTATTGACCCGAATTTACAAAATATTCCAATTAGAACTGAATTGGGGAAAGATGTACGCAAAGCATTTATTGCAGACAAGGGAAACAAACTAATTTCAGCTGATTATTCCCAGATTGAACTCCGTATCGTGGCTTCTCTTGCGAATGATCTGAAAATGATTGAAATATTTAAAAAGGGCGAGGATATTCATACGGCGACAGCTGCAGCAATTCACAATATTCCACTCGATAAAGTCACCAAGGACATTCGGAGATCAGCAAAAGAAGTAAATTTTGGTGTTCTTTATGGGATGGGTGCCTTTGGACTTGCTTCTCGAACCGGCATAACTCAATTTGAAGCAAAGGACTTTATTAAAAAATATTTTGAAACGTTTTCTGGTGTAAAAGCATACCTAGATAATACACTTGAAGAAGCAAAAAAAACTGGATATGTAGAAACATTATTTGGTCGCAAACGGTATGTGCCAGAATTACAATCACCAAATAGACAAATCCAGGCAGCCGGAGAACGTATGGCAATCAATATGCCAATACAAGGAACCGCAGCTGATCTTATGAAAATGGCAATGATCGCGGTATACCACGCACTTAAAAAAGAAAAATTACTTGATACACATGCTCGAATGACGCTTCAAATACATGATGAACTCGTCCTTGAGGTTGAGGAAACATACGCTAAAACGGTTGCAGAGATTGTACAAGCAGAAATGCAAAATGTTGCAAAATTACGTGTACCGATTGACGTGGGTGTTGAAATTGGGGATCGATGGGGAGAGATGAAATAGAGTCGAAAGTTACAAGAGAATTCTGTATTTTGACTTTATAAACTTTACGACTTTACAGGTTTTCGATTTAAATGAAACAGCCAGGGTACATGAAAGCGTTTGACGCCGTCAGTGTCCCTGGCAATTGATTCAGGCCTCCGATCGATACTTCCGGAAAATATTGACGAAGTACTTCTCCGCCGACATTCCCCGTAGTTCGACCACCCGAACCCCGAGTGTCTTTGCTTCGCGCTTCTCCTTTTCCCGAAATTCGGGATCGAGCCCCTCGAAGCTGGTCACGACCGTAACCTTTTTCCCACGACCATTGAGGTCTTTGAGGATCCGGCGAACCAGAAGCCATGATTGCTCTCGCGTCGCGCATGCCTGCTCCACGTCTCCGACGTAGACATACACCGCATCAGCTCGGGCAAGCTCGTGACGATTGAAGTTCCTGTAGATGAGCTGGGGATCGTCCCACTCACCAGGTTTTCTCTCGTACGAATGCACCACGAGCGTATCGTTGTGACGTGTGTATTGCTTGTGTCCTGCCGGCACTTCCGGCACGACTCCGAATGTCACAATCATCTCGAACACATATCCTCGTTTCTCACGTATGCGTCAGGAAAGCACATGCTCGTTGGAACAATAGTCCACCGAACTTTTGTTCCTTATCCTGTGGCAGACGCAAGTCTATGTCCACTCCTCCTTTACCAGTGGACTGTAATTTGACTATACCAAAAAAAGAAAAACTATACGAATACGTATAGTTTTTTCCTGTAGTAGATGACACGTATGTGCAATACAACCCCCTCATTTCTTCTCAATATAAATAAAATGTCCGAATCCAAAACTATGCATAGTCCAGTCAAACACAATCCGAAGTTTTCTGAGAATTCCTGGCATATACATCACATATACTGTGCGCCTAATCCACCAGGCAACCCACCCATACACAGTAAGTGTTCCAAATATTGCCACTCCATACCAATCACCCACCGGCATTAGTTGACCTTTTGATGTAAAGGCAAAAGGTCGCATAGTTTTTTTCCCGGCAAGTCTACGTGCAATATCTTTTCCTACAAACTGCCCTGCCTTGTGTGCAACTTCAGCGAGTTGTGGGCATGGACGACCCGTGACACCATCGTTCGTATAAGCAATATCCCCAATCGCATAACAAGATTCATCACCCTGAATTCTCAAATATTGATCCACTACCATTCGTCCTTTTTCACATTTTTTTTCATCAATATAACACGCACCCGTATTCGCAAACCCCGCTGCCCACACCGTAATATCACTCTTTAATTCTGTTCCTGTATTGAGGATTACTGAATTAGGAGTTACCCGAGCAACAGAATTATTGAATACGAATTCAACCCCTTGTTTTTCCAGACGTTTTTTTACTCGCTTCTGCACTTCTGATTTCATAGACGACAGAATCGAAGCACTCGGGTCAATTACTCGCACGGTTATTTTTTTATCTGGGTATAATTTTTTCAAATCCCCATTTTTCAATGTACCATACTGCCCCGCAATCTCCACACCCACATATCCTCCTCCGACAATGGTAATAATAAATTCCTCTGATTCACTATTTTCAAGTTTTTCAATCAGACTATATTTCAAAAATAATGCTTCCTGTAAATTTCTTACATGGTGTGTGTATTCACCAGCGCCCGGCACGCCATACAAATTTACCGTGCTGCCCAGTGCTATCACGCAATAAGCATATGAAATCACCGCTGATGAAGTGCGTACTTCTTTTTTTTCATAGTCTATTTTTTCTACCTGTGCTTTTACAAAAGTATGTGGTGTACCGTGTATCAGCTCACGAAGTGGGATTGAGGCGTGTGTCGATTCTACCGACCCAGTCGCGACTTCATGTAGCAATGGAATAAAGGTAAAATAATTATTTTCATCAACAATCGTAATATGCGCCGGCACTCCTGCACGTCTTATTTCACGACTCAATGTTCGGAATGCTTCATATCCACCAATTCCTGCTCCCAGAATTACGATGTCTGTTTTGATTTTTTTCATCATACTAATAAAAGACGTGTGATATTTAAAAGTGCAGATAGTATAGCAGTCCGTCCGAATCATTGCCTAGAGCATCGTCATTTAGATACAAAATTCGCCCATCTTTGGGCGAATTTTGTATTATACATTTTATACCTTAGTTTTTTTATCCGTATGTCCAGACTCACACTCACATTTATCCCCACAACACCCACGATCGGTATGTTCTTCTACACAGCCATCACTGCCACATGCGTCCTGACGACAGCACGCAGAATCAGCTGACCCACGCCCCATTAATGCCCATGCACCCGCCCCAGTTGTATAGAGCGCCACCAGTGCACCTAATAATACGATTGGTAATTCAGTGGCACCACCATATGGCATTTTAGTGTGCACAGTGACAAGTGCTACAATCATTGTTATTCCGAGTAACGCAGTTACCACACGATTGAACAGTCCTAATATGAGCGCTATACCTCCACCAAATTCTACTACTGCGACCACCCATGCCCAAAAGGTAGGTAGTGGCAAACCAATTCCTTGCATCATTCCCACAGTGCCTTCCATTCCATTTAATTTCATCCACCCGTGGTAGATAAACACAATACCCACTGCAAGACGAAGTGCGAGCAAGCCCCAATGTTTCTTTTTTGACTGATTATCCATGCACATATGTGATACATTAAAAAATAAAGGTGAACACCAATCAGTGTACACTATTTTTCCCTTCTATTCAAGAGATTGAGTAATCAAAAAAAAACAGGTACAATGGACGCACCAATTGCGAATTAAAGATATCCGTAATGTTCGATTTTCATAATTCGCGTATAACCAATATATATGTTGATTTTTCTCTACGGTACTGATACATTCCGAAGCCGTGAATCACTCCACAAAATGATCCGCAAGTTTACAGCCGAACGCGATCCTTCAGGCTATAATGTAGTCCGCCTTGATGCACTTACCGAAAAACCAACCACAATACTCACTGAACTTCATGGTTCCCCATTCTTAGCTGAAAAACGAATGGTGGTAATCCAATATGCACTTGAATCAAAACATGCAGTATTGCATGAAAAACTTGAAACTATTCTTGAAGACGAGCACTCAATTCCCTCTACCACCATTTGTGTTGTGTACGAAAAAAATGACACATTCAAAACAAAAATTCAGAAGGAGTTGCTCAAAAAATTGGCATCCACTGCGTATGCCCAGCACTTTGAAACACTCGAAGGAGCACAGCTAGCCCGATGGATTGCTGAGTATGCAAAAGAAAAAAAACTTGTACTCGAAAAAAGGGCTCTTGATTTTATCACAACACACTCACGAGGCAACAGTTGGTTCATTCATTCTCTCGTTGACCAACTCGCTGCATATTGCAACGCCACAACATGCACGATTGAGACAGTACAGCTCTTTCTCAATGAAAGTGCAGATGATAATATCTTCAACCTCATTGATGCGATCGTGGCAAAAAAACCACAAAAAATATACGCAATGATACGGGAACAATATGATCGCGGAGAAGATGCTCAATATATTTTTTCTATGCTTATACGGCAATTCCGCATCATGCTTCAAATCAAAGACGCACTGGTCCGGACACAAAATCCTGCGCTGCGCCCTTCGCCAGACATACTTGCAAAAACCATAGGAATTCATCCATTTGTGGTAAAAAAAACCATTCCACTTCTCGCTACATACACACTAGAACAACTAAAAACTTTGTACAATGAACTTCTCTCTATCGACATCAAAACAAAAACCGGCAAGGGTTCTATGCCGACTTTGATTGATTTGTTGGTTGGAAAAATTTGCGTGAAATAATTATTTCCTTCCTTTTCCAACTTCTTTTGCAATTTCTGCAAAACGCGCAAGTCTTGAAACTAAGAGTTCTGGATCCTCTGTTTGGGGAATATCTATTATGAGAGAAGCGTATTCGCTAAGCGCATTCTCTTTAGCTTTTGGAAATTGTTCGGCAAGTGGGCGCATCTGTTTGTGAATTGCCTCAAAACGCTCCAATTCTTCCAAAGATTCTTCAATCACTGTTTGAGGACCAACAATACGTTCAACTGAGGTTAACTTTTTATCTCCTGTTTCTGACTTTCCGCCTTTTTTTAGATACTTATACTGCAGCTTTTTTGATATATACGCCCGCTGATCTGCTTCTTTATATTTTTTTTCAAACAAATCACCCGCATTCCCAGCTTTTAATTTTTCCTGTGCCTCTTCATGAGTAACAATAGCATACCCCACGCTCAATTCTTGTATTTCTGATTGGGTCTCGGGTATACCCGGACGCTGCGTAAGTCCTTGGGTTTCTGAAATAACACGCTTTACAACTAGCGAATCTGGTATTTGCTCAGGCATCACCATCATGAAGCCAAATTCATCCCCGCCAAGACGAGCAACCACATCTCCTGATTTACGAAGTGCTTGTTCTAAAGAATTAGCTACAGAAGTTTTCAATCCGGCACTAAACGATTTGATTAGTTCGTCCCCAGCCTCATGCCCCAATGCATCATTTATTTTTTTTAAGCTATCTAAATCTACAAACACAAAGACAATCTTTTGTCCTGATTGTAGATCCTCCACCGCTTTGACAAAACGTTCCCCCAATTCCACTTTATTGCGCATTTCAGACCTTTTGATTTCATTGTAGACCCTCTCCCTAAACCTTCCTAACATTCCCGAGAGGAACGCTTTTTTTTCAGCTTCTTTTTCATCTTCGTCTTTTTCTTGTCGCTCAATATGCTCCCTACCTTCTTGCACATCTTTCTGAAACTTTGCTTCTATTTCCTCCACTTTTTCGGGTGGTAATCTGACTCCTTTTTCTGCAAATATTTCTTCTAATATTCCTTGGGTTGCTTCTCCGCTATCCACCACTTCTGAGCGCACAAATTTGTCTGGTCTTATAAAAATTTTTGTATCCACTTGTTTTCTCTCTTGTGGTCTCCTCGGTTTTCTTTCTCCAGCATTTTCTGGAGGTTTTGGCCCCCCGTTTTCTCTTCCCATATAGTATAAATTAAAAACTCTACACCATTTCTAGTGCAGAGTTAGTATATTTGCTTTAAGCTTTCTTTACAAGTTTCGCAGCTTTTGTAGACATACGTGAGAGATATCGTGATGCAGTGTTCTGCTTCAATACCCCTTTCTTCACCGCCTTGTCTAATTTCTTCTGAGCAATCTTGATTTTTTCTACTACATCTTTTTCACCTTTTTCTACTGCGGTTCGGGCCTTTTTGAGAGCCTCTTTATATGCGCGTTTGAATACCAGGTTTTCAGCTTCGCGTCTTTTTGATTGGCGAAGAGCTTTCTTCGCATTTCTTAAAATTGGCATAGTTTCAATTAACAATTAGCAATAAACAACTAACAAAATCTGGGACATCGAGCATGTATTGTTAATTGCTCGTTGTTAGTCGTTCGTTAAAATGTGTGAGAGTAGGGAGAGTATAGCTAAGTGTAGCCTAATTGTCAAGCTGTGGCTTATCTAGGAGATCAGGTACGATTACCTTCTCACTTGCCCCGGTGATTCTGACCACATCTTTATCAATTTTACCCAGTTCCTTATACGCAGTGTTGAAATGATTGACCGTGGTCGACATACTCAATCCGAGCTTTTTCATATATTCATCATATGCATTAAGGTGTTTTCCTAGCATCTCTACATTTTTCCGAATCATCTTAGCACCTTCTTCAATCTTCAAAGCTCGGAGACCGAAGAGTACGGTCTGGAGATAGGCTGAGAACGTTGTTGGTGAGACTATTACCACTTTCTTTTCATTGAATGCATAATCAATCAGATTTCTGGTATTTACTTTTACAGCCCCCACTTCATTCACCAGGAGATCATAATAGATTGCTTCAGATGGAATATACATGAATGCAAATTCCAGCGTTCCCTCATCTGGCTTAATATATTTTGCTGTTTCATCAATTCGTTTTTTCAAATCATTTTTAAATTCTTTCTCAAGTTGCTCTCTGTTTGGACCCTCTGATTCATGAATCAATCGTTCGTAATTATCCAGAGAAAATTTAGAATCAACAGGAATTATTCCTTCTTTGGTAAATATCGCAACATCAACAATATCTCCATTATTAAAATGGTACTGGGTTTTAAAATCATTGGGTGATAAAATATTTTCAAGCAATAATTGAAGTCCCACTTCACCCAAATTCCCTCTCTGTTTCTGATGCTTCAACACTTTTTCAAGATTACTCAACTGTTCTGAAAAGCCAATTACTTGCTGATTGGTCTTATCTAGACTGGTTAATTTTTCGGTAATATCAGTAATGATTTTTGAACTCTGTGCAAATTGTGTTTGGAGTGTGTGGTGTAAATTCTGTTGACCATCTCCTACGATTTTATATGTTTCTGAAATTTTACTATCCATTGTTTTTTGCATATCCTGCAACTGTTGTTGCAACATAAGAAACACTCCTTTGTCTTCATCAGGATTTTTCTTCTCCGCCTTACTTAATTTTTTATACATTAATATAATCACCGCAAGCATCCCGAACAACAGTACGACAAATATTCCTAATAACACATTATTCATATACAACTAATTAGTATTTTCATCATCCGGAGGATTCTTTTTTCCAACTTTACCAAAGAAAAATACAATGAGTGCGGCTCCTGCAGCACCAACGATAAGAATAAGAATTGATAAAAATCCATCCATAGTATTATCCATAATAACACAAACTTTTCTCTCTGTCATTCCCATACATACGTCATTCCCGCGAAAGTGGGAATCTTTTAGTCAAAGGACTGTAAAACAAAAAGACACCACGATTGTGATGTACTTTTGGTTTGGGCGGAGCTCTTTGGCAGAACTCCGCAGTTTGTATGGGCTTTACTTCCGTGCCATTGGAAGGAGTGCGAGATGCGCCCAGATGTTCACCCCCAGAATCCGAGTCGCTGCCACCAGTGCGGCGGGTATTGTTTTTGAGGAATGTACACTCCCTCATGATCCAGGAATTTCCCCACCTGCGGTGGCGGACAGCCTAGTTCAAGACTATTGATCATGAAGATGAAGTTGCACACCCCTTTTCCGAGATAGGTCGAGAATGCGATCACCCCTCCTCGACTCTTCAGGTACCCGAACTGATCGATTCCATGAAATCCGAACGGTAGCTCGAGTCTGAAGGTCAATAGTACTGAGAAATCCTTTCCTGAAGCATTTCTTAGTACAACGGTATGCATTCCCGGTTTCATGTTGACTCCTGCTGAACCGGGATAGTTCCACACCAGTCGTTGGTGGTCAGGACAGGTATCAACAAACCCCTTCATGAACCCGAACTTCTTCACCATCTCCTTGCCAAGGAAGATAGCGGTAGCGAGGAAGATCAGAGCAAAGATCCATCCGATCATGATTTTCTCCATGTCCTTGGTTGTAAGGACAAAAAATTATATTACAAAACACCTCCTTTGTCAAGGTTATTTGACACATATTTACCAAGCTCTAAAACTATCTTGTAAATTTATATTTACTAATATATACTATATATATGCTTAATTATTATCTATTGTAAATTTATATTTACAATTATGCAGATTGAAGAGCTGGTAAAAATTGGATTGGCAGAAACTGAAGCAAAGACATATCTTGCTCTTCTTGAACTTGGATCAGGAACTGTGACATCAATCACCCACCGAGCTGGTATTACCCGCACCCTTGGCTACCACTCACTTGATCGATTAGTAGAGTTAGATTTGATTGAACAAAAAAAGAATTCACAGCCCGCAGAGTTCCACGTGAAACATCCACGAAAATTAATTGAGTATGCGGAACGACAAAAAAACTTGTGGAACAATCGTATAAATGACGCGGAAATTCTCTTGCCAAAACTTGAGTCGTCATATACAATGCTCGGGCACCCATTTCTTTCACATCGTGTAGGAAAAGAAGCGGTATTGGATTTGTATAGAACACTGTATACAAATAAAACTGCATTTATCTCTCTTCTCAATCCTACCATTCTCGACCGTGAAACTCTTATAGACTTTTTCCAAGCTAAATCTCAGTCTGATAGCTCCTCACACATTTGTTGTATATTTGATACTCCGAAAAATAGACTTATTCTCGAGGATCTTCCCAGGACACCTGTCATTACATGGATTTCTTCCTCGAAAGTACACGCAGATGTATACAAAGCGATTGAAATTATCATCTCCGAAGATACTGTACATACTATCAGCAGTAAGGATGGTGAATTGTGTATCGATAGTATTACTCACCAAGCAACCACAGGCTTAATGTACACACTATTGTATACATTAATAGAAAAATAGCTTCGTTACCCACTCTGTTTCATGTGAAACAAACAGCGGGATACAATCCAATTGCCGACCTCCCGCCATGGCCCATGCTCTCGTAGTTCAATGGATAGAACAAGACACTCCTAACGTCTAGATACAGGTTCGATTCCTGTCGAGGGCACAGGCGATGGCAGGCTGAGAACAATAACCACAACTACACGTAGACGCAGATCTATCTCACGATAGAAGTACTAACGTATCAAATTTACGTGATAGGGAGCACAGGCATAGTGTACAACTACACAGGTGATTTGCGTCTACACATCAAAATACTATCTCAAGATGGTGTTTTTATTTATACCTATCATACTCTAGTAGGGGGGAGTGGCACGCAGCTCATTATACGCAATCATGATCTACAAGGCTCATGTACAGGGCGTATGTACAAAAATTTTACTTATTTTTGCTTATTTAATAATATATAGTATGTCGTACAATATTATTATAGGTATATTTTATAATTGGTCCTGCCAAAAAAAAATCTTTTTTTAGGTCATTCACACCTTGCTTTTGTTTGTAACATGTGATATAATCTTTTCAGTTTCTTTTCTACACACACCCCTTCAAGGTGGGAAGAATGTACGAATTTCTTGTTTCGGCAGTCCTTATCGCTATCGCCGTCGATGTAGCTCGATACATCATCGAGCGCGTCGATGCAGATCGAACTCTCAAGAGCGTCGAAGACGCCGTCTCCCCTCCGCCGAAAGATAAAGTCGACGATATGGTGAGCTGGTTCTTCGCCCAAGAAGATCCCGTCAAAGACGTTCATCGTCCACACATGCGTTCTCCTCGGAGAAGAAGGTGTGACCGATACCAACGTCGCAGACCCCACGTGCCGTCCACGTCATGGAGGTGGCACTAGTGCCACCTATCGACTCCTCCCCGTGTCCCAGGTTCGTTCGCACACCGAATGAGCCTGGGACACCTACTTCAAAGATTTCAATAATCTTTTTTTTATTATATAAGGTTTGATTTTTTCTATCTCTTCTGTTACACTCCGCAATACAAAACTAACTTGTTATTATGCTATCGATTGGAATTGTCGGACTCCCCAATGTAGGAAAATCAACACTCTTCAATGCGCTTACCAAAAGTAAGCTTGCTGAAGCTGCAAACTATCCTTTTTGCACGATTGAGCCGAATGTGGGAGTCGTTGAAGTTCCTGATGCACGCCTTGCCCCTCTTGCTACCACTTCAAAATCTGGAAAAATCATCCCAACCGCGATTCAATTCGTTGATATTGCTGGAATTGTAAAAGGTGCATCAGAAGGAGAAGGGTTGGGAAATAAATTTCTTACCCATATTCGCGAGGCTGACGCAATCGTGCAAGTGGTCCGTGCATTTGAAGATGGAAATATTATACACGTCGCAGGAAAAGTGGATCCCAAAGATGATAGCGATGTCATCAATCTCGAACTTGCTCTTGCTGATCTCGCGACTGTGTCAAAACGATTGGATAAAACAAAACGTGATGCAAAAGGCGCAGCCGCAAAAGGAAAAGAAGTGGAAATTGCAGTGCTCGAAAAACTAAATGCACAACTCGAAGGAGGAAAGGCGACTCGTGAACTAGAATTTAACGATGAAGAAAAAATAATCGTCCGTGATTTACATTTACTTACCATGAAACCAATGATGTATGTGGTAAATGTGAAAGAAGATATGATTGGAAAGGCTGATTTCTCCCCAATTTTCGGCACAACCCCGTATATCGAAATTAGCGCAAAAATCGAAGCAGAAATTGCAGAACTTTCTTCTGATGATGCAAAAATGTTTATGGAAGATTTGGGAATGAAAGAGACCGGGCTTGATCGATTGATTGTTGCTGGATACAAACTACTTAATCTCATCACCTATTTTACTTCCGGAGAACAGGAAACTCGAGCATGGACGGTGACGCGTGGGACACTGGGGCCTGACGCCGCAGGAGTCATCCATACCGATTTTATCAAAGGATATATCAAAGCTGATGTCGCGAGTGTTGCTGACTTTGTAGAACTTGGTGGCTGGCCAGGAGTGAAGGAAAAAGGCAAGATGCAGCTCGTCGGAAAAGATTATGAAGTGAAAGATGGTGATGTATGTTATTTTCATATTGCATAGGAAAGTCAAAGTTTAAAACACACACGTAAAGAGATAATATACATACACTGTGAAATTAAAAAACCGCCCTCCCATTCGAGGTGCGGTTTTATTTTAGGATTTCGTTCTAATTTTCAGAACTCATCAGTTCACGTTTCACATGAAGATCCTTTGGAGCCAGCTCGACCTAGTGTCGAGTCTGACTCCGCGTAACATTGTCACGGCGCTCGGGTGAGTACCACACGCACTGGCTTGGTGAGGTACACCCCTTTTGGATTGCCCCCTCCATCAGGCCAATATTCGACGATCACCCCACCTGCGTGGCCATCGAGAAGCACTCCTCCACCGAATGATTCGACCAAACTCACCTCGAAGCTCTGTTCGACGACATCTTTCTCAAAGGGAAAGTCCCGCCACCAGATGTTGAGGAAGAATTCGAGTGAATCTCCCTCCGCAAGACCGTCGGTATCCCCGTCGATCATGCCGTAGGCGTGGTCGACCTGAACACCTGCGCTGTACCACCAGCCACGGTACCTGTTCTCCTCACCCTCAGGGAGATGACTCAGGTGCATATCCGGCAGTCCGAAGATTGAGTACTCACCTTCTTCCTCCCATTGGACCTTGAAGCCCACGCCGTGGAAGTTCAGGTTCGTACACCCACGGATCTCGACCTTCATGACCACAGTGTCCATGGCCATGTCTGGATCGTCTGGGATCTCGACCCTGACTTCGTCCTCCGCGATCGTGCGGACGATGTAGTCGATACCCTCCGGGCACCCAGAGGTGATCTCTTCCGAGGAGTCGGAAGGTAGCACCGTTTCTACTGCGTCCAGATGTGCATCCTCACGCTTGACGCCACCCTCCCGAGCTTCGAGACAGGCGACGTTCATGATGGCAACGGCGGCGAAGACGATGGTAACGATAGAATTCATGAGAACACTCCTTGGGCCATGAGGCCTCGTTTGGTTGACACGGAATAATATACATCATAAAAAGAGCATTTTGTCAATGCTCCACGACCTCTGTTGTATACTTTTATGGTATGTCTTCACCGCCCTTTGACCATGGATTACACCGGATAATGCGCCAGATGGTCAATGGAACTCCTCGAATTACTCCATATTTTTTGATTGCCTGATATCCATATTCACTACAGGTGGGATGAAATTTGCAGTATCCATACGGAAATTTTGCTTTTAAAGGTCCATGATCGGGCGAAAGTGTTCGTTGGTAGACGCGGATTAAAAACAGAAGAATATATTTTGGAATAGAAACAATAAATCTCAATAAACGCATATTTTATTATATTTGAGCGAAAAATCCGTATTATATTACACAAGAAGTCGTCCTTTTTTGAGAATTGACTCAATATCTGTCTTTATCTGAATATAATCTGCGTCAAAAAGCTTAGGCGTTGAGAGAAATGCAATAAAATATCCTGACCTAATTTGTCCCTCTTTTACCAAAAGACGTACTACTTCACGCATCTGTCGCTTTACGCGATTACGCCCTACCGCTTTCTTTTCATGTTTTACACTCGCAACAAACCCAATTTTTAAATCATTCTCTTTATATCCTCGTTTTGGAAATTTACTAGGGTCTATTTTCCATATTTTTGCATTCATGAGTGATCCTACGACAAATCTGCCTTCAGCAAACAGGATTTCAAAATCTTTCATTTTTTTGAGACGGTGCTCCTGAGGAAGCATATATTATTTATTCCCTTACCCAAAAGACTGGGTTATGGCTGTTGGGGGTTGATCCTAATAAAAGGACCAACCCCCGTGATGATGCTGCCTGATTAGAGGCGTACACCTAACATAGTATAAACAACAACCCCGCTCATGACAAAGGGCGGGGTTGTTAATTTCTTTTTTTATCTGGTTTTTTTAGTTCGCTTTCCTTTTCGTTCACTGCTTACAGTAAGCTTTTTTCGTCCTTTAGCTCGACGACGTTTCAACACATCGCGACCATTTTTGGTTGTCATTTTTTTCAAAAACCCATGAGTCTTTGCTCGTTTACGTTTTTTTGGCTGATATTTTCGTTTTGGCATACAAAATTGCTCCTTAAGAAGTTATTTAATAAATATACTATACACTATTTTTTGTGTTTTGTCAAGAAAAAATCTCTAATTTTAGTGAATTTAGGAGCACTGCGCCAAACCCGTGCATCCAGTCCGAAGACCGTGATGTCAAAAGTTGGCGCAGCGCTACGAAAGAGTTCCCTCTTGCCCCCCCCTAGCGGACGAGTGGGTACCGGAAGAACAGGGTGTATGCACCAGGAGGCACACGCGGAATCGTCCCCTCGGCATGAGGAGGAATTCTCGTCGTCTCAGCGATCGCCTTCGGCGACTCTCCGTGCCGGACCACACAGCACTCCAGATGATGGCTCCTGTGGTTCGTCACGACAGCTTCTCCCCCTTCGTTCACAACCACCGCAACTCTCCCATAGTCATGGGCCGTGCGGCCGGGCTTGCCGAGCCTCAGACTACTCCATCGTTCTAGATTCGACATGCGGTTCCTCTTGCGTGAGTTGGGTTTTCTCCCCGTACATACCCCTAATTCAGGAGTACTTTAGAGATGAACGATAGTAAACACAAAAAAAGCTTAGTTGTCAATAATTTTAATTTCAGGCATACTAGTTTCTCCCACATTATCCACACCATCCACAGGTAATCCACACTCTGTGCACTTTACCCTTCACTCTAAGGATACTTGGTATTTTGAAACTGTGTTACAATTCCACACATAATAAAAAAATATGACTAATTACGAAATTTGGCAATCAGTACTTGCTGAATTTGAACTCACACTTTCTAAAGCAAACTTTACCACCTGGTTCAAAAATACAGGCATTTCTCAATATGAGAATAGTAACGTAATTGTCTGTGTTCCCAATGCATTTACGAAAAGTTGGCTTGAAAAAAAATATCACACAACAATAGTAAAAATCCTAGAACGTGTCACCGGCAAACCAGTAAAAAAAATCGACTACATCGTTGATAACGTCAGAAATATCAAAGAACAAGAGTGTACTCCTACCTCTGCTGAAGCTTTCAAAGTTCCCTCTCTTCACGCTTCAATCGCTCAAGTACCCAAAAAAGCCTTGCTGGTACAACAGTTTGGGCTTAACCCAAAATACATATTTGAAACTTTTGTAGTTGGTAAAGGAAATGAGCTCGCTCATGCTGCGGCACAGGCGGTTGCCTCGAGACCAGGCGATGCGTATAACCCACTATTTATCTACGGCGGTGTCGGACTTGGTAAAACCCACCTAATTCAGGCTATCGGACACACCATGCTTGCTACCAATCCTAACGTAAAAATTCTGTACGTTAGTTCAGAAAAATTTACAAATGAATTTGTCTCGTCAGTCAAAGAGGGTCGTGCCAAAGAATTCAAAGATCGATATAGAAATGTCGATTTACTTCTTATCGATGATATTCAATTTATTGGTGGCAAAGAACAAACCCAAGAGGAATTCTTCCACACCTTCAATGAGCTCCATCAACAAGGTAAACAGGTAGTAATGACGAGTGATCGTCCACCAAAAGCTATTCCTGCCCTTGAAGACCGTCTACGTAGCCGATTTGAGTGGGGAATGATTGCAGATGTTTCACCTCCTGATCTTGAGACACGTATTGCGATTATTCAAAAAAAGGCCCAGGAGCGTCAATTTCCTATTTCTTCTGACATACAGACCCTCATTGCAGCTAATATTCAGAGTAATATACGCGAACTTGAAGGTGCTCTCAATAAAATAATTGCCTTCCATGAATTAAAAAATACCACCCCAACAGAAGAATCTATTCGTCATATTCTTTCTAGTTTCCAGGAGCAGAACATGCGCCGTTCGCTCACCCCAAAAGACTTGATTGAGGAGGTTAACAAATTTTACGATATCAAATTGGAAGACACTCTAGGTAAAAGCAGAGAAAAACGTTTTGCGTTTCCACGCCAAGTCATCATGTATCTTATGAGAGAAGAGTTAAAACTCTCGTACCCGAGTATTGGCGAAGAACTCGGAGGCCGTGATCACACTACTGCCATGCACGCGCATTCCAAAATTGTTTCAGAAATTGAAAATGATCTGAAATTACGACAGGATGTGGAGCTTATTAAGCAACGGTTATACACAAACAAAATTTAATTTCTGTGCATAAACCAGCGAAAAAGTGTATATAAGCTGGTACACAGAGGTGGAGTAATTAAATGTTTTCCACAAGCTGACTTCAACATGTTATTTCTGTACAGGTTCTATCACTGTTGACCGCACTGTCTATCCACAATACAAAATTAAAATTTTCTCTGTAATTAGCCCAAAAATCAACTTATCCACCTTATTCACAGTCTCTACTATTATCTACTAGTTTATATTATATAAAGAGATACAAATATGAAACTAACATCCACAAGAGAAAATTTATTATATAGTTTGGATATTGCAAATACATTTGCGGGGAAACATGCAAATTTACCCATTCTACAAAATATACTTATTCGAGCACATGAATCTGGTGTAGAAATAAGTGCCACTAATCTTGAAGTTTCAATCAAAACACACATCCGTGCAAAAGTAGAAATACCTGGTTCGTTTACTGTACCTGCAAAAACAATCACCGAATATGTACGATTATTAACAAATGATCAGGTAGAGTTGACTCTTGAGGGTACTGAGTTGGTAATTCGTTCTGCTGGTTCTGAAACAAAAATAAAAGGATTTCCTGCTGAAGAGTTCCCGGTGATTCCAGGGATAGAGGAAGGAAATACCTATCTTATACATGCTGAAACCTTGAGACAAACAATTGCAAAAGTGGCTATTTCTTGTGCTAAGAATGAGATCCGTCCAGAATTTTCAGGTGTGTATTGTCGGTTTAAAAGTGAACGTTATGATGGATTGATAATGGCAGCAACTGACTCGTATCGACTTTCTGAAGCTCGTGTACCTATTGCTCAGGGAGGAGAGGGGGAAATGAGCTGCATCATACCTGGTCGGGTTGCTCAGGAAATCGCTCGTTTAATACAGTTTGGTCGACAGCATGAGGGAGAGGAACATGTGCGAATGACCGTGAGCGCAAATCAAATTTCGATTCGTTATGATATGTTTGAAATGGTGAGTCGACTCATTGAGGGGAGATATCCAGATTATACACAAATAATCCCAACAACCTTTAAAACACAGGCCACCTTCCATGTATCAGAGCTTGTGAATAAAATAAAGGCGGCAAGTCTGTTTTCTACTGCCGGGGTGAACGCAATTTCTTTTCAATTGGATTCTCAAAAAAAACAATTGGGTGTGTCTTCGACTAGTGCACAAACCGGTGCACATACTTCCTATATTGATACAGAAGTAACCGGTGATCACATGACGGTGTTGCTCAATTTTCGATACGTATTGGATGGACTTCAACAAATCGAAGAGGACGAAGCGCTCATGCAGATAAATTCTCCTGATGCACCGTGTCTCATACGTGTACCCGGAAATGAGACTTTTCAATATATCGTGATGCCAATACGGCAGTAAGAATAAAAAAACTCCTGACGCTCTCAGGAGTTTTTTTATTCTTAATTTTTAATTTCAACCGGTATCTCATCACTTATAGTGGTATTGTCGTTTCTAGACGTAATTTCAGCGGTCAGGCGATAGTTTCCTGGTGGAAGTGAGTCGTACCAGACAATTGAAATTTTGTTATTGAAGAATGTTGCATTTTCGAAATCGGTTATTTCAGCGATATTTTTTCTATTACCCCCACCTGTCGATTGAATTGATACTGTAATTTTTTTGAGGTCTTGTAGTTTTCGGTGATTGAGTAGTAGTCCTATAGGGAAACTACTTTTTGTCATAGAGTATGATCTTTCTGAAAAACTAACTCCTGGAGGAAGTGGCTCCACATCGAAAACAAAAGGTATGTGTTCTTCAATTCTGTTTCCGATGTCGTCAGTTACGGTAATTGTCAGTGTGTGGTCACCGGGCTCCACATTCGATGCGGTGTGAGTGATGTTAAATGGAATTGAGCGTTCGACACCAATTAACTCATTATCAATTTTATAGGTTACTTCAGACACACCTCTGGGTGCGGAAACGGAAATGTTGGTGGAAAATGATCGTGAGGTGAGAACCGTACCTGGTTTTGGGTATATAACTTCAAGAGTCGGAATTAATTCAAGTGAGTACGTGTCATCATATTCTGTCGGTGGCTCTCCAAAATTTGGAGCCCATGAGGGGTCTTCGGTCAGTTTTCGTTGTATCCATTCCTGTATTCCTTTTTCCCATGAAAAATATTGTGGGTCATTTTCGGGGTGTTCGGGTGCTGGTCCTCGGGGATTACTTTTGTCCACATAATGTAGGATTTCATGTGGTTGCATGTACGTTCGTTCTTCAATTAGGTTTTCAGGTGTTGAGCTGGAGACAAGTCTACCTGTGATTTTGTTTACTCTTAGTGTAATTCCTCCGCCGTTCCCTCCACGTAATACGGGTTTTTCGGCAGTGTTGGGAGGTAACTCAGGGAATTGTTCAACTGGTGAACCTTTGGTTGCTTCGCGCATAAATTTACTCCACAACCGCGCAGCGAGCATACTTCCACTTGATCCCGATTTCATAGGAGTATTATCTGTGTTTCCGGTCCAAATACCCACGGCAAGGCCAGGGGTGTATCCCACGGTCCATGCATCAATATAATTATTTGTGGTCCCTGTTTTTGCAGCGACTGGGCGGCCTGGAAGTGTTAATACTCCACCTGCCCCAAAAATGAATGATCGTGCACCATCATCGCTTAATACGTTACTAATGGTCGCTGCTATTTCTGGTTTTATAGCTTCGGTACCTTTTTGTTTTTTCCACTCTTCCAGCACTTTTCCCGTACTATCTTCTACTTTGAGTATGCTCACTGGTTCGTAGTAACTTCCTCCATTGGCAAGTGTCGCATATGCATTTGTGTGCTCAAGCACAGACACACCTCCGCATCCAAGCACGAGAGCTAGCCCACAATCTTCAGTATCATCAAGTGTGGTGTATCCTAGTCGTTTTGCAAAATCAATTCCATTTTTTGCACCTCCAATAAGATATAGTGTTTTGACTGCTGGAATATTCAGGGAACCGGCAAGAGCTTGGCGCATGGTGAGAGGGCCGTATTCTTTGAGAGTATAGTTAGTCGGGATATAGGGTTTATTTCCATTTGGATTAAAATTGGTAAGCACATCATAGAGAATAGTGTCTGGGGTGTATCCCTTTTCAAATGCCGCAGTATAAATAATTGGTTTGAAAGAAGAACCTGGCTGACGTTTTCCTAGTGTTGCTACGTTGAATTGTCCGTCAATTGTTTCGTCGTCAAAATCTTTTGATCCAATCATTGCGAGAATCTGTCCTGTCTTTGGATCCATTGCAACGAGAGAAGCGTTGTCGGCATCAGCATTTTGGAGTGTTTCAATACCGTCTTCACCACTAATCACTTCTTTAGCGAGTTGTTGTTTGTCCCAATCAAGTGTGGTGATTACTGTAAGGCCGCCTTTGTCTACGAGCGCTTCGCCATATTTATCTACTAATAATTGTTTTACATACATTACAAAGTGGGGCGCTTCGAAGTTTGATTTAATTGTTCTGATAGTGAGTTCTTCGGCCTGTGCAGCATTTTTTTCTTCCTCTGTAATGTGTCCCTCTTTATACATTTCATATAACACTAAATTTCTTCGCTCTTTGAACGCATCAGGATTATTTAAAAAACGTGAAGGCGATTGAGGCATTCCTGCAAGTGCTGCAGATTCTGCAAGGGTAAGATCTTTTACATCTTTACCAAAATAACTTTGTGCTGCAGATTGTACGCCGTAATTCGTAGATCCGTATGGGATTTCATTAAAATAGATTTGGAGGATTTGGTCTTTAGAATATTTTTGTTCCAGTCGAATTGAAAGAATCCATTCTTTTATTTTTCGCACGTATGAACGATCATTGGTCAGAATGGCGTTTTTTACTAGTTGTTGTGTGATTGTGGAAGCTCCGCGTGTACGCTCACTGCTCAGTGCCCCCTCAATAACTACTTTGATGATACTTAATGGACGAATACCCTTATGCTCATAGAATGTTTTATCTTCGGTTGCTATCAGTCCATTAATCAGGTCTTTTGGTATATCTTCAAGTGTGACAAGTGTCCGTTTTTCGTCGGCAAAAATTTCATATAAGAGGTGTTCGCCGGTGCGGTCATAGATTTTTGTGCTCTCGG
Organism: Candidatus Magasanikiibacteriota bacterium; assembly: GCA_052033375.1. GTDB lineage: Bacteria > Patescibacteriota > Patescibacteriia > Magasanikbacterales > UBA922 > UBA922. Next base: position 63,376 of record JBPOJQ010000014.1, read on the forward strand.
CAACTTCTCGGTCGGTAAGTCTGTTTGGGTCTGGGAGATCCTTACTGGCCCATGCGACTAGAATTGTACTGCCTAAAAATCCAAAAACAGCCAAGGCAAAGAGAGTTAAAAAAATGTTTTTTTTGCTAAAAATTTGTTTTTTTCTTCTTTTTGGGCTTTCACTTCCAGAATAGGTCTGTCGGGGACCTCGTCCTGTGAGGTATCCGTAAGATCTGGTTTTTAAGCTTGGGATAGGCATAAAAAATTTGCTAAAATAAGCATTTTTTGGGGCTTTAGGCTTGACAAAAAGGCCTTTGTATGGTACTATATGCCGTTACCAAGTGCAAGATACCATATAGGTATCTTTTTGATTTCGATGTACAGCACTTGGTCAATCCTCACAGAGTGATGCTCTGAGGGGTAACACATATTAGTCTATGGCTACTATAACATATAGTCGAGTACAGAAGGTAGGTATCGCGGTAGTATGTGCTGTCTTGAGTGTTGCCTACATTATCCGTCCTGTTACTGCTCATGCAGAAACAGGAGCAGTAAGCTCAGCTTTTAGAAGTATCATGAATTTGTTCTCTGATAAAAATGTGGAAGCCGAGTCTGAAGAAGTGAATGTGTTTCCTGAGGTCGAAGATCGAGAGCCTACACGTGTGATTCTTGCAGTCATGACCGCGTACTCAAGTGAGGTTGCTCAGACAGATGCGAGTCCGTGTATTCCTGCAGATTGGAAATACGATCTCTGTGAACATTATGAAAAATATGGAGAACAGAATACGATTGCTGCTAACTTTCTCCCCTTAGGCACCAAAGTACGTTTTCCTGACCTATATGGCGATAAAGTGTTTACGGTCCGTGATCGTATGAATTCTCGCTATGGAGTGGGCAGAGGTGATATCTGGATGCCTACCAAAGCGGAGGCAAAACAGTTTGGTGTGAAGAAAGTTACTATGGAAATTTATTCAAGATAACATATAAATAGAGTCGCATATATGCGACTCTATTTTTTTGTGAGGTACCGGTGGGAATCGAACCCACGGATAAAGGTTTTGCAGACCTCTGCCTTACCACTTGGCTACGGTACCTTCTGTACGTTGCATTACTGAGCCAAAGAATATCATATCGGCGACCTTTTTTCAAGCACTGCTTTTATGGTTGAAAAAACTCTATTTGTGGGGTATAGTGGGTAGTACGTTTATATGAAAATAAACTGGTATACCATTGTACTCTATTTACTTCGAGCCGTTATGTATATTAAACGGCTAGTCTTTTGGATACTTGGTTTTGTATGGAATGCACTCCTCGCCATTAATCGTTCATATCTTCGGACGATTGGTTTTTATATTTATCGTACCGCTGATCGTATCAAAAAGAAATTTCAGAAGTTTTCTGTTACTAAACAACAAGGTGCTTTGAATTTTTTTGGTAGACGTGGTGTCTTACAGACAGTTTTGTTTGTTGTGGCATTGTTGATTATGTTCCCTCACAGTCGACTGTATACCAGAGGGTATGGAGAGATAGCTGGTAGGCACACTATTCTTTATTCACTTGTTGGTCCGGGTGATCAGGCATATGAGCTTGATGAAATTGTCGGTAGTCCTGATTTTATTGGTGTCCCTTCTTCAGAGAGTTGGCGACAGGTCGCGGTGTATAGTGGTGAAAATGTTGGTGCTGATACTCAACGTTCAGCTGATTTTACTAGTGTGGTAGCGGGTGGAAATGCGCTTACAAAACCAATTATTATGCCAGGCGTAGATATTGGTCTTATGGATCCCGACCAACCTCTTGGCACTGGTGCACGGACTGAGGTAATTGTGTATGAAGTAGAGCCAGGCGATGTGCTCGGGTCGATTGCCGAAAAATTTGGACTACAAGTCGAGACCATTCTTTCTGCTAATAATTTGACAACACGATCGTATATTCGTCCTGGACAAAAATTACTTATTTTACCTGTTGATGGTGTGGTACATACCGTGGTGCGTGGTGATACACTATCGAAGATAGCATTGATTTATACAAGCGAAGCTGGGCGTATTCGTGATTTTAATAATTTAGAGGAAAGTGCCCTGAAGGTTGGCGATCAGATACTTGTCCCTGGTGGGGTAAAACCAGTGCCTAAATCAACTGTTGTTGTACAAAATCCTGCAATTGTGGGTAAACCAGATGCAATTGATAAAATAACTTCGCCTCCGCCTTCGGTCGATGCCCCTGCAGGTGTGGGATATATCTGGCCGACGGGTGCAACAATTATTACTCAATATTTTGGATTACGACATACAGGGCTTGATATCGCAGGACCTATCGGAACTCCGATTTATGCAACAAAAGCAGGCACTGTGATAACCTCACAGTGTGGGTACAATGGTGGATATGGATGTTATATCAAGGTAGATCATGGTGGAGGGGTAGTATCATGGTATGGACATGCTTCGAAGATGTTTGTAGAGGTTGGGGATACTGTAAGTCAGGGACAAACTATCGCACTTGTAGGTAATACGGGTCGGTCCACAGGGCCTCACCTACATTTTGAAATTCGTGTGAACAATAAATATCAAAATCCATTATCATACGTACGAAAATAATAAAGAAGCGGGCTACGACCCGCTTCTTTATTATGTTATATTATTCTGCTTTTGCCCGGTATTGGAGTGCTTCGGCAATGTGCGTTGTCCCTATGTTGTCCGACCCACCTAGATCAGCAATTGTTCTTGCTACTTTGAGAATTCTATGGTAACTTCGCGCAGATAAATTCATGTGGGATACTGCACTTCGCATTAATTCGGTTGAAGTTTCGTTGAGCTTACAAAATTCTTTTATTTCTTTGTTTTTCATCTCAGCGTTTGTTTCAATTGAACTATTTTTGAACCGTGCGGTTTGTCTATTCCGTGCCTCCTCCACCCGACTGCGTATTTGTTCTGACGATTCTCCCACTTCAATACTGGTTAGTTTGTCAAACTCTACGCGCGGTACCTCGACATGTAAATCGATTCTATCAAGCAGTGGCCCGCTGATTTTTTTTCGATACCGTTCTACCTGTATTGGCGAACAGGTGCATGCTTTGCCCGGATCTGTTGCATACCCACACGGGCAGGGATTTTGACTAGCAACAAGTGAGAACGTTGCGGGGAATGAGATAGTTCCTTGTGCACGTGAAATAGTGATAACGCCGTCTTCGAGTGGTTGCCTCAGGTTTTCTAGTACAAGTCGTGGAAATTCAGGAAATTCATCTAAAAATAGCACACCCCGATGAGCGAGTGAGATTTCTCCAGGTTTTGGAAATTTTCCACCACCGACCAAGGCAACACCAGAAGCGCTGTGATGCGGGGAACGAAATGGACGGAGTGTGATAATGGGATGATTGATCGGTAACAATCCTGCGACTGAATAAATTTTTGTTACCTCGATCATTTCATCTTTTGTCATCCTTGGTAATATTGATGGTAAGGTACGCGCCAGTAATGTTTTTCCTGAACCGGGTGGCCCATTGAGTATTATGTTGTGTGCCCCGCTTGCTGCAATTTCCAGTCCGCGTTTTACAAATTCTTGTCCTTTTATAAAGGACATATCCATGTCAAATATATGGTGACTGGTCCATGAAGAAATGTCTGCAGGTGGCTGTGGAGTAATCAATCGTTCACCTGTAAGGTGCTGTATGAGATCTGCAAATGATTGAACTGGGTAAATTTGTACCGTGTCAATAATGGATGCTTCTTGCGCATTGACGCTGGGAATGAATAATGAAGTAATACCTTGCTCTTTTGCAAATATAGCAAGGGGAAGGATACCGGTGGTATGGCGGAGGGTACCATCAAGCGCTAATTCACCAACAAAGAGACTTTTACTTAGATCGAGTCTGAGTTTTTCTGCAGATAGATACATGCCAAGAGCGATCGGCAGGTCATATGCAGACCCTTCTTTGCGTACATCTGCAGGTGCAAGATTAACAATAATTCTACTATTGTTTGGAAAATTAATATTACTATTTTTCCAAGCTGTTCTAATACGTTCTTTTGCTTCTTGAATTGCTGTATCAGGAAGTCCGACAATGGTAAATCCGGGCCATGTGCCGGAAATGTCTACTTCAACTGTAATAGGTGCACAATCAAGTCCGACGACCGCAGCCGATGGAATAGATGTAAACATACCCCCCCCCTTGTTAAGTTTTAAGTTGTAGTAAGTATACTCATTTTTCTACACAAAATTCAAATAAAGAGAACAGTTTTATGTTACTGTGAATTTTGTGTCCGAGCTGATGCATCTTTTGTAATAATGAATATTGCGCCAATAATAATTGCTATGTCTGCGATATTGAGAATTGAGGTAAAAATACGTATATAGTCGATAGTAATACCGTAGATTATTCGATCAATTAGATTCGAAATTGCCCCTGCAGTAATCAGTGCGATGCCAATGATTTGTTTTCGAGTATGGTGTATCTTTTGCAGATGATATAGTCCGAGTATGACAATAAGTATGCTTAGCGGCAGTACAATGAATTGTGGCACAGGTATCCCGAATGCTATACCAGGATTTTCAAAATATTCCCATCCTATAAGTTGATCGATAATATATACTGGGTGTGATTCTGAGAGGCGTGCGATTTGTTTTAAAATTTGATCTAGACAGATATAAAAAACGCCACTGAATATGACAATCGTATGGCGTTTCATACAGCTGGGGACGTGTAATAGGAAATTAGATTTCATCGGTTAAAAATTTTTTTGCTTCTACGGTTGTGCTCGAGGTAGGACGTGCACGTAAGCGTTTTTCCCCAATTGGTTTTCCGGTGAATTTACAAATACCGTATGTACCGTTTTCAATACGTTTGAGTGAGGAATCAATGTCACGTAATTGTTTTTCCAGAACTTCCTCTAGGGATTTATTTGTAATGAAATCTTCTACCTCGTGTGCATTGTCTTCTGGTTCATTTCCATATTTAGGAAATACAGTATTAGTATTTCCAGGTACTTTTGGATCTTTGGTGGTAAAGGTACTCAAGTCTTCTTCTAGCTTCTTTTTTTCTTGTAACAAAAAATCTCTCATCTCTAAAATGAAGTCGACAGAGAGTCCAGAGTCTGGGTGTACTTTGATTGCATCATTTTTTGTCATAAAGGTGGAGAATTAACGCCCCGCTCAGGCTGCTCAATAAATAAAGGTATAATAAAAGTATATCAGGAGTGGCGTTTTTTATGCAAGTTTTTGTAAAATAAAAATCGGCCATCCGTGGCCCTGTAGTAGATAACTATGTGGCTGGAGGCCGATAGTTTTCTAAGGTTTGGGTTTTTCCCAAGCACTCTCAACCGTTACTTTTGAGTAACGACTCAGATCGCTTGAGAAAAGCCATACAATTCCCTAGAAAATATACCTGATTTGACCACTCAAAGGGTGTTGAATCGGCAAAAGCCATATTCAGACCGTATTTGTTTTTTGTGTTTGTGTTTATTCCGGCGAACCGGAACGGTGAGTAGTCTAATCGGTGTA
>JBPOJQ010000019.1:0-7701 GCA_052033375.1 Candidatus Magasanikiibacteriota bacterium
ATAATAAATATAATCCGTCCCAATCCGTTAAATCCGTGTCATCCGTGTTCTATTCTATGTCAAACTACTTAAGCTGGAAAAAACAAACAATCACCGATTTTTCCTCAGAGAACATCAGTAAAATGTATGCTGATGGTTTTGTTTTTACACGCAGAGGCAAAGGTGAAATGGATCAGACACGTAGTGTACGAATAGATTTATCAAAATTTGAATTATCAAGTGAAAATCGACGAGTACTCAAAAAGACTGATGAAATCACACTTGAAACTGTTCCCCTTCCCTATTCCAAATATCACTGGTCTATCGGAAAACTCGCCAAAGATTTTTATACCACCAAATTTGGCGACGGCACCTTTAGCGCAAACAAAGTAAAAGAACTGCTGACCGACACGGATAATAGCAACTTTAATTTGCTTCTCGAATATTCCTCCCCCTACAAGGGGGAGTTAGAGGGGGTCGTTAAAGCCAATCAGAGTGAGGTCTCAGCACGTCCAGACCTCTCCCAACCTCTCCTAAAAGGAGAGGGGCAAATTCTCGGCTACACAATTTGTTACATGAACGAAGAAATGCTTCACTACTCTTACCCCTTCTACGAACTCACAAACGTGAGTCAGTTTAGTAATATTGGAATCGGCATGATGACCAAAGCAATTGTCTGGGCAAAAGATACTGGAAAGAAATATGTCTACCTCGGCTCAGCACAGCGCCCTACCGATACCTACAAATTCCAATTCTCTGGAGCTGAATGGTTTGATGGAGATAAATGGAGTGAAGATGTTGAGGAGTTAAAAAAAATTTTAAGCGTATGAAAATCCACTTTATCGGAATCTGTGGTGTAGCCATGGGAGGTCTCGCACTCGCCCTCAAAAAAGCTGGACACGATGTGACTGGCAGTGACAAAGGATTCTTTCCTCCTATTTCAACATATCTGAAAGATAATGGCGTCCCCTACTACCCGGGCTGGCACCCGACCAAAATGTGCGCGAATGGAAACCCTGATCTCGTGGTTGTAGGCAATGTTGCATCTTCTACCAATCCAGAATGGGTGTTTGTACAAGAACACAATATCCCGTATGTTTCCTACCCAGAACTCATTGGAAAATTTTTTCTCAAGAAAAATTCAATTGTCTGTGCTGGGACATATGGCAAGACGAGTTCAGCGGCACTCCTGTCACAGATTCTCACTGACGCACACCATGATCCGAGTTACATGTTTGGCGGATTAAGTATTGATGAGACTCCGTCAGCACATATCGGAAAAAGCGACTGGAGTGTATTTGAAGGTGATGAATACAAAACAGCTCGCTGGGACAATAGCCCCAAATTTGCACACTACAATCCAACACACTTGCTCCTAACCGCCGTCGAATGGGATCATGCAGATATTTACCCAACAGAACAAAAATATTTTGATACGTTTGAAACTCTTATTCGTTCATTGCCCGAAAAAGGATTATTTGTCTTATCGGAACGCGCAGAAACATATCGCGAATTTGCACCATGCACCACCATTACATACGGACTCAGTGAATATAGCGATTACATATATTCAGATATTACGAGAACTGATGCGGGAATACATTTTCTCATCACACATGGTAATGAAGAATTTCATGTCACAACACCATTTATCAGCGAATATCAAGTAGAAAATATCACCGGCTGTTTTGCACTCGCTCACACGATTGGAATTGAACCCGAATCAATTATTCAATCAATCAAAACTCACAAAGGACTCAAACGACGAATGGAAAAACGCCTTGAAGGAGATGTGACTATTATCGATGATATCGCACACTCCCCGACCAAAGCTTCGTCAGCCTTATCAACCGTACAAAAAATAACCGAGGGAAGAGTGATTGCGATTTTCGAACCTAATACCGGTAACCGGCAACAAAGCGCCATAGAAGGCTATGTGCATGCATTCAGTGATGCTGATCTGATATATATTCCAAGGCTCACTGTTATAAAGACCGATAAGGGTGGAGAAAAACCTCTAGACGGAGCGCAATTGGCGGAAGTGATCGCAAAAACACACGATAACGTCGAATATATAGATGACGACGCGACATTGGTACAAACTCTCAAAACAATCGCAAAAAAAGGTGATTCCATTGTATTTCTCGGTAGCCACGGATTTCGTGGTATGATAGAAGAAGTAGTACGCAAGATAAGTGGTAAGTAAATACAATTCATTTCATTTCCAACTTACTACTTATCACTTACATCCCCTATGTCAATACCCAAACATGCAAAAAAAGTATTCCAAGGAAAAATCTTTGATGTATATCAATGGGAACAAGAAATGTTTGATGGAACGACTGAAACATTCGAAGGGCTTACGCGGCTCGGAAGCGTACAGGTACTCCCAATTATTGGGGATAAAATCATGGTTGCAGAGGAGGAGCAACCAACGATTTCAAAACGCATCGGTCTCATCGGTGGAGTAATTGACGAAGGTGAGAGCGCACTTGAGGGAGCAAAACGTGAAATGCTCGAAGAGACCGGATATACTGCAGAGCACTGGAAATTATACCGCGAAAGAAATCTGTATAATAAAATGGATTGGACTATTTCTTGTTTTATTGCAAAAAATTGTACAAAGGTTACCGAACAACGCCTAGATCCTGGTGAACGCATTGGTATACGTCTTGTATCATTCGATGAATTCATGGAAATACTCATGCACCCGGATTTCCGTTCAAAAGATCTCACACTCGACATTCTCAAACTTCATTACCGAGGCAAACTCGAAGAATTTAAAAAAATGCTGTTTAGTTGATGCATCAATCCGGTTGAAGTGAACGTTGAAGTGAACAATGTAACAATAGCTATTATTACATCATCCCCGCGAAAGCAGGGATGATGTAATAAGTAAGCTAATTTATTTTCCTTCATCGACAATTTCAGAAGAAACCTCTCCATCACTTCCCACATGTGTGACCATGAGCGTGATACCACAGATGTCACATTCGAGAACCTGATCAACTGAAAGTGCGTGATAAGTTGAAATATCAACTTCATTTTTACATTCTGGACAGATAAGTCTCATACATGATAGTGTTTAATTCGTCCATCAAACTCTGAAGTCGAGGGACGATACGTAAAAACGTATACATGATAAATATAAAAAACACTATAACACGATATTTTTCAGACGTCAAAATTTATGAAAACAACACAACAGTCCTATCATCAACTCAATAACACACTTGGATTAGAAGTATACCTAAAACGCGAAGATCAGCACGAGTTCGGTTCACACAAAGGGCGCTCAATTCCCCACATGATTGAACACTATATAAAAAAAGAAAATAAAACCTCTTTTGTCATCTCATCATCTGGAAATGCAGCACTCTCTGCAATAAAGTATGTACGTCTGCATAACCGAAATAATGCTGAAAACCCAATCAAACTCACTGTTTTTATCGGACAAAAAATTTCACCCGAAAAGCTGATGATGCTCGAAACCGAAAGAGAAGAAGATACCCGTATCACGATTACACAGACTGAGCGACCAAAACAATCAGCGATGCAAATGGAAAAAACAGAAACTGCAAAAAATCTGAGGCAATCGACCGATGATCTCGCACTTGAAGGATATTTTGAACTTGCAAAAGAACTTGCACACATTCCCAATCTTTCTGCTATTTTTATTCCCACCTCTTCCGGCACCACTGCACAAGCACTCGGACTTGAATTTGAAAAACTGGAAAAACCAAAACCACAGATTCATATTGTACAGACTGAACATTGCCACCCAATGGCTGAATACTTCGATGAACATTTTACCCACACAGAATCATCACTCGCGAGAGCAATCGTCGATACGGTGGCTCACCGAAAAGAAAAAGTAATTGAAATAATAAAAAAATCCAACGGTTCAGGCTGGATTGTAAGTAATGAGGAAATTCAAAACGCAATTACGCTCGTCGAGGACACCTGTGAAACTTTAATCTCCCCGAATTCTGCCCTCTCAATCGCGGGACTGCAAAAAGCTCTAAGCAAAGGATGGAAATTTGAAGGACCAGTGGTATGTCTGATTACGGGGATGTAGAGCACGGTCTTTTGAAACGTGTACCCTACACCAAGTCACGTCTCCCCACGGGGTGAATTACCGCCCATGAATAATCTTTGTACACTGTTCCCGCAGATCAGACGCATTCCGGTAGCGCAGGTCGAGCGCTTGAGCATCTTTCGGGGTGATCTTCCCGTTCCGCAGGAGTTCCTGGGTCTTTTTCGGATCATAATCATTCTGTATCAGGAATTCGAGCAGTTTGATCACGTCTCGAGAACCAGCCTTCACCAGCAGATTGAGCTTCTCATGATCCGGAAACGCCCGGTGGACAGCATCGATAAATTCGTTAGGAAAACGCATTGCTAAACCCTCCATCGAAGGAAACATATACTATGTATCATTGAACCCGCAGGCGTGTCAAGTCATTTTTAATTGAGAAGCTTTGATTAATTGCCTAACCGTTTCTAGCACTCTCTCCTGCTCTTCAAACGAAGAAATTGGTCCATCCTGAAACAAATCAACCCACTTCGCTTCATGATGCCTCTCTCCTATGAGATATTTCGGTTTTAATTCAGTTTGTTCTGTGGTGTATAAAAAATAATACATATTCTTCCACTCATCTCCGACAAATGCCTTTCGCTCACTTTTCATCAAAAAACATTCATATTCCAATTCTGAAATCCCCACTTCCTCAAAAATTTCACGCCGTGCAGCTTCTTCGAGCGTTTCTCCTAAATCCAGATGTCCTTTGGGGATAAACCAATAGTCAGATTTTTCTAAAGCCGTGTCACGTTCAAGTGCCACGAAATATTTCTCCCCTTCTGTTCGCACTACCACTCCCCCGGCAGACGGAACACCAGTCCACTGATTTCTAATAATGCTTACAATATTATGTCCTTCATTTTTGATACTTCGTTTTCCCTTTTTTGCATAATACTGCTGCTCTACAACAAATCCAGCTTTAGTAAACAAATCAAACAATTCTGGTAACTCATAGCCATGGTAATACCGATCACCCGGTAATTTTTCACCAATCGGCGTCATCCATGGTACCAGCACATCTTGTCTAGAAGTATCTACAATCTTCCATTTTCCTTTATCAATATATTTCTGCGCATTATCTGACAGCACATTCCAATTGGTCATGAGAATAATACCACCCGGTTTTAACACTCGTTTCATCTCCGTGAGCGCCTGTATTCTGGTTTCTGGTGTTGGCAGATGATTGAACGTTGCAATACAAAGTATCACCGAAAAAGACGCGTCCACATAGGGAAGTGTCGTCATTTCTCCGATATCAAAATGTGCCTGCGGATATTTTTCTCGAGCTATCGCAATGAGTTCCTTGCTCTGGTCAATCCCGGTATACGCTACTTGCAAATTCTCGCATAATTGATATACTCTACCGTTCCCACACCCAATATCAAGAACCGCATCATCCTTCGTGATATACTGTGAGAAGTCTTTGAGATCTTCCCACAAAAACTCTCGTGTATTAGAAAAATACGGAGCAATGATGTCATAAAAATCTCTATTCTGGGAAATGAAGTCCATCTTCGACATACGTATGAATGAAATAGTAGAAAAATTAATGGAATACATCGTCGCGTACAAGCCTCAAACCAAAGAGGATTTTGACGATGCAAAAAGACTTGGTGCTTCGAAATTAAAAATCAAACAACCTGCAAATCAGGCATTGCTCATAGCCTACCAGAGTCTACTCGAAAAGAAAAGTGTGGAACCAGATGAACAAATGGATTTTTTTCTCAGAAAAGCAAACGTACGCACCCTCTCTGGCGTGGTAATCATCACCTCACTCGTAAAGCCCTATACCTGTCCCGGAAAATGCATATACTGCCCCACCGAGCTTCGAATGCCCAAAAGCTATATTGCAACCGAACCAGCCGCAGCACGCGCCCTACGGCTTGATTTTAGCCCATACGAACAGATGAAAAGGCGTATCGAAATGCTTGAAGTGAATGGTCATCCGACTGACAAAATTGAATATATTTTAAAGGGCGGGACATGGAATGCGTACCCGCTTAAATATCAATACTGGTTCATTCTCGAATCGTTCAAAGCTTGCAATGACTTCAATCGAGAAGTGCCCGTAGGTCCCACATCTGAAGAATATTGGAATGACAAACCGCTTACTGAATTACAGAAAGCACTTGATTGCGAACAGACAATCAACGAATCCACCGGACATCGTATTATTGGACTCACACTTGAAACACGTCCAGATGCAATCTCCCCAAAAACAATTCACCACATGCGTTTGCAGGGCTGTACCCGAATCGAACTTGGGTTACAAGCAACTGATGATACGATCCTTGAACTCATCAAACGTGGACATACTGTGCAACAATTCCGTGATGCGATATATCTGCTTCGTGAAGCAGGTTTCAAAGTTGATCTACACTTCATGCCAGATTTGCCAGGCAGTAGTCCCGAACATGATGTAGAGATGTACAAAGAAATATTTAGTGACCCAGGGCTTCGCCCAGACATGATAAAAATCTATCCGAACACTGTAATCAAATCAGCAGAACTCTACCAATGGTTTCTGGATGGTCGATATACATCGTACGGAGATGAAGGATTGTTCCATGCATTACTCCAAATGAAACTAGCAACTCCACGCTATTGCCGTATTTCTCGATTAATTCGAGATATTCCTGCAACAGAAATTGAGAATGGAAACATTATTACCAACTTACGTGAGATGCTTGAATATCAATTGAAAAAAGAAGGTAAACACTGTGAATGTCTGCGCTGTAGAGAAATTTATCGACAAAAAGATAATATCGATGAAAACGAAGAACCCAATATTTTTGTGGATACATATGAAACAATCGGCGGAACTGAATATTTTATTTCAATGGAAGATAAAAATCGTATTGCAGTATATGGTTTCCTCCGTCTCCGTATACCCCACTCTGATGGCATTCCAGATTCTTCTCCCGTAGTCGCGCTTAAAAAGATTCTTCCTGAATTACAAGGCGCTGCGTTTATCAGAGAATTACACGTATATGGACAAATGATAGAGATTGGAAAAACAAAAACCATTGGTAATCAACACAAAGGATATGGAAAAAAATTAATGGCCGAAGCTGAACGAATTACGAAAAAACATACGATACACAAACTTGCAGTAATTTCTGGAGTGGGTGTACGCGGATATTACGAAAAACTCGGATATACCAAAGAAGGCACCTACATGATTAAAGAAATAAAATAAAATAAAAAAACTCTTCTAAGAAGAGTTTTTTTATTTCGTTAAGTTAAGTAAGGTGCTCGAGAGGACTGTGCGATGCACAATCCTCTCGAGCGAGAAGGGGTCAGGACTTGGGATGATCCGACTTGGAGCCGGGGTCACCCGCCGCCACCTGGTCGAGGTCGAGACGCACGCCCACAGGCTGCGTTTGGGTGGGCCGCTGCATCGCGGGGAGATCTTGATGAGCCACACCTGCCACCTCGCTCACGCGAACACGACACCCGATACTACGTGGCAATGGCCTCACCACGACCACGAATTGCATCTCTGATAAATCCAACGACATGTATCCTCCTGTTGCCGACACAACTCGACCGAGGTCAAGCTGAGCACCGAAATAGGATACACGAACAATATCATAAAGTCAATACTTCTCTATCTGATACAATAATAAAAGCCCGCTGGG
>JBPOJQ010000003.1:0-92230 GCA_052033375.1 Candidatus Magasanikiibacteriota bacterium
GGGTAAGCGCGAGCAAGCAACTCATCGAGCTTCGGATCGTCAAATGGAAGATGTCGCATAGGCTTCCTACAGGATATGTCTTTCGGCCTACGCATCGTGAGGGGTACTTGTGCCAGGGTTCTGCCGCCACCGCTGATGGGCAGGCCTGTGGATAACAACAACGAAGAAGCGCCCTTCCGCGTGAGGATGTAGGGCGCATGTGCCAGTGTTCTTCATCACGCGTCTCAAGTACGCTGAAGAGACCTCTTCTTGATGTCTATAATCGCTCTATTATGCCATATTTTAACTCTCGCCGCCACCGTGGCACACCCGAGCGCGTGTTCTGCTATGTGCGTGTATCGTCGGACGACCAGGCGCATGGCGCATCACTCGCCGAACAGCGTCGTATTATCCACGAGTTCTGCAAACGCCGTGGTCTTGTGGTGAAAGCAGACATAGAAGACATTGAGTCGGCCGCGAAAGCCGGACGAACGGGTTTCACCGAGATGGTGAAACGACTCGCGAAGCGTGAAGCAGATGGCGTCGTGTTCCACAAGGTCGATAGGAGTTCACGCAACTTTCGAGATTGGGTCACGATTTCTGACATCATGGACCAAGGCCACTACATCGCGTTTGCCTCCGAGGGCCTCGACAGCTCAGATCCGGGAGGCCGTCTCACGATGGACATCCTCGCCGCGACAGCCGTCCACTTCATCAGGAACCTACGAAGCGAGGTCGTGAAGGGACTCGAAGGACGAGCTCGTCAAGGCTACTGGCCGAGGAACGCCCCATTTGGGTACCTCAACCCACCCTCCGAAACGCCGAAGGGCGAGCGCGGCCGGAAGATTGCCGACCCGGAACGCGCTCCGATCATCCGCGAACTCTTCGAACTGTACGCGACCGGCGCATACACCCTTGACGAGCTCACCGCGGTCGCACGGAAGCTCAGGCTGACCAGCAAGAGCGGTGCCTTCCGGACGCGGTCGAGGATCGCGAAGATGCTCGACAACCCTTTCTACGCTGGTTTCGTCCCCTACCATAGCGAACTGTACCCTGGGCTCCATGAAGCGATCGTACCGGCGAAGGTGTTCGCCGCGGTACAAGCGATCCGGACCAGGCGGAAGCACCCGCACGTCTTTGTCGCAGAACCGAAGTACGTCTACCAGCGGCTCTGCCGCTGCCACTACTGTGGCAGGTTTATCATCGCCGAGCGGAAACGCGGACACGTCTACTACCGTTGCCACACGCGCGGGCACCCGAGCGTATGCCTCCGTGAAGAGGTGCTCGACGCAGCACTCGAGCGCGATCTGGCGGGAGCAGTGCTTTCGCAGGCCGAGCGTGATCTTGTCGTCGAGGTGATTGAGCGCATGTACGCTGACGAAGGGCGCATGCTCGAAGAGACACGAGCCCGCATCCGTTTTGAACTGAATGAGAAGCGGACGGCCCTTGAGCGCCTGACACGGTCCTACATCAACGGGTTAGTAGAAGAAGACTCGTACGCAAAGCTGAAGACCGAGCTCGTCGTGGCCGTAAAGGACCTTGAGGTGAAGCTCGACGAAGGCAACACGCCGCCAGCGGTGCTCATGAAAGACCGCGTGCTCGCGATGCTTGACGCGCCGTCGGCGCGGTTCCGCAAATACGAAAAAGAGAAGCGTCGAACGCTTCTCATGTCCATGTACTCGAACATCGTCGTTGAAGGGAAATCTGTCTCAACTGAGCCAAAAGATTGGCTTGGCATCGTTCTCGGCCGAGAAGAATTCCCCGCGAGTAGCCCGTAGGGGAATCGGACCCCTGTTACCAGGATGAGAACCTAGCGTCCTAGCCACTAGACGAACGGGCCATAGTCAACATATGAAGTGTCCCTCACGTACCCTTAACGACACACGATATAATAGATGGTAATTGATCAAAAGTCAACTCTTTGAGGGGGCAGGTATCATCTTTCCGGTGGTATGTGGTAATACGACATCAGGAATGATGTAATCTGTGCAAATAGTGGCGCGGCGGTAATATTTGCATATGACCGTTTTGGTTTTTCGAGTCGAATCAACATTACAAATTTTGGATTATCCACTGGACCAAATCCAATAAAAGAATGATTGGTTTCTGCGCTATACCCTCCAGGACCCGCAATCTGTGCAGTACCTGTTTTACCTGCAATATAATACCCCGGGACTTGTCCCCTTTTTCCCTCACTAAAATCAACAACACGCACCATCATTGCTGCCACAGTATCAGCCGTATGTTTATCTACCACCTGCCGTACCTCAATAGGTTTTACATCCTCTACCTTTCCGTTTGCATACTCAATACGTTTTACAATATATGGTTTCATAAGTTTTCCACCATTAGCAATAGCAGAAAAAGCAGTCACCATCTGAAGCGGAGTTACTGTGATACCTTGTCCAAATGAAGCTGTAGCGGTGTAACAATCGACCGCATCGCCTTTATTCTGAGATAACCCCGCGATGGTCCCGGCAACCTCGGTGTCGAGTTCGATTCCTGTTTTCGTCCCAAACCCAAATTTTTCAACGTAATTTCTAAATCTTTCTTTTCCTAATTTTTTTACAATATGTACAACCCCAGTATTAATTGAATGCTCAAGAATACCACTCATATCCTGATCTTTATAACTTCGATTATCGGCATTTTGTATTGGTTTCGTACAATTCCCATCAGCACTACCTGAATCATAAAAATAATCCTCAGGCTTTACCACGCCTGCATCAAGTGCGGCTGCCATGGTAATCGGTTTGAACACCGATCCTGGCTCATATGATTCAAAAATAGAAAGATTATTATATACCGAAATATCATCAACTTTATTATATTCATTTGGATCAAAATCCGGGATTGAACACAGCGCAGTAAGCGATCCTGTAATTGGGTCCATAATGACAAGTGACCCTGCTTGCGCCTCGTATAATGACACTGCATCTCTCAGTCGTTCACACGCCTCATATTGCACAGTCCGATCAAGGGTCAACACCAAATCCGCACCATCAACCGCTCGCTCAAATGATCTACCCGCAAGTGGAATCCACGCTCCTGTCGCACTCCTAATACCTTCGAGAAAACCACCGTTTCCACCAATAATTGAATCCCAATATCCCTCAATCCCGTATCTCCCCACCGAATTCCCCGCCTCATTTTTTCCTACAAAGCCGACCACAGGTGCTGCGAGTATTCCCTCTGGATAGTATCGTTCACGAAAACGCGTAAAATGTATTCCGGGAAGTTGCAGTGCTTCGAGTCTCGTCTTCGTTGCTTCATCAATATTTTTTTCCAATTGTTCATATCCATCTTTCGGCTTCTGCAGTTGCTCCAATACCTTGAATTTACGCTCATTATCATACCCAAAAAATGATGTAAGTTTTTCTGCCACCTCAAGCGGTGTCTTCGGATCATCATATATCCTTGTATCCGCAAACACAATAAATTTATCCCGATTGAGTGCCAAGGGAGTTCGTTTTCCGTCATTATTTTCAAGATACAGTAGTCCTCTCTCAGGGGTGAGTTCAGCAAATACTTCATGTGAATCTGATGCCAACGCGGTGTATAATCCATGCTGCATAATCATGATCATAAACAGCCGAACACTCACTAGACAAGTAAGCATCAAAAAAATAAGTTTTACAACTTGTATCCGATATTTTCCGGAAGCGTCTTCATTGTGACTATGCGGAGAGCGCACATCGTGATGCGCCACTCGACGCACGCGATAGGTGCGTGCCATGCTACCATTAATTAAATATGTTTATCTCTTCCAATACGGTTCTGTGCAGTTTCCTCCTGTATCAGACCTTGTTTCAATAGCCATTTAACTGATTGTTCCATAGTAACCATGCCATTTTTTGCTCCAGTCTGTATCGCGCTTGCCATTTGAGCAATATTATTCTCACGAATCAGATGCGCGACCGCTGGAGTATTTACCAAAATTTCTCGAGCTACAATACGAGCATTATTAACACCTGGAATCAATTGTTGCGCGATTACCAATCGGAGCACACTCGAAAGCTGAATCAAAACTTGTTTTTGTTTTGGCCCCTCAAAGACATCAACGATACGTTCGATTGCTTCCGCAGCACTCGAAGTATGTAATGTGGAAAATACCACATGTCCAGTCTCTGCTGCAGTAAGCGCGGTCGCAATTGTCTCAGGGTCACGCATTTCACCCACCATAATAATATTTGGATCCTGACGCAACACATGTTTGAGCGCAGATGCAAATGATGGAGTGTCCCCTCCCAATTCTCTTTGCTCAATCAAACTTTTTTTACTTTCAAATACAAATTCAATTGGATCTTCGATAGTAATAATATGTGCACTCCGGGAGTTATTTATCTCCTCGATCATCCGTGCAATAGTGGTAGATTTTCCATTCCCTGTAGGGCCTACGACAAGCACTAGACCGTCTATCAATTTAGTTGCTTCATAGAGTGGTTCTTCGAACCGGAGTGTCTCAGCGGTGGGAATATCAGTAGGTACCAAACGTGCAGACAACCCAACTGAGTCTTCCTGCCTGTGCACATTGATACGAAAACGTACTTGCTTGTGTGTATGTCCAAAATCTATATCATGTTCTACATCAAAACGCTTTTTATCAATTGGACTAAGAATTCCGATAATTGCTGTCTCGAGCTCTTTTTCACCGAGAATGCCTTCACTTACCGGTATGAGTTCACCCTGCACCCGAATTACAGGTTTTTCATGGGCAACCAAATGCAAATCAGAAGCTCCTTCTTTGATTGCATATTCAAAATAATAACTAAGAGGTTTCATAGAATATATGAGATATGGTGTATATATAGTACCATACTTTACGCAAAAACTCGATATATACTTGATTTTTCATTCAGAGAATAATACACTAGCGGACACATATTTCCCTCACCACACAACCAGGATGTAGCTCAGTTGGTAGAGCGCTGCGTTCGGGACGCAGAGGTCGCTGGTTCGAGTCCAGTCACCCTGACTATTAATTTGTAGCGCGTAGCCACAAATAGTCTCGGAATTAATACAAAACCACCGGGGTAAGCCGGTGGTAGTTCATAACTAGAGAAACATTTTTTATTGCCCCACAATAATCAAAATATCAGCTGCCGGTCTGTCTTCGCCTGCAGGTAATTCCTGAACCTGTCCATTCAACAATTGTGCAATCCCATCAACTTCGACATTCATGGCCCCAGTAAGATCTACCACAATAGTGCCCGTATATTTCGATTTTGCATTACCGACCACGATAGTCTCAGTATTCGTAAAATTTTGTTTTATGCGTGCCTCTGTTGCACTCGCATGACCCGTGATTGTTGTGCCGTTATAATATGCAATCCGTACAGTACGTACCTCTTCTGGTGCAGCTGTACTTGGATCTTGTGCTTGATCCAATTGTTCTTTGTTGAAATAAATCGGCGCAACTTCAATTACTTTTTTGGTAGATGGGCGATACAACATTGCTTTCTTTGCAGTAGTATAAATCAATACTTTATCTCCATTTTCAGCATTGACAAAAAACGCTTGATCTTTCAATTTTTCCTTATCAATCACTGTCGCAAGTGTCGGATCTTCCCCCTGAGGGAGTTCCATATACTGAGACACAACACTCAACACATCACTCAATTCCTCTTGAGTATCAGGAACTGTAATTGCTTTTTTCCACTGAAAATAGAAATAACCTGATGCACCCGCAGACCCAATCAATAGAATACTCACACACGCTACCAACAAAAATCTTTTTGCCATATAGCTATTTTATTGTGTTACTCCAGCGGAAGGATTTTGCGCGCCGGTCTCATCGAAATAAATCGGCGCAACTTCAATTACTTTTTTGGTAGATGGGCGATATAAAATTGCTTTCTTTGCATTGGTGTAGATAACCACTCTGTCACCATTTTGGGCATTGAGAAAGAACGGCTGATCCTGAAGCTTTTCTCTATCTACCACAGTCGCAATCGTAGGATCTTCCCCCTGAGGTAGTTCCATGAATCCCGCGAGTACTGAAGTGACTTCTTCAATTTCTTCAGTGGTATCAGGAATTGTTACTGCTTTTTTCCATTGGGTATAAAAGTATATACCACTTGCCGATGAGGCAAGGAATAATAATAGAACAAATGTTAATATAATATTTCTTTTCAACATACGCTAATACAAAAACTAAATAATATAGAATTTACTCACCTTTTATTTTTTTCCACTGCGCTTTAACTACTTTTTCAACCACATCTCTTACTTTATCAGAAAGATCATGTTCCACTGCATATTTATTCACGACTTCTTCGACTGTGCGAACATATTCATTTTTGGTGAGTTTTTCCCATTGTTTTGAAGATGTAATTTTTACCTTTACTTCCTCATATACATCTGCAGCGTACTCAAGCAAGTGATCTCTCATTTCCTTGCCCCGTTTAGTAGTATTAAGCCACATAAGCCCAGCTCCCAAAATACCACCAAAAAATAAACCTTTTTTGAATGTTCCCATATGATAAAATGATTAACTCAGTCTATAAGCTTATTCATGCTAAGTATAGCACACTACTGTCCTCCTACGCAATAAGCTTCTGATAGGCTTTTTCGAGGTCTGTAATCACAGAATCCCAGTCATATTTTCTTTCAATAATTTCACGTGCGTGCCTCCCTATTGCCTCTCTATCAGTAGCAACAGAAAAAAAATTAATCAGTAATTCAGCCAGATCAGTCGCGCTTCCTGGTGTGCTCACCTCGCCTCCTTCAAGAGCTATTTTTCGTACACCCGGCAGATCACTGGCAATAACTGGTACCCCCGTTGCCATTGCTTCCAATAACACCGTACCGAATGCTTCGCCAATCGTAGTCGAAGGAAGCACGCATACATCACCCATAGCGTAGTGCACAGGCAAATCCTCGTATCCCACTCTCCCGACAAAACACGTCTCTTCTGATACTCCCCACTGTTTTGCAGCCATCTCATACATACCGCGCAAATCCCCCTCACCTACCAATACAGCCTGCACCGGTACCTGTTGTCTTTTACACAATGCGATTGCTTGAAGCAGGACTTCCACACCCTTGAAATAATGGGCACGGTCCATGCCTCCGACAAAAATAACGGTTGGTTTCTGAGGATTCAGATTATATCGTTCAAATAAAAATCCGGGCTTTTCTTGCGGATAAAATCGAACAGTATCGACACCAAAAGGGAGCTCAATCCATTTGTGCGTATGTGTAGCAAAGATCTCTCGTGCGTCGCTTGCGCTCACATAATCAAATGAACTCGCGATTAATAAATCCGCTGAAGCGAGAATACTCGGCATACGCCACTTAGCATATACTCTAAAAAAGAGACCTTTCAACCCTGCACCTCGCGTATCCATATGGTAGGTCACGACCAGAGGCTTGTGCGGATTTCTCTTTTTCCATCGTGCAACCAAACCAGCCGAACCAAAAAATGGGTAATGTAAATGCACTAAATCAAATGAATCGAGCTCGTGCCGTAGCTCGGGAAGATATGCTGCATTTCCATAGGCAATAGGAGATTTGAGTCTCCGACCAAAATCTTCTCGATCCTCGATCGCACTTTTTTCTTCATTACTCTGTCCATCTCTTTTATATTCGGGAGTGAACACCTCGACCGTATGTCCGCGACCTGATAATCTACTTGCGGTTTCAAACACGACATTACCCATTCCCCCGTAATACGGCGGGTAGGTCGATACAATATGGGCGATTTTCATAATCCGGTTATTATACGCGCTTACGTGTCGCGTCAATCGTTTTTTTTCGTGCAATCTCTGTCATATCTCGCTTCAGACTTTCGATTTTGACATACAGCTTGAATACCACAAAAAACAATACTGCAATTGAGATATACATTACCAAATCCACACCGCGCCCGATACCAATAAACTGAGACAACCGATCCAGTACAGTGGTTGGTAACGACACAATACTGATCAAAGCAACCCAAAAAATAATCCAAAATAATGCTCCGAGAGGACCCAATAGATGCTCTCTCTTTCTCCGCAGAACACTGATGATTGCAACGAGCGATAGAATAGCAATTGCAATTTGGAATATAATTCGCATAGCGATTTATTTTATAAATTTTCCCATAATTAAATCTTTGATAATCGTGAATCCTCCTCGCATTTTCTGTCCATACTCATGGTACGTGACAGTAATTGGTATTTCCTTATACCGGAGACCATGCGTGTGTATCTGCTCAATAATTTCTGTCGCATGTGCCATGCGATTCTGTGTAATTCTTATTTTTTCAAGAGCCTGAGGACCTAGCACTCGAAACCCATTATGTGCATCGGTAAGATTGATCCCACTAAAAAAACGATTGACCAGTCGTGCTAACGGGCGTAATACATATTTTTTAACCCATGGTATTTGTGAGGTGGTTCCCAAAAATCGAGAACCGAGCACTATATCCACCTCCCCACTTTCAATTAATTTTCGAGCTTCATCAATATCCTCGGCATTGAATTGACCATCGCCATCAAAATGAAGTACCGCATCGACATTCAGTGTTCGTGCATAGGTATGCCCTGTCTCTAATGCGGCTCCTTGCCCCAAATTAACCGGATGTGACAATACTGTCGCCCCTGCAGTTTCTGCGCGCATCCGAGTATCGTCTGTTGATGCATCATCAACCACAATAATATGGTCTACGTGTGGAACTAAACTTTCAATAACACTTACGATCCTTTTCGACTCATTGTATGCCGGCACAATCGCAATAAACATAGATATTCTACCCTGCTGAATTAAACTCAAGCGATTCTTTGTGTGCAAGCGTATAGTCAATTGTTCTCTTTAGCCCATCTTCAAGTCTGACCAATGGAATCCACCCCAAATGCTCTTTTGCCCGTCGGAGATCTGGAATTCCTTTTTTAGTCAAAAATACCAACGGACTCTCATATTGAATCGCCGAGGTCGAACGTGTCATATCAATAATCTTTTGTGCGACATCTCCCATTCGTTGAGGCTCATCATGACCTAGATTAACTAGTGATATCTCGGGACCGGTATTCATGAGTCTCACTAATCCATCAACCATGTCTGAGATAAAACATAATGATTGATGCAATGTATTGTCACCATAAATAATCAGATTTTCTCCACTCAACGCATTTAAAATAAAATCCGGTATAAGTAATCCATCACGCAATTTCATTCGCGGTCCATACGTGGTAAATATGCGCGCAATTTTTGCGTCAAGACCATATACCTGGATATATGTCTGGATACAGGTTTCTGCAAAACGTTTGCCTTCATCATAACACCCCCGAGGAGAGAGATGATTCACAATACCCTCTTCATCTTCACCAAAGATATGATCTTCGGTCGTCGGTTCACCATACACGACTGAACTCGAACCGAATACATATTTCGCACGATATTTTACCGCCAAATCAAGGGTATTTAATATTGCGCGCGAATTTGCCCACAATGATTGAATTTTCAAATCTTCAAAATTCTTTGGACTTGTTGGACAGGCAAAATGATAAATTTCTTGCACCCCTTGAAATCGTACTCGAAATTTTTCAAGTTCAGGAAATTGCATGAGGTCAATCGGCTGCGTCACATCATATTTGATAAATTCAAAATCAGGATATTGCAATAGATGCTCGATATTAGTAATCGAAGAATTTGACAAATCATCCATGCAAATAACATGTGCTTCTTTCAACATGCGTTCGCAAATATGCGATCCAATGAATCCTGCACCGCCAGTGACCAGCACATTCTTCTTTTCAAAAATAGGGGTTTCTTTCATCATAGTGGATCAAAAAAATTAAAATGAAGCGACTGCTGTTAGTACAGCTTGATTAGGTGACACCACAGTATCGATTGATTTATCAAGAACACGATTTCCCTCAGAATCAAATATGCGTAATGATTGTGCACCATACTTCGGCGTGACTACAATATGCTCACGCCCTTCTTCTCCATAAAATACGCTTGACACGGTCACCCCACCTCTAAAACCCAAATCATATGGTCGGAATGAAACTGTTTGTTCCCCGTTCACAGAAAATACAGTAACCTGAGGACTCGTCCCACGATCTGAGCCTATAACAATTGCTCCATCTCCATCACCGAGATACGCAATACTACCCACTGATTTCATCGATGTATCAAATAATTTCTCTACCGTTTTCATTGATGTAATTTTCATACACACAACCTGACGCGCATCATCTAATGATGCGATAATAACTTCATCTTTTCCCGTCTGAATATTGTTTCTTACGACACCAACGGTATTTATTGTATTTTCAAAACCAGTAATTGATCCAAGCCGCACCCCCTCAGTACTAAACACCAGAACTCCCTCACGCGGAGAGATAGTAATAATTTCTTTACGCGAATCCCCTTCAATATCAGCAGCGAGTATCTGAGACGGAACGAAATCCATTGTCCAATGATGAGCAAGGCTCCAGGTGCGAGTATAGAACATGACAACACTCTTTTTTCCACTTTTCTTCAGCAATATATACGCAGGTGTACCATCTTTTTCTCTCAACGTAGTCCAAGCAACAACATCTTTTAGTACCGAAATCGGCATATCGATTTTATTCCCCTGTACTATATCAGCGTATGCCCCCATATTTTCAGATGTCACCAATACTCTTCGAGGAGCTGTAAATAACGTGTCTACTTCTCCCTCCACAAATAATTTCGGGTCGAGTACTACACCCACCTTTGCACTTTCAACTGCATTTCCAATCTGAATTAATCCTTTTCCGTATGTCTCTGCATATGCAGCTTCATCTGGATTTGGTGTGTGTCGGACAGTAGACTGCAGTGTACGAACAATTTGATCGACATGCCACAGGGGCTGTACACTCTTTACGAGCGCAGCAGCAGCACTCACAAAAGGCGCAGCAAATGAAGTCCCGTTCCACCCCGTTTCGTATAATTCCAAATTATTAGACGAAGATGATCGAATTGGTCCGGCAATATCTACCCCCGGTGCAGTAATATCAATACATCCAGCACCAATATTTGAAAAACCTGCAAGACGACGTGTAGAGTCAATCGCACTTACTCCAATGACTTCTGTATAAGGGTCGAACATATCATTACAAATCGGAAATCGAGGTGACTCATTGAGATTTTCCA
The DNA here is from genome assembly GCA_052033375.1 of Candidatus Magasanikiibacteriota bacterium. GTDB lineage: Bacteria > Patescibacteriota > Patescibacteriia > Magasanikbacterales > UBA922 > UBA922. The sequence goes on from JBPOJQ010000003.1 coordinate 11,089, forward strand.
TCTCATTTCCTGCAGCACCGACTACAATTACCCCTTTTTGATATGCGTAATTCACAGCCGATCGAACCTCTGGAACCGAACCTTTTCCCACCATGCTTATATTGATCACGTCTGCACCATTATTTGCCGCGTAATATATGGCCTCGACTAATGCCTCGGGTGTGCCCAAGCCATTTTCGTCTACTACTTGTAAATTCATGAGTTTAGCACCATACGCAATACCCACACCATATTGTTTGTTATTTCCTGCGGCCCCAATAATGCCAGCCACCACCGTCGCATGATTGATTACCAAATGTTCACTATTCTCATCGGTATCCGATTGTGTGTCTATTTCCGTATCTCTTTTTACAAAACTCCACCCATGTATATCATCGACATACCCATTTGCATCATCATCCCGTCCATTATTGGGCACTTCATCTGTATTTAGCCAAAGAGCATCCTTCAAATCAGGATGTTCTTCATCAAAACCATTATCAATAATTGCGACTACCACACCTGGCGCTCCTGATGTCTGCTCCCACGCACGGTACACATCTGCTGTTGCATATGCCCATTGGAGTGCTTGAGGGTCGTTCGGAAATTGCGCAAATACCTTCTGTGTAGGCAGAAGCAACAGACCCAGAATACTCAGGATGTAGAGAGGGGTATTTCTAAGGCTTATCATACTCAAAAAAACACTTGTTTTTTTTCGATAAATCTGCTAAATTATCCTTATTAGTATAACATACGCCCTCTGTGTTCGCAAACATCACCTTTAGTTATCGAATGAGACAAATCTTGCTTCTGCTTGCTGATTTTGCTTCCTACTACATAGGATTTATTCTGGCACTCAGCTTGCGCACTCTCTCGTTGCCGCCCATCGAAAATCTCGTACACCACCTAGGACCTTTTACCATAGTATTCAGTCTCTGGATCATTGCAAACTATGTAAACGGCCTCTATGATCTTCGCCTAATGACACTCAATAGCAATACACGCAGAACCATTGAATCTGCGATTGTTGCTTTTCTGATTGGAATGTTTTTTTTCTATCTCGTACCAAGCGACAACATTACCCCAAAAACAATACTCTTTCTCACTACGACAATTGGATTTGGTATTGCAGCCCTGTTTCGTGCGTTTTATCTCACCTACATCGGCACACATAAACTCAAAACACGAATTTTATTCCTTGGGGTCACTGAGGAGATACAAGAGCTTATCTCGATTGTCACCAGTCAGCCGAACCTGGGATACCACGTCTCGGTTATTATTGATCCTGATAAGCATTTCCAAAAACCACCCCATCCAGGAGTAGAGCTCTACCATACACTAAATACCCTCCGACCTGCGATAGACACGCAACACATTCATACCGTAGTTGTGGCACCTGATATGAGTAACAAGGACGAGGTCAAACGTGAATTATATGAACTCCTCTTCTGGCAAGTGCAAATCCTTGATATGACTTCTTTTTATGAGATGGTAACTGGCCGAATTCCTCCAAGCACTTTTTCTGAAAGCTGGTTCCTAAGTAATTTGCAAACAGCCGAACATCCTGTATACACCAAAGCAAAACGTGGAGTTGATATTATCTTTGGTGTTTTTTTTGGATTAATTTTTATTATACTTTTCCCTCTACTGGCAATCGCGATCAAACTTTCATCTCCAGGCCCTATTTTTTTCAAACAACAACGCGGAGAAAGAGAGACCAATCGAATGGTTGGCGAAGGTGGAAAAATTTTTTGGATGTACAAACTTCGAACAATGTATGTTCTTGCCGAAGATGGAAGTGCAGAAACACATGGATATGAATTCGCCAAAAAAAACGATACTCGGATTACTCCGGTTGGCACATTTTTGAGAAAAACACGACTTGATGAATTACCTCAAGCTTTCAATCTCCTCAAAGGTGAAGTGACTCTGGTTGGCCCTCGACCAGAGCGTCCTGAAATAGTTGAAAAGCTTACTCAACTTATGCCGTATTATCCACTTCGCCATATTATTAAACCAGGTATCACCGGTTGGGCAGCAATACAACAACACTATACTGATGATATTGAGTCATCTCTCAAAAAACTACAATACGACCTGTACTATATTAAAAATAAATCAGCACTTCTTGACCTCTCGATTATACTTCGCACCATTAATGTAGTACTCAGAGGAATGGGACAATAAGAGTCGAAAATACACTGTTATTTAAGAAACTTTATTAGACCTGAGAGCAACTTTGAAATTTCAATAGATACAAGTATTTTCTTTGGTGAGGTGCCCTAGTAAACGCAAGGTATCATATAGACCGGACTTCTCCACATGATCCCTTTGAGACAAAAAGAAAATGGGAGAATTCTTTGTCTCCCTTTCTTTCAACACCTTTGGCAATATTTCATGATAGAGAGTGAGGCTCTCTGAATCTGATCTTTGAAACTGTAATCTTTACAGTTCTGTACGCTATAATAAATACCGCATGTCAATCTTTTTGCTTTTTGCCATGCACTAATTTATTCGATTCCCCATTCTTTTTTGAGTTCAGCAATTCCTTCTTCAAGAGAAATTGTAGGTTCCCAGCCAAGTAATTTTTTTGCCTTAGTGTTATCTGCTTGTGTAAAACGCATTTCACCAGGAAATGATTCTACCAGCGTTGTTTCCCCGCCAATAAGCTCTGCGAGCTGATTCACCGAATATGGATGATTATTACCAATATTGATAGTTTCACCTTTTCCCACTGTATCCTTGGTCATTGCAAGTATATTTGCCCGGACCACATCCGCCACATGCGTGTAATCTCGATAAAACTCACCATCACCACGAATCGTAAGCGGTTGATTATTTTTTCGTTGCTGCAAAAATTTTCCAATAACCAACGCATAAGCACCCTCAGGATCAGCAAATTGTCCAAACACATTAAAATATACCAATGAGACTGTCTCTACTCTATACAATTCAGAAAATAATCGGCAATACTCCTCGCCTATAAATTTATGTAACGCATACGGAGCTAATGGTTTTTTAATCATGCTGTCCTCTTTCAGGGGATACATTTCTCTCGGTTGATCACCGTATGTTGAAGACGAGGAAGAGAATACTACACGTTTAGCTCCTGCGTCCCTCGCAGCAAGCAATACATTGAGTGTACCATTCACATTTACATCATGGGTTTCTTGCGGGTGCTCGACTGAGTATACTACACGAGGCAGAGCTGCCATATGAAAAACCCCATCAACACCCTTCATTTCACGAATCAATAGATCTAAGTCGCGAATATCGCCTTCGATGTATTGCACACCTTTCTGCAGACGTTCTTCTTTCCGTCCACCTGAAAAATTATCAATTACCGTGACTAGATGTCCTATCTTTTTTAGCTCGATCACTAGATTGGTTCCAATAAATCCTGCCCCACCGGTTACGAGATAATGTGCCATATTTTTAGGATTAGCGTTAGTTAGTGAGATTTCGACTGAGAAAAAAATGGAGAGCCGACCGCAATCACAGAAAAACCTGCAGCAACCAAATCTGTATATTGATGTTGGAGAATCCGTCGACCATCCATAATAAGTGGTCGATTTTTTAGAGAGAGTAATTGGTCTCCAATTCCCCTAAACTGCGGCCAATCAGTAGCGATAATACACACGTCAATGTCAGCTATTGCCTCGCTTGCATTATTGACATACGCAATCTTTTGATACAATTCATTCTTTTCAGGATTAAAGTATTTCTTAGCTTCCCCAAGTGCTGCAGGATCATACACTTTTATTTCTCCAACCCCAGTACCAAGTAATTCATGGATAATATTAATAGCACCTGAATTTCTAATATCATTTGTTGACTGTTTGAATGCGACACCAAGCATACCTACTCGCTTGCCCGCCCACTGCACACCCGCATCAGTCTCTGCGCGACTAAAAAAATGATTACACTGGAATGTATTCGCATCCAGAATCTCTCGAATAAGATGTGCGTGCGACCCTGCCTGTTCGAGCTGATTTGCAAGAGATGCTGCATCTTTGATAAAACAACTTCCACCTGCGTACAGACTATTATAGAGTCCCCAGGATCCGATACGGGGATCAGTAATCAAAATTTTTCTTACAGACTCATAATTTACATTATCGAAGTATTCGCACGTTCTCCCCACTACGTCATAGGTAGTGACCACTTTATTAAACAACAAAAAATTTGCCAGTAACTTTCCACACGCAGCTTCATAGGGATTCACTTCGATATATGCAACAGTACTCGAGTCATAAAAACGCTGATAAATTTCACGCATGATCTGAAAATCTTCGGGTGTGTGTGCTCCCACTACCACTCGATCGGGATGTATAGAATCTTTGATTGCCTTCCCTTCAACAAGAAATTCTGGATTCGAGACAATACCAAAATTTTTTACCCCCTGTTCAGTAAATAATTTTTCCGTATAATCAATCATCTGAATAGGGACTGTACTTTTATTCACAATCACCAATCGCTTTTCCTGTGCACCTCCATTTCGTCTAGATAGTAGAGGTCCCAGGTCTTTCACCGCCTGTTCATAATATGATAGATCGGTCTCTCCTGCTGCACCATGCTTTTCAGGTGTAGGAAGACACATAAAAACTACATCGACTCCGTGCACAAATTTCTCCACGTCTGACAGTGTATTTGTGAAGGTAATCCGTTCGTTATTTCTAATTAAAAGCTCAGAGAGACCCTCCTCGTGAAGACATGACTGAATTGCCTCTCGATTACCGCTCGAAAGTTTTTGTATCCTTATTGGGTCAATATCATATACGAGTGTATTATGTCCTGAATCTGCTGACACAGCTGCAGAACACGTACCTACAAACCCCCCGCCAATATACAAAATATTCATAACACTGTTCTAAAATATTCAATAGTTTCTTGTAATCCTTTGTTTATATCAATTTTTGGGGACCAATGCAAGAGCTTGCGAGCTTTAGTAATATCTGGACATCGCCGTCGCGGGTCATCAATTGGAAGCTTTTTCTCGACTATCTTGCTTTTGGAATCAGTCATTTTCTGTATCATGGTAGCCAGCTCTTTTACGGTCTGTTCTTTTGGGTTGCCCAGATTAATAGGTCCTTGTAATTTCTTTCCCGAATTCATGAGTTTTATAAGACCATCTACCAGGTCGCTTACATAGCAGAAACTACGTGTCTGAGTACCTTTACCGTACAAGGTAAGAGGCTTTTTTTGAAGTGCTTGGACAATAAAATTTGAAACGACCCTTCCATCTTCTTTTGACATTCGCGGACCGTAGGTATTGAATATTCGCGCTACTTTAATCTCCATTCCATGCATGCGATGATAATCAAAAAATAAGGTTTCCGCCGCTCGTTTTCCTTCATCATAACATGCTCTCGGCCCAATCGAATTCACGTTTCCTCGATATTCTTCGGACTGTGGGTGTACTTCCGGGTCACCATATACTTCTGACGTAGACGCTTGAAGCACGCGCGCTTTGTGTTTTCGTGCAAAGCCTAAAACATTAATAACACCCATAGTACATGCTTTGGTTGTATGCACTTGATTTGATTGGTAGTGAACCGGGGACGCTGGACATGCAAGATTATATACCTGATCTACTTTTTCTGTAATAAAAAAAGGGTCTACAATATCATGCTCGATAAATTTAAAATTTTTATTTTTGAAAGCGTTCTCCAAATTTTTCTTCGAGCCGGTAAATAAATTATCAAGTCCAATCACTCGGTTCCCCTCTTTCAATAACCGATCGGTCAAGTGTGAGCCGATAAATCCTGCAGCACCAGTAATAAGTATCGTTTTCATATTTACGTTTTTTTAAATATATTGTAGATACGTGCGATAATCATTCGGCAGTTGATACCCAACCAAACAATTCCGTTCGTCACTACATTTGACTGTTTTGCGAAATGCTTTTGATAATATAACCACATCGCATCATAAAAATTAATAAGAGACTGCGCTTTCCGCTTCTTACTACTACTCCCACCAAGATGAATAATACGAGCCTCACTCACGTATACAATGCTCCACCCCTGATCTCCGATCCTCTTGCACCAATCCAAATCTTCTCCATAGAAAAAAAATCGTTCATCAAAACCACCTATTTTTTCAAACACTTCTCTTCGAAACATCATTCCAGCTCCGGAGATAGCCTCAACAGGTTCGGTTATATCAGGATTATCGCTCAATCTTTTATACGAGACAACATGTTTATTTTTTTTGAATATTTTTACCAGCCCAAAAAGATGAAAAAAGGCATTTTTTGGATTCGGTAAATTCCTCCGACACGCATGCTGAAATGTCATGTCCCCATTAAGCAGTTTTGGTCCTACGCACATAACATCTCTATGTTCATCCAAATATGCAACCAATACATTAACCGCACGATCGAGCACCACGGTGTCACTGTTCAATAAAAACATGTACTCACCTTGAGCAATTTTCATTCCCTGATTATTTGCTTTCCCAAAGCCCACATTTTCTGTGTTCTCAATTAATACTACCTGTGGAAATTCCTGCTTAATCATCTGAACACTCGCATCTTTTGAATTATTATCAATCACGATAACTTCGTACTCAAACCCATGAGTTTCAGCAAAAATAGCACTAAGTGTCTGTCTCGTGAGATCACATGTATTCCAATTCACTATGATAATTGAAAGTTTCATAGTTATTCTTTTTTAATCGCACCCATCCACCGTTCGTACACCCCGAGAGGCCAACCGCACATTTTTGCCACATCACCGAGTATAATGACTGCGGGAAGTAAACATATACCAACGAACTTATATTGTATACTCTTATTCGCAGTAAATACAATCCAGCGTTTCCAAAACTTATAGTTATATATCAATATACCGCTAATAAGTAGTGCCCACAAACCTGGGTGTACTGCCCCCACAACACACAAACCTAGTGAAAAAACATACGTACTGTACCGAATTATTTGTCGACCAAAAAATAATTGCGCATGTCCATCACCTCTCGTATATTTGAATAGTTGCAAACAATATTGTTTGAGTGTAGGTCGTGGTCTCCACAAAACTAGCGGTTCACGTATATACGTAGTCGGTATATTACATTTTTGTATATTGAGGTCAAATACAATGTCCTCACAAATCGGCAACCACTCAGGATACCCCCCTGCTTTTTCCCATACTGTTTTTTTAAACGCTACAGATCTACTTGAGGGTAGCCAGTCGTTCCCAAACTCATGTTTAGCTGGAATTGTAGCGGCGGCGATGAGATACACTTTGAAAGGATCGCCTTTTTTGAACCATGGATTAAATGCAGTGGTCACAAATTCCGCTTCCAACTCTACTAAAGGGGTTGTAATTTTTTCAAACCACGCTACAGAATATGTACAGCCAGCATCCGCAACTACAATATAACTTCCTCGTGCATGAGCAATTGCCACATTTCTTCCGTGTGCTATATTTCCTTTTTCCTGAAAAATACGAAGTACAGTATTATTACGTGCCTGTTCTTGGAGCCATTCCCATGTGCCATCAGTAGACCCTCCATCGACAATGATGATTTCATCAGGTTTTTTTGATTGATTAACAAAGCTGGTAAGCCATTCAGCTATATTATTTTTCTCATTCAAAACAGTCGTTATTAACGAAATCATATTTTAGACTTTAGTCGCTTCAGCCACAAGCTGATTGAACCTAAACACGCTATTTCACCCATCATAACGAATTGACGTACACCTTTTTTGTATTTTTTTATAAAGATTTCTAAAGCACTCAAAAATAACTTCAACCTTTTCTCGTCATACCTCGTCTTAAAACTTCCCCCATAGACATGGAGTACGGGATCCGCATTAATAGCTTTGACTTGCCATTTAGAACGTTTCAACCGAAAACACAAATCAGTTTCCTCGAAATACATAAAATAATCTTCAGCTAATAATCCCACTTCTTCAAGTGCCTCTTTACGTAGCATACACGCAGCTCCAGTCACATAGTCAAGCTCTATCCCATCTATTGGTAGTTGCTGTGGAAATAGTGCAATACTTTTCAGTTTCTGTCTAATATTCTTTGGAAAAAAGATGGGTATGGGAATCAAATAGGTGAATACATTCATAACTGTTGGGAAATACCCACCGACTGATTGTAGCTCTCCGGTTGGATAAATTAATTGAGGACTAAGTGCACCAATTTTTGAGTGCTCACTCATATACACATATAAATCTTCCAAGCTTTTCACCCCTGCTTCCGTATCACTATTAAGCAACCAGATGTATGGTTGCGTTGAATATTCTCTAATTGCACGATTATTTGCTCTAGCAAATCCTATATTTTCCTGATTTTCAATAGTAATTACATCTGGAAATTTCATTTTAACTTGTTCGACTAACCCATCCTCTGAATTATTGTCAACCAAAATGACTTGCGCTGGAGTTACTGACGAATTATACAATGCCACCAAAGCTTTGTATGTGAGCTCGGGTGTTTTGTAATTCACAATAATTACTGACACTGGGACAGTTTTTTTATTCTCCATAGCGTGCAGATTTCTGTGCAATCAAAAATAATGTATCTCGAACATTGAGTGGAATTGCTCTAGATCTCAAAACAGACTTCGAACACCAGGTTGCTAATCGTGAAAAAAAATTAAATCCGGTCCAACTATACAACAGACGAATAATATAGGGTATCGTAAACCATTTTCCATGATGAGAAACCTTAACAATACCAAGTCCTTTTTTATTCAACAAATTCTTCAAATGTGACACTCGAAAATAAAATAAGTGTTGCGGCGGCACAAATGCATGCCATCGTTTGCCCCACGCTCGCGCCCACACACTTCCAGCATCTGGCGTAGTTATAACAATCACACCCCTATCTGTCAACATACGCGCTGCTTTTTCGAGAGTTAGTACAGGATCTTTCACATGCTCAATTAAATCATACATAACAATGACGTCAAATTTTTCTTCTGTTTCGTAGGTATCAAGGGATGCAACTGATACTTGCAAACCTTTTTTCTTTGCTTTTTCTACAGCATACTCAGACAAATCAATTCCTGAAACTGCCCACCCTCTCTCTCGTGCACGTTCCAAAAAAAATCCGGTCGCACACCCCACCTCAAACATAGTAATTTTCTGATGATCTCCAAATACCTTTGTTATTTCATCGAGGTATCCTTCATAGGTCTTTTGTGTCACTTCTTTGTCCTGCTCATAATCCATATACCCATCAAGACTCACGTCTCCCGTAAAATAGCCCTCAGCATAGTAAGGCGCTAAATCCTCGGGCACATTTTCAACAGCCATCAGTTTACATTGCGGACATTTTTCAATACTAAATCCTTTTTTAGTGAAAAAATATTTCATTGCTCCTTCACAATTGATGCATTTCATAATTTTTCTAACAAAAATACACTATACTTGTACGTATAACTCTCGTAGCCCAAAATTTTTTCTTTATACTTTTTTAACTCAGAATCAAGTGGTACTGAATCAAAACGATCAATAATTACAAATCCTTCAGGTATTTTACTCTCACTTCCCTGATTTGTATTTGAATCATCTGAACTCGTAGAAAAAAACCACACACGACTATGTGCCGGGATCAGGGATGCCTCATCACCATAAATAGGAGAAATTTTTTTGAAATACTTTTCTTTATAAAATAAATATGTTCCTTCATTTAAATCACCATTAATTACGACTTTATCACCATCTTTTCCATATTCATGCACAAACTGAAATGACTCAAACGTATTAAAATAGCTTGCATTAATATAATTTTTTTTATTATAGAAATTATACAAACCAACACTTGCTACAAAAAACCAAATTAGCACACATAATTTTTCTATATTTTTTGATTTGATATAGCGCATAGACCCGACAAGTGCCATAACAAAGAGTGGGTATGCTACAAATACATATTTCGGATATACAATAAAATTGTATCGAGGATTAAATACATTGAGAAATATCGTATTAATACTGATCAAGGCAACCGATACACCGAGAATAAAAATATGTGATGAAGAAAGCGTCCTCTTTTTAAGAGAAAGAATTATAATTCCCAGTATGTACAATAGAAACAAAGCACCCGGAATGAGTACTACCAAATTCCATGGGAGTATATTCTCACCAAAGAAAAAAACATACACATGGAACGCTACGGTGAGTGCGATATGCGATACTGAATTGGCCAATAAATTATGCTTTTCAAATCCCCCATCCCCTTGGAGCAGTATCCGGTCAAGCAGTAACCACAACATTGGTATAAAACTGAGTACAATTATTAATTGAATCTTTACCCACGACCAGATGCTGTGTTGTAATCTTTTTTTTAATACCTGGTAACAAAGATACAGACTTGTTACTCCGAATATGTATATAAAGTGCGGGTAGTCGGTAAAGCATGTAGCTATACTTGCCAGTACATAGCCTAAAATATTTTTTCTATTCCATTTTTCATGTGTAAGTAGGTAGAAATAATAAATGGACAACAAGCTAAATAGCGCTGCAAGCGTATGATACCTTGCCATCTGTCCAATCAACACAAAATAAGAAGAGAATGCAGTAAAAAATGCAGAGAGATATGCATATTTTTTCTCAGACCATATTGTTCGCGCAAATACGTATACCACGGCTACAATACCAAGCGCAGATGCTATTGAAACCAAACGGATAGTCATCTCGCTCCACGGCAAAATAAATGATGTGATTGTAACTAGCAGATAATATAGTGGCGGATGGTTATCTGGAACTTTACTATATTCAATTAAAAACTGAATTGGATTATACGTTAGATACCCCAGTACAGCTGTCTCATCCATCCAAAATGTTCGTCCAGAAGCATTACTGAATAAGAGTACTGCTGCGCATAGAAAAATTAATATACCGTATATATGTTCCATCACCCGTTTTTTGTATTTCTGAAGCAGCATACTTACTTATTTCTTATCTGATATATGGTGTACCGAATAACCTGTTTCAAGAATAGCCAATGCTCCTTCCAATCTAGTTTTGAAGTGCTGTGTTTACGCATACGAAACTGATATGGAAATTCTTTAATTTTTTCATAGTTTCCTTTTACCAATATTTCAAATAAGATTTTATACCCCTGTGTTTCAAGCGGTACATCCTTGATTACTGATTGCCGTAAGAAAAAATAGCCACTCAATGGATCTTTTGTACCAGTCAACCCTTTTGTCAAAAATACCCCAATTTCTGACAACACTTTTCTCCACCATACCCATTTCTCGACCGAACTTCCAGTTTTAAACCGACTCGCAACGGATATATCGCATTCATCAAGAGCGTATATCATGTTATTCAGAATACTCGGATCATGACTCAAGTCAGCATCCATCACCCCAAGCACAGGTCGAGTACTCAAAGCAAATCCTTCCCGTACCGCGCTACCAAGTCCAAGTTTTTTGGCACGATGTATAACCTTGATTGGAAATTTTTTTATCAATTCTTCAGCAACCTCTCCTGTTCCATCAGGAGAATTATCATCTACAAAAATAATTTCCGCATTTATTTCATCAGTATTCAGAGAAGAAAAAATTCCTTCCACCAATAATGGAAGGTTTTTTGACTCATTATACGTCGGAATAATAATCGAGACAAACTTCATACTGCTTTTTTTTCAAATATCATCACGATACTTTTTGGAAATATCCGACTAATCAACCAACCGATAGGGAGGGTAAATATGTATATAAAAAATAAATATTTAAGTGGGGTAATGAACAGTCGAGTATCAAATAACCAAATAAACGCAACTAAAGACTTGGGGAAACTTGGTGAGCCAGTCTGATGTTCTACATGTCGACGATTTTTATTTAGAAAAAACAAAAGAGCATATACAACAGCCTCCATACCCCGTGTTTTTACTGTTTTGAGAGCTCGATAGTTCTTTTTTCTTAATGTATCTTTCAATACTATTGGGTCAACAATACGTACATGCCCCACCTCGTCAAAATATGAGGGTTTTAATTTGAGTAATTTTTTTTCCGAAACTTCCGCAGGCACGACAACAAAAAAATGCCCATTTGGTCGCAATACTCTATTAATTTCACTCAAAACAATATCGATATTATCTACATGTTCCAAGACGTCATATGCATGTACTTCATGGAAATAATTATCAGGAAATGGAAGTGACTTCCCGTCAGTCACATAGAATGTTCCTTCTGCATGCACCTTTTTAGCGTATTCAATATTTTTTTCTAAAATATCAATACCAACATACACACCTCTTTTGGAAAGAAATTTGTAATTTCCACTCCACCCACATCCGTAATCCAAGATTATTTTTTCTTCTGACATACAATCATTAATCCTTGTCCATGGTCCAGTCTCGTAAGAGATTCCACTAGTGAATTAATCGGATTCAATACAACATCGCATAATAGACGGATCACTTTGATCCTACTCAAAAACTTGGAAATTGCCACTACTCCTTTCACTAACACTGAATGTGCTTTGTATTCATTGTCAAAAAGCTCAACGTATGATTGTATTGGCCAAATTACACCCCAAATTTTCTTAACTATTACTGGCTCAAACCCATTTTTCTTCCACCGTTCTACACATGCACTAGGAAGTTCAAGTCCAATATGTCCTCCGATTTTTTCAATAAAATATTTCTGAAATAACTCAGGATATCGATGTGCAAATCGAAACCACCTATTATTACTATCATTTTCTATAATATGAACTGTCTTCCCTCCGGGTTTTAATACTCTATGTATCTCCTTCATAATCTGATCTTTATCCTCGCTGCGAATATGTCCAAAAAAATCAGAACTCACTACGTAATCAAATGTATTATCGGAAAAAGGAAGTTTATTAACCCCACCTTGTATGACCAAATCGTATCCTTTTTTTGCAATTGCAAGTGCATCAAAAGACAGATCAATACCTATTATTTTCCCATATTTTGTAAAATAATCTCTTCCCGCACCACATGCTATATCGAGAACAAGATTATTTCTACCCTTGATATTTCTCTTAAAAAACCTTTCTCGACGATATGCGAGACTTATTTTTTCTAAAATTTGCTTTAGAATATTATTCCGATTTAATCCTTGAAACCAATGTTCTCCTAATTCACCAGAATAAATATGGTCATAAAATTCTTTGTCTTTTTCTGCCAATATTTCTCCGCTCACCAACACCCCATCTTTTTTTTCAAAAGTAAATGAGCATTTACTGCACGCGCGGGTTTCCCCAGCATCCTTATCAAGCGTTGCCCGACAATTAGGACAAATTAATATTTTTTCTAGTGATTCCATATATGCTTCTTAGGATTGTAAAACTTTTTTATAAACCTCAGTCGTATTTCTAATAAATTCTTCTACAAGGAAATTTTTTCTCTGCAATAGACATTCCTTTTTTAATTGAGCATATACATCCATATTCTCGAGGCTCTCCAATGCATCAGCTAGTGCGGGAGGGTGCGCTGGAGGAACGAGAATCCCTGCCCTACCAACCACTTCCGGTATTGCACCTGAATACGTAGAAAGTACCGGACAATTATTTGTTATCGCTTCAGCTGCCACATACCCGAACTGCTCCTGCCACACAGAATTTGGTATACTCCCGAGAATAAGCACGTGTGCACGTGAATAGAGTCTACGCAATACACGATTCGGTAATGAGTCTATAAAACGCACCGAACTGGATAGCCCAAACTCACGAACCAATCTCTTCAGATTCTCTTCCTCCCGGCCTTTTCCAATAAAAATAAGTTGTTTTGCTTGATTCGTAGAGCGACTAAAAAAAATTTTCCACGCGTAGAGTACATCATACACGCCCTTTTCTTTTACCAAACGATTTACCGAGAGAAATATTTTTTTTTCTTGCCACTGAATCGCGTGATTATGCAATAGTTCTTCGAGTTGTATATCCTCTTCTGGATTTTTTTTCTCTACAACCACAGCAGGAGTGACTATCTGGATTTTTTTTTCTGGTACCCCCAAATCTCTCAACATATCAGCTGAATATGCAGATACAGGAAGAAACATATCAACACCGTCAATATTTTCTTGTCGATGTTTATATATAGTTCGAAGCCAAAAACGTGGTGGTTTTGAAAACAGTGGCCAGTAATTATACTCGAATCGCCCAAAACTATTATCCCATACGGTAGTTACAACTTTCAATTTTGGATTTAACTTTTTAGCACGTACGGCTTGAGTGGTATAAAAATAACTAATTTCTGATGTATGCACAATATCAAAAGAAGAAACTTCTCTTTCTAACCCAAACATCCACTGAAAACGTCCGCATATGCGCGCAGTAATTGGATTTAATACTCCGCTATCAGTACTTGAATGCAGGCGCTTCACAGGAAAAGCCACATCAGTCGCATATAAATTTTTTCGAGTACAAAAACCCGTTACATCAAAAAAATCTGATAACTGTTCCCACAGTACCCCTTCCCAAGTATTGAGACTATCACCTCGGACAAGTGCTATCCGTTTTTTCTTTTCAGACGCCATACAAGACTATATAGATAAAGGTAGTAGATATACTGCTGGAATACTACTTGCCAGCCATACCGGCTAGTATATAAACCATTGCGCAATTGACCCACGCTCATTTTGACAGGTTCCCACAATAAATACCATACGGTGTGCCGACGCACTTTTTTTGTAAAACTAATCCATTTGTCAGGATTGATATTAAAGCCTTCATAATGCACTAAATTGGGGAAAAAAAATGTAGCATGAATTGGCACCCATCGTTTTGCTTTTCTAAAGAATGCTTTCCATCCAATATTATTATACACCGGACGATGATGTAAACGTAAACCCGACTTTACTGTTTTTCCGTCCACATATGCCCACCCATGAGTTATGGACAAATAGTGGAAATGATTCTTTTTGAACAAACAATCTTTTTGAAAACCCTTTACATAAATTGATTTTTTCAAATTCCACATTTCCCATTGAAAATTATAACAATTAATATCTGTCCCCTCAGCCTCGGATACCAGTTTCTTGATCACTGCATGGTCATTTGTGTCAATGTACTCGTCAGCGTCAATTTGAAAAATCCACTCACTGCGAGCCTGCTCATAACTAAAAACGCGATGAAGTGATGAATCGCCCGTATGTGGACGTATAAAAATTCGATCGGTATATTCCCTGACAATATCAAGCGTTCCATCGGTGCATTCTCCGTCATGTATTACCACAATCTCATCCACCAAATCCTTAACACTATCAAGACAACGACGAATAATCGTCGCCTCATTGTAGATTACCAAGCAGGCAGAAATTGTAGGAATTTTGGTATTCATATATTTATTTCAATTTATCTTCAAGGAAGTCTCTCACTTTATAATACAGTCTGAACGGAAGTCGTAATATATTAGCACATTTCTCAGTAACAGATAGCGTGCCGAAATCCACTTGCAACAGTGCTGGGTATTTTTCTTTATACGCGATAATATCTTCTGTGGTTGGCGAAAACGAAATGGCGTCAAAAGCATTACGTATATTCACATCGACCATCCCTCGTGTAACGCACTCAGTGAGTACTACTTTCTCGAATTGTGACGTGATGTGCACTGGTCTATTATCACGAAAGACTTTTCGATTTGCCGCATCGCCCATCTCACGGAGAATTGCCCGATTACTGAGCACATACCCTACTGCACGGGCCATGGTTTGTGGATGATTTGCGATAATACCATTTTTCATATGATCAATCTGTTCCAATTGACCATTATCTTTCCGTGGCGTCGAATTCACTACCACTGGTTTTTTCCAGAACATTGCCTCATTTATCGTATTACCATTACACTCTCCGATTTTTGAACTATGCACGAGCACATCAAGCGCCTGGTAAAAACTATGAATTTCTTTTTCACTAGAAGTCTCATCACGGATGATAAAGTGATTACTATAACCACTTCTCTCTATTCTCCTCTTTCTCGACTGCGGAACGCCGATAATAATGAACTTAATATTTGGCACTATATCCACCAGATACGGCATCATTTCAATCACCAGATCGCTCCATTTCGCCACATGAGCTCGAGCAATTTTACCAATAACGAAATCCTCTGGCTCAATACCCAAACTTTTTTTATACACTACGATCTCTTCTGGGGTAAGTGTGTATTTACTCAGAGCTTCTGCGTCTACCATGTTATAGAGCACCCTCATGGATTGACCATTGAACGGCTTCCCTGAACGTGGCAGATATCGTTCATGTATATGCATTTTGCTCTGAAAAAAAGAGCAGTGAATATGATCAGCAACCGCCTTAGTATATCCCCCAAACACATTTTTTTCAACTATGACAATACGTGGATCGTACGTATGAATTTTTGACACCAGTTCTACTTCAAGGGGGACTGAAAACCCCGAACGATGTATATGCACCACCTGGATATTATTTTTTTTAATGTAATTCATTATTTCATCAGCAGTATTGGTGATAGCATATGGTACACCGAGCTCAATCAGAGATTTCTCACCTACCCCACCACTATACGCTGCTGCAAAAATATTAAAATATTTTCGATTTAAATATTTACAAAACCCAATCATATTACGCGTGCCACCCGCGTAACCAAAATTTGAAACAAGTTCAAGAATATTTATTTTTGATATTTTCTCATCCATAATTCTAACATTACAAGCGACCATATATGATTACTATAATCAGCACGTCCATTTATATGATCTCTCCACATATTTTCTCGAGCAGATAGTAAAAAGAAATCTCCAATTCGACTTGTCGCTGATAACACAGTATCTTCAACGAGCGGTCTCAATTCTCGAGAAATACTAGTGTTCAATGGAAACGCAAACCCCCGTTTTGGTTTTTGAATAATTTCCCTCGGTAATTTTGCGGCTACAATATCTTTCCAAATATATTTTTGTATTTTTCCTCGAATTTTATGCTGTACCGGCAGCTGAAGCGCTTTTTCCACGAGCCTGTAATCCAAAAATGGTGATCGTACTTCAAGACCACTTGCCATGCTCGCACTATCGATTTTTGCTAGGTACCCTTCCGCAAGACGTCCAGGAAAATCCGCAATCATTGCCTGGGATACTATGTCTTTCCCCGCCGTATGATCAAACCATTTGTGCATCTGCGCTCTCGCACGTTCACTATCAACTGCTTTCTTGAATTCCGGTGTATAAAGGTCGTCCTTCGTAAGATAAAAATGACTCTCTGGTAAGTTTTTTTTCCACAGAGCACAATATTCAGTATACGCCGAAAAGAAATCATTTTGTAATATTTCCATTTGGTAATGACGATGCGATCCTTTTTTTGCCATACGCATCATAATTTGGCGTATTAAATTCGGAATGCGTTGATAATGTTGCAATACAGTCACAAAACGATAATTTTTGTATCCACCGAAAAGTTCATCTGCTCCATCTCCACTCAAAACCACTGTTACATACTTTTTCATTTCGCGACTGATAATAAGACTTGGAATAGCTGACTGATCAAAGAATGGCTCATCGTAGTGATCAGCAATATGCATCATAATATCTGGAAGATCTCCTGGATTGATATGTAATTCATGATGATTAGTTTTAAAAAATTTAGACACTACTCGTGCCATGCGTTCATCCTCACTCTCGCCACCAATACTAATAACAAACGTATCAATAGGTGACGTCGATACTTCACTCATTGCAGCGACGACAGAACTAGAATCAATTCCACCGCTCAAAAAGGCACCTAATGGCACGTCACTTATCATTCTCTTTTCGACTCCATCAAGAAATAATTTCCAAAGATCATACTTCCACTGCGCATATGATGCCGTGGTATTTACCTCAAATGAAGTAGGATTCCAATATTCTTTAATACTCAGAGTATTCCGCTGCCACCAGAGATAGTGTCCAGCAGGTAATTTATGAATATGTGTAAAACCAGTACGTGGTGCTGGGGCATAGCTAAACGTTAGAGCCTCATCAATTGCCTGGAAATCTATAGTACGATCAATCGTTGAATCACTCAATAATGATTTTATCTCTGAAGCAAACACAAAGCGATTATGGTTGAAAAAATATTTAAATGGTTTTTTCCCCACCCGATCACGTGCTGCAAATAATTTTTTTTCACGACTATCCCATACTGCAAATGCAAACATTCCATTGAGTTTTTCTAAACACAACTCCTGCCATTCAATAAATGCATACAGCAGTACCTCAGTATCACTTGAAGAATCAAATGAATAACCTTTTTCAACCAATTCACGTTTCAATTCTTGATAATTATAAATTTCACCATTAAAAACTATAGTAAATCGACCATCGCGACTTACTCTTGGCTGTCTGCCGCCACTTGAGAGATCGATAATCGCAAGCCGACGCTGACCCAACGCGACTGTCTGATCATCACTAAACCACACACCCTCATCATCAGGTCCCCGATGTTTGAGACACTGAAGCATCCGATTAATTGTATCAGGGTGTATTTTTCCATTATCGTGAATGCTACCAGCGATACCGCACATATTTTATATAGAGAATGATAGATGCACTAGCATTATATTGTCGATAGTCTTGAAGCGAGGAAATTTTTCTAGATTTGGATCAGATTGTGCAATTGATTTAGCATGATCCACCACTGCACGTATTCCTCCAGCTTCGATCAGCTCCCAAAAGGTATATAAACCATCTGTTGTGTGTATATCAATATCAGATGGAATTGCCCCATCAGTACATACTACCATTTGCTTCATATCAACCAGTGGCACCGCGGTGGTATCGACTCGAAATTTTCCACCACCATTAATGCGTGGAATTTCTCCTGTATTGAACTGTCGTAATGATTCCATCATCTCACCCAAAACAGGCGAAAAGCGATGGTCTGTTTTTTTATTTTTAAGCACCTCTGAAACAGAGCATTTGTATTGTGTAGCCAGCGCACTAGCCACCTCTAATACTTTTTGGTCACGTGAGTGCACATGGTCAATAGTTAATAGTCTAACAGAGCCATCGGTGTGCAGTCCAATTGCATATGCATCGCCTGCGTTTGAAATTTCTATCAATCCACGCTCACTATCTACACACACACCTACAATTGAGCCGTATGGCACTGAATCAGAAAATTCAGTCTGTTCAATATCTGCATGATTTTTTTTCATGTCTCCTGCGATTGCAGTATTTATCTGCATAAGTACATCAGCTGTTGAAGAGCTATGATTGATCTTAGTTGCATGTTGTAGTACTTGGTCACGTATATATTGTCCTCCGGTTTGCCCCCGTAGACTGGGCACCTCTGCCATCTGAGTACCTCCATCAACTACCAAAAAATAAGTACTGTTCTCATGTAGTACCGCGACGCATCCATCTTCATTAACCGTATTTCCTTCACCACGTTCAGTCAGAGCCTCGAGCTGCACCGTTATGTTTGGAAGACGAATTTCCTGTTTTCTTACACACCCGTCAACTAAATCTCTTGAAGAAAAGGGTGCCGACTTATCAAGTGATTCAAGTGCCGGAACTAGACTATCGGATAATTGATTCAGGACACTGTCAAATGATACCGTGGTTACCTGTTCGACATACTTTTGCAATCCTTTGATATACCTCCACGCATTTTCATTATGCAGAGGCATACGTTCACGCATAAATTGATCTGTAATCCGACCTGAAGGTGGTTTATCTTGATACGGATCAGACCAATTCGTTTGCTCGGCAGGACGAAAATCCTCTACTTGTTTAAGACGATTAGTGTGCGGAGCACGCTTCGCAAATTCATCTAAAAGACGTACTAGCACTGCTTCAGGTGGTAATTTTTGAATAGCTTCATCCATTGATTGATCTGCGGGGGTCTGCATCAATGACTCATTTGGAAGTACAGCTAAAATGTCTTCGCGTATACCGATACGCTCCAGCGCTCTTTTCCCAATTGCTTCATTCGTATAAAAAAGATGGGTAACGAACCTACCATCATCATGGAGAGCAGCTGCAGCTGCTGTATGATGTGGATTCAGTGTATACAAATCGTTAATTGCTTTTTGTGCCCATGGTTCCTCGACATCTTGTATATCTTTTAGGTGATTCTTGATGTACTCGACTACAATCTCTGCACCCTTTGTCGCAAGCTCGATATGTTCCTCGGGTCCTCCTGGCTTATCCCAATTAGCATAGCTTGATAGGTCGACAATCTCACCTGCAGCAAGACTTTTGTTTGCAGGAGTGAGACGCCATGGATGTTCTGCATTAGTTGGGGAAACTGCCTTATGATACCGACGGATTGCATCAACATCAGCCGCAGTAACAGGCTTTGTACTCTCAAGGATTGCAGTCCCGGCTAGTAGCTTCTGACCTTGCTCAATAACAAAAGAATATCGCTCACCTGCCTCAGGATCGACAATAACTGGCGGACGCTCATGCCGTTCGGACATAGGATTTATTATTCAATGACTATCGCATTAATCGTAGCGATAATATACAGTACCTCTTCATCAGTTAATTTTGGATAGAGCGGAAGTGTGATTGTTGAGGCGCCGATATGCTCAGCGATTGGAAAAGCTCCTGGTTGAAAGCCGTATTTCTCGCGATAATATTTCATCAAATGAATCGTCCGGAAATTCACGGCAACTCCAATACCCGCGTCTTGAAGTGCGTGCAGGTATTCGTCTCGTTTTTCAGGTTTTACCCAAATAGTATAGAGATGCCGAGCATGTTTGGTACCTGATAGTACGGCTGGTTTACCTATATGTGAATTTGCTTTAAACCCCTCATCATACATAGCCGCAATTCCTGCTTTTTTCGTCAAATATTCTTCCATTCTATCTATCTGATGAATAAGTACTGATGCTGCAATATTATTCATATTGCATTTATACCCTAAAAATTCCATGTCATAATGTTCATACCGTTTGGTATAACGATCAGCAGCATTTTTACTCATACCATGAAGACGCGCTTTGGCAAGCCAGGCATACCATTCAGCATTCTTAGTAACGAGCGCCCCACCTTCACCACTGGTAATATTTTTTGTAGCATAAAAACTAAAACATGAGATGTCTCCCAACTGTCCCGGACGGACTCCATCGCGCTCACCTTCGATACAGTGGGCACAATCTTCGACTACTTTTAGCGCATGTTTATCGGCAATTCTTCGAATTTCCCGCATATCACACATTTGTCCATATAGATGGACGACGATAATTGCTTTTGTTTTTGGTGTAATCGCAGATTCAATACGGCTCACGTCAATATTACCCGTGGTTTGTTCAACATCCACAAATACAGGCTGTGCGCCACAATATTCAATCGCATTTGCAGTTGCAATAAATGATAGTGGTGTCGTAATTACTTCGTCACCAGGGCCCACACCAAAGCAGCGAAGCGCCAAAAGCAATGCATCTGTGCAAGACGTCACACCTACTGCATATTCTACACCAAGGTAGCGAGCAAATTTTTGTTCGAAATTTTTTACTACTTCGCCAGTTGTCAAAAACAGTGAATCAAGCACTTTAATGCATTCTTCTTTATCCGCAGCAACTAGATTGTGCTTGTAAAATTCTATTTTCATAACTCAAATAACACTGATCCTAATTTTACCTGTGACAACACCCTATCAGCGGCAATGAGGTACTTATAATGTTCGACCGTTTTGGTAACTAGCGTATCGGTAATCTCTCCTTTTTCAAGCGCTGATCTAATTTCTACAATACCGTCATAAATTGTTTTTTCAACATGGTAGTCAAGCGTATTTGTAATTTTATCAAAATTCACATGATAATTCCGTCGATCAGCATCATCTGGTGTTTCTTCAATAATTAAACTTGGAAAATATTTTTTAAACTGATGTGCGACCTGAAAGACTTGGTAGTTTTGTTCATTTGAACCAACATTGAAAATTTGTTTATTAATTTTTTCTTTCTGTGATTCATTAACAACTTTATCAAATGCTTTAATTACATCATCAATATGGACCAATGGACGCCATTGTTTACCACCACCCATGATAAATAATTTATTATTTTTCCATGCATGCAATGTCATGATATTAATAATCAGATCAAAGCGCATACGTCGTTTTGATAATCCATACACAGTGCCATTTCGGAGAAATGTCACACAGAACGAATCATCACCCAACAACGCAATATCACGTTCAGCCAACAGTTTACAGCGCGCATAGGTGGAAACAGGAGCTGTGGGTGATTCTTCATTCATAATAGATTCCCCTGCGCCATAGACACTACATGACGAAGAGAGGATATATCGTGCGACTCCCATTTTTTTTGCTATTGTTGCCAATCTCACTGCGCCTTTGTAATTGATAGACTCAGTAATCTGTGGGAGCAATTCTGATGAAGGATCATTTGAAATTGAAGCCAAATCAATTACCACATCAACATCTTTTAAAATAGTCTCATCACATGAGCGGATATCTTCTTTTATAATCCTTAGTCGGGGATTACCTGCAAGATCATTCAAATTATCACCAAAAAAATAACGATCAAGAGCGGTTATTGTATATCCTTTCTCTAAAAACTGTTCAACCATACGGGAACCGATATATCCCCCTGCTCCTGCAATCAGAATATGTGTACTCATACTATGCGATACAAAAATAAAATTACTTAAGATAGTTCACGTATGGACTTAATTTTTCTGCGATGATCTCACCAATAACAATTGAGCTCGTCGCAGCAGGTGACGGCGCGTTAAGCACATGGAGCGCCTGTCGCTGTTCCATAAATAAAAAATCATCCACTAATCGACCCGATCGATCGACAGCCTGAGCCCTCACCCCACTCTCTGCAGGTTCTAGCATGTCTGCTGTAATATCAGGAACCAGCTGCTGGAGTGAATGCACAAATGCTCTTTTGCTCAATGATCGATACAATTCAAACGCACCTATTTTACCATATCTTCCTAATAATTTCCAGAATCCCACAAATGTCATATTCAGGACCATATCGCTCAGCCGGACATCAGTTTTTTTGTATCCTTCCCGAGCAAATGCCAATACTGCATTCGGCCCAACCCCGACACTGCCATTAATATGCCTCGAGAAATGCACTCCTAAAAAAGGTAGGGCTGGATTTGGGGTTGGATATATCAAACCTTTTACCAAATATTCATACTCAGACTTAAGTTTAAAATACTCTCCCCGAAAAGGGATAATGCGTACATCTGGTTTTGCACCACAGAGCTCTGCAATACGATCGGAAAAAAGTCCACCACAATTGATGAGAATATCATAAGTAAAATCTTCTCGTTCTGTATACACTTTCCACGTGCCATGAGAAAACGCAGCTTTAATCACCTGTGTATCCGTATGAATAGTGCCACCCCTAGCTGTCACCACCTTAGCATATGCGTTGGCAACCTGAGTATAATCAACAATAGCGGTCTCTGGAACCACCAATGCTTCATTTCCCTCAGCATAAGGCTCAATCTCACGTAATCGCTTGCGTCCAATTTTTTCTACCCCCACTATACTATTTTGTACAGCCCGTCTTTTGAGTTCTTCTAATTGAGCTGATTCTTCTGGGGAAGTTGCTACTATAACCTTACCTGTGACCTGAACCGAAATAGCATGTTCACGACAAAATACTTTGAGTCTTTTTGATCCTTCAACACACAGCCGCGCCTTTAGAGAGCCTGGCCGATAATAAATACCTGAATGGATTACACCAGAGTTATGTCCGGTTTGGTGTAGCCCTAGACCACGCTCTTTTTCAATTACAGAAACCACCGCTTGCGGAAAACGATGAGTTACACCTACCGCAGTGGCAAGACCCACAATCCCTCCACCAATAATACCAACCCGCAGAGGTGACATACATTATGATACATGTTTATGATACACAAGCTCCATATTTTCAACCACAAAACCCATTTTTTGATAAAACGCAGTTGCAGGAATATTTTCTGCCTCGGTAACAACTCTCACTGTAGAAATTTTTGATTTACTCAAAAATTGTAACGCGTGTTTCATTAAAAATGAACCAAGTCCTAAATTATGCCACCGCGGTACCACTCCAAGCAAATCAATATATCCGCAATCCCCTTTTATCTTTATGGTGACCAAACCTACCAACTCTTTGTTTTTTGTAATACAGAAGGATGCATCTGCGTAACCATTGTAGAGACTGTTAAATATCCATTCAGTATAGAGATCTTGCGATTTTTTTATTGGAAGCTCTAGATCCCGAAAGTACCTGCTTGTGCCACCAATTACTACTGCCATTTTCTTAATGGATGCAATTTTCAATTGTGGAATTTCACTTGTTTTTTTAATAAATTCAAATCCCGCAGGAAGCTTTGCGGAAAAAGTTCGCTTCATGTCCCTCAGTCGATAGGTTGCCCTACTACTTATGATATGAAAATTATTTTCCTCCAAAAATCGCGTAATTTTAGGTGAGCACGGTGCAAAACAAAAAATAATTTCAGGAGAATGTCCCACAACCAATGTTTGTTTAATTTTTTGTAAATCTACATTACCTGAAATAAATAACTTTGTTACCTGTTTTTCAAAAATTTTTGTATCAAAATTATCAATTATTTTTTTAAACATACTATGTATAGACTTAAGTATCAAAAACCACATTCAGAGCTTTCTGACGCTCTTCGGCAGAAAATCTATATTTAATAAAAGCTGCGGGCACCCCGCCTACAATAGCAAATGGTTCCACGTCTTTTGTTACCACTGCATGAGCGCCGACGATTGCCCCTCTTCCGATTGTAACATTCGGTAATACAGTCACCCCAGTCCCGAGCCATACATCATCTTCGATTATGACCGTACCGCACCGATCGGTTTGTCTACACATTGGTTTTGTCCAGTCTGAATATCCATGCATCGACGTAATAATATTACACCTTCCTGCAATCATCACATAATTTCCAATACGTACCTCTCCCCCACTACCTACATAACATTCAGCGTTCAATGAAGAATTATTCCCAATTGTAAGATTTTCATGTTCACCAATAAGAACTGTACTCTTTCCAATCACAACATTATTGCCTATTCTAATATTTTTATTTCCCCCTTCGATATACACATTTTTTCCTATACGAATACCATCTCCTAAAAATACTTTATTCGGATGAGCTATCTTGACCCCCTTTTCGATTTCAACTTTTTGCCCCATTGCTCCACACACTCTCCGTAAAAAAAATACCCTCATCACACGCATACATCCATTGAAACCGCGCACCATTCTCGCAACAATTGTATATATCATACACACAAAACTTTTATCGGACTAAGCGTTTGAAAATTAATAGTAAAAAATTCAAACATGATTTTAGACTACTAAGCTGGGTAGGACCATTTTGTACACCAAAAACTTCTGGCACAGGTTCTTTGATTTTAGTTCCTATTATGCAATAGGTTTCCCGTCTTTTTTCTTTTCGTGTTCCATACGAGCTATATTCTTCATCATCTGTAGGTGATCTTTTCAGATGGGTCATGTGCCAATATTTATGATGCAGAATAGCAGTACTTTCCTTTTGAAACACCTCACTACCATTAGCATATATCAGCATATCACTATTATAATCACCAGACCAATGGACGCCACGGCATATTCTGATAAACCGAGGGTAAAAAAAATCTTTTTTTCCTAACATTTCAATACTACCATTCTTACGATATGTATGAAACACATCACCGACACACAAATAAAACGGAGCAATCAAGCAATCAATTTTCTTATTTTCTCGTATTACCTCTATAGCTTCACGCATTGCCCTCTGTGTCCACACCTCATCTCCATCAAGAATCATAAACCACTCTGTGGTCGTACGATCAATCATTTCTTGTCTCAACACAGTATGCTGTTTTTTATCACAGACGCCCTTTTCTTCAAAAATAATTTTTTGAGGATATTTTTTGATTATTTCACGTATAATCTCTGTGGTTGCATCAGTCGATCCTGTGTCAAAAATAATCAGTGAATCTACAAAATCAATCACGGATAATATTGCATACCGTATAAAATATTCTTCATTTTTTACAATACAATGGGCAGTAATTGCCATATCATGCACACATTAATCCTGGTACGGTTGTATACCTTTGGGCAACAATAAAAATTTCTTTTTGATTTTTTTTCGATATACGTAACGCACTAATTGATATAGGCCAAAGACCGAGGTGATTGTTTTAAAAATTCTAAATGAAGATTCCCTCATGATGCCCCGCATGTGATACCAATCAGTTTTTATACCAGGAAAGTATGTACGGGCAATTTTTAAATTTTCCAAACGACAAGGTAGCCAATTATTGAAAGAATTGCCCAGTGTACCCACCCGAAAAATAATTTTTTCTAATCTCTTGAAACGACAGCCTGCGACTACGCAACGTGCTAAAAAATCTCCATCTGCTGAATGTCGGTATTGCAAATCATAGGGAAATTTCTTTGCGATCTCGTTGCGTACAAATAGTGTAGAATGGCACGCTTGCATACCTTGCCACGCATTCGTATGTACATCCTTATTAGCCGGACACAATACTGCCTGACCACTAAAATTACCCACAAACCCTCCATATACGATATCGAAATTCGAATATTCCTGATCTTTATTTTTAAAAATTTCTTCAATAATAGTATTAGATATTAGATAATCCCCACTATTTAATATCTGTACCCATTCGCCCGATGCATGACAGACGCCTTTATTCATAGCATCGAACATTCCCGCATCCTTTTCACTCACCCAATATCCCAAACGAGGACTATACTTTTTTATGATATCAACGGTTCCATCAGTGGATCCACCATCGATAATAATATACTCGATATGTGCACTGAACGTTTGATCGAGGACACAGCGTATTGTCCGCTCTACATTTTTTACATCATTAAAAACAACAGTTACTACCGTTACTACAGGCTTTCGATTAACCTGACTCACTGGTTCCATAACAGTTATTCTTTAGTAAACAAAAATAGACCACATCCATACACCTGTTTCTTAACCATACTTGGTTCAGCATCTTCGATCAGCCCTCCCTCATCTGGTAATAACGTAAATTCAACCAATTTAAGGCTTGGAAACGAAGAAACTATCTGTTCATACGAATAAATACGCTGAGCATTAAACATTAGCTTCGGAGCACCTACAGGTACCACAAACAACAAGTGACCGCCCTTTGCCACCACTCGTGATAGCTCTTTCATGGCTTTTAAGTCTGCCTCGGAATCAATAGGATCGCCATATCGGCCCAACCCGACATGCTCAACCGTGTGCATACATGACAAGGATTCAATACTACCATCAGGAAATGGTAATCTCAAAAGGTCGGCTTCTCCAAATTTTAAGTCTGATAACTTCAAATCTGTAGGTCGATAATCATAAAAATCAATAGGTATAAAAGCCGACGCAATCGCGCAGAAATTTAGAGTTGAGCTAATGTCTACATGTTTTTTTGGGCGCAATTCAGCGAGCTTTCGAGCTGCCCAGGCTGGATGATAGGTATAATGCCGGTCAAAATGCTGTAGATTAGCCATTTCGTGCAAAATAGGAGAAAAATTTTTAACTGATAACGTAAATCTAGTATCTCGAGAAAGTTCTGCTGATTTTTTAAATTTCTTCCAATGATTTAAAAAAACTGAATACATTACTTTATCTCTGATGCGTCCCCATAATCGATGTGCAAAAATCAAAAATCCCAGAGGAAAAACTTTCTTCAAAAAAATCTTTAATTTGACATTCATAATCCAAAAAATAAATATGCTTAATACCTCATACAATATAGTAGAAGTGTAATCAAAATTATCTACTGAGTCAACAGACCTATCTTTTATATATCTTCATGTCTAGAGCCCATACAATAAAAAAATAATAATTTTTGTATACACCACTATGATTGACGTCCACTACATTTTCTGTTATGTTTATCGACTCATCAGTCTGTCCTATTGATCGGCTGGCGAGACAACCCGACTCTCAACCAGAGGAGACCGACATGCGAGATAATACGGCGTTTGGATACCCCATCGCGACCCTCGAGAATCTCCATGAGGTTCTCACGAATCTCAAAATCGAGCGATGGAACTCTATCGCACCCACAGTCCTCCTCGAGGACTACCTCAAGCGTGATCTCTCTCCTGAGGATCGTACAGACCTCAGATATGTTCCTAAGACTGAAGTTCTCTTCCTCGAGAATCCTCACACCAAGGAGAGATTCACAGCCTTCCGGAACACTGGCAAGCCGTGGGTGACGGTCTTTGCAGTCATCCCCCATGAAGGCCAACTGCTCGTGCCCGTGACGGTCGAGTTCAAGCAAGGCTTCGGCGAAGTGGTGCTCGTGCCACCGAGTGGCGTCAAGAGCCGCACTGATCACTCATTCGCTGATACGGCGCGCCGCGAGTTCGAGGAGGAGACTGGATTCAAACTCGATCATGTGATCCCGCTCGCGGGAGGCATTATGCAAGGTGCCACAGTTCGACAGAACACGGGTGGTATCCATCCCTTCCTCGGAATCCTCAAGGATCCGATCCAACGCGGTCCAAGCAAGCTCGATCACCATGAACTCCTCCGGATCATCCTGTTCCCGCTCGACGAGTGGCAAAAGGTGGTCTTGAGCGGACTGACCTACGACATGGCATCGACTGTTGTCACGTACCATGCTCTTGCTCTACTACGTACGATGGGCATGGTCAAGTAGAACATCTCTCGGCCCCCTGGGACCGAACAAGCCCCCCGGTGTGCATAAGGCACGCCGGGGGTTATTCATTTGTAACCTACATTATTTCTATGCTACATGGTTTGACAGATACCCTTATTTTTCATACACTATACTGGTAAATTACTATATCTTTTGAAGGAGTTTGGTGACTAATCTACCAAAATAAATATTAACTATGAACATTTTGATTACTGGGGGTGCGGGCTATATTGGATCACTCGTAGTTTCAGAACTTTTGAAAAACGGACATACTGTACGCGTACTTGATAACCTTACGTTTGGACTTAATTCCCTCATGCCTTATTTTATTGACGATCATTTTGAATTTATCAAAGGAGATATCAGAGACACTGACATCGTCAACAAATCAGTTCAAGGTATGGATGTCATTATCCACTTGGCTGGAATTGTAGGCGCCCCAGCATGCAAACGGGATCCTAAATTAACTGAAGAAGTAAACTACCAAGGGACAGTTAACATCAATAATGCAAGAAAAGAATCGCAGAAATTATTCTATGCATCAACCGGAAGTGTATATGGAAAAGTGGAAAATATCTGTACTGAAGAATCTCCTACCAATCCACTTTCTACATACGGAGATACTAAACTACGAGGAGAATTAGAGGTAATGAGTAAAGGAAATGCAATCGCCTATCGATTTGCAACTGCATTTGGATTGTCAGCCCGCCCACGCTTAGATCTACTGCCTAATGATTTTGTATTTAATGCACTCAAGAATAAATATTTAGTAGTATACGACAAACACTTCAAACGAACATTCATCCATGTGCGAGATATCGTCAATTCATATGTATTTGGAATTGAGCATTTTGATAGCATGAAAAATGAAGTTTACAACGTGGGATCAGAAAAAATGAACAAGACCAAAGAAGAAATCGCTCAAATGGTACGGGAGAAAATTAATTTTGAAATCCTCTATGTTGACCAGGGCATTCCTGACCCTGATCAAAGAGATTATGAAGTTTCATATCAAAAAATCCGTAACAAAGGCTTTGAACCTACTATCAGTTTTGAAAAGGGTCTCAACGAAATGATTAAGGGTCTTGAGCATCTGCGTATTTCAAATCCTTTTTCAAATGTATGAGCAAAAAAATACTTATTCTTGGCGCAAGTGGTTTCGTGGGCAGTAATCTCACCACTGCACTTGAAAAACTAGGTCACACTGTATACCGTGCGTCACGCACACTAGGAGTCGATATAACTGACTACGGGCACATCGAACAATGTCTGCGAAAATTCACGCCAGACATTATTTTTAATTGCGCTGCACACGTGGGAAGTCTACACTATGTGACTACGTACGCTGCAGATGTTATCCACGATAACGTACAGATGTCTCTCAATCTATACAAAGCTGTTGCCACAGTCTGTCCAAAGACAAAAATAATCAACCCCCTTTCCAACTGCTCTTACCCTGGTACGAGCGCAATTCAAACCGAATCTGAATGGTGGAGTGGTGAAGTACATGATTCAGTTTTTTCATATGGTAATGCCAAACGGATACTATATGTAATTGCCACGTGCTACCAAAAACAACACAAAATCCACAGTGTAAATTTTCTTATCCCTAATACCTTTGGCCCAGGTGATTCGACTGACCCCAATAAAACTCACGCCCTCAATGGTATGATTATTCGTATGATTGAAGCACAGAAACGCGGAGATACCGAATTTGAAATTTGGGGTACCGGCAGTCCAGTGCGCGAATGGGCATATATTGACGATGTGGTGCACGCTCTCATACATGGTATGGAAATTGATAAAGATACCCCCCACCCTATAAATATTGCTCAACAAAAAGGATTCACTATAAAACAAACGGCTGAATTTATCGCCGAAGCGGTTCATTTCACAGGCAAACTCGTATTTAATACATCTTATGCCGATGGTGCCCCAGTAAAAATTCTCGATGATAAAAAATTTCGACAACTATTCCCTGATTTTATTTTTTCTGACCACAAAAAAGGTATTGCAGCGACAGTCGCATATTACAAATCAATTTTATAATTTATAACATTATGACAAAAAAACCTTATGAGATCGGTAAAGAAATTCGTCCCTGGTCTGTATTTGTTCCATCAGAAACGGGACGCGAAGTAGACAAGGTATTACAATCCAAATGGATTAATACTGGCAAACAAGAAAAATTGCTGCGCGAACAATTTGCCAAACGATTCAACATCAAACACATCGTAGCATGCAATAGTGGTACTTCTGCTCTCCGCGCAAGCTTGGCTGTACTTGGGGTCGGTCCAGGCGATGAGGTTGTCTCTACACCGTATACGTTTATTGCCACGAATACTTCGATACTTGAACAAGGCGCAAGACCAGTATTTGCAGATATTAACTATGACACATTAAATATCGATCCACAGAGTATCGTGAAAAAAATTACAAAAAAAACTAAAGCTATCATGTGCGTCCATTACGGTGGTAATGCATGTGATATGGATGCTATTCGTAAAATCGGTCGAGATTACAACTTACCAATTATTGAAGATTCTGCACATGCCATGAACGCAAAGTATAAAGGTGATTTTATCGGTACAAAAGGTGACATCATCACTTTCTCACTTCAGGTGGTAAAGATTATTACCTGCGGAGATGGAGGCATGATTGCAACCCCACATAAAAAATACTATGAAAAATTAAAGAGACAGGTATGGTTCGGTGTCGACCGAGAAAATAAAAAAACTAGTATGATCGACCCGCTTCCTGATCGAATTGATACTCTGGGTTTCAAATATAATATGAATGATATTACCGCAACGATCGGTATTGTCGGACTCAAACATATCAATGAGCCACTAGCTCGCCGTAAAAAAATCGGCGAACTCTACCGTCGCGAGTTTGAAAATTGTTCAAAAGTGCAAACAACTTATTATCCTGCTGAAAATACTCCAAATTACCAAATATTTCCGGTACACGTACAAAATCGAATGAAATTCGCTCTATTCATGCGTGAACATGGGATCTTTGTAAATATCAATAACCGTCGAAATGATAGATATTCAATTTTTGGGGGTATTAAAAACTTACCCAACCTCAAGCGCGCAGATGAAGATACGATTCTCATTCCTATCCATTATGATCTAACTGATCACGATGTAGAAAAAATCATCGATACTGTTAAAAAATACGACCGCATCTGACATGAAACTTCCACACGCTCTTATCGGGCACACTGGTTTTGTAGGTAGTAATTTAGCACGCCAACACCGATTTGAATTACAATACAACTCGCGTACTATTGCCGAAAGTTCTGGAAAACAGGTCGATTTGTTAGTATGCGCAGGCGCGCCAGGAACGAAATGGCTTGCCAATAGGGACCCTGAGCATGACTGGAAAAACATTCAGGCCCTCATGGAGAGCTTATCACATATACAGGCGCGCACCTGCGTCCTAATTTCTACTATTGATGTATACGCACCCGCTTATAGAGTCAATGAAAATTCCCCTATTGACCCTTCGATGTTGACAAGTTATGGAAAACATCGCCGGTTACTTGAAGAATTTGTGATTACACATTTTAATAGCCTCATCATACGATTGCCAGGTATTTTCGGTAATGGTCTTAAAAAAAATGTTATTTATGATTTTATACATAAAAACACAGACTCTCACGATGCTCGCAGTGTTCTCCAGTTCTACTCACTAGACCATCTCTGGTCTGACATTGAAAAAGCAATACATCATGGACTTACACATCTGAATATTGCGACCGAACCAACCACCTTGCGTGAAATGGCAAAAGAAATTTTTAACATTAATTTTGATCACGAACCTACTATCACCCCAGCTTACTATGACATGCAGACACTGCACGCACCTCTATGGGGTATGGAGTCACCCTATCTGTATACAAAAAAAGACGTGTTTATAGATCTTAAAAATTTCATCCACCAAAACTATACAATAGCAGATGCTCCACACCCCCGCTAGACCGGCTGTCTCGGGGGTTTTTTAAATAGATACATTACCACACACGCGCTATATAGATGGACAGCAACAGTCCCCATACCGAATGCGACCACTGCACCTATCACACCATACTGTGGGATAAAGAGGAGTCCACACATCACATTGATGATTAATTGCAGAAATCCAGAGAAAGCAATAAGGTCTGTACGATTGTATACAGATATGATAAGGGGCAAAGGAATAGCCAAAAAATTCACCAGTGTAAAGTAGCTCAAATATGTATAAAGTGGCATAGAAGCTGCATACTTTTCACCAAAAATAAGAGACACAACAAACTGTGATGGATAAATACAGAAAGCCAGGAGTACTGCAACAGGTACAATCCATTTAAAAACTTTTTTGGAGTAGGCCGCAAGTTCTTCCCTAGAAGTAATCTTGCTAATCTTCGGAATTAATACTGATGAGATTGATTGAATTGCTAAACTATAGATGAAAATAAATTGAAATGCCACTGAATATATTGCAACCTGTCCCAGATCCAAAAAATTACTAATTAGTATTTGATCAATACGACTAGAAACGATTGCAGAAAATGACCAAATGGTAATCCAGAAACTATATCGCGCCAATTGTGAATGTAACTTTTTCTTCACATCTTCTTCTACTTTTATAGTATTAAAATTTTTGGGAAGTTTATGATAGAGCATTCCTAATAAAATCCATGGAATCAGCAAATACGCTAAAATCAATACATACAAATTCGTCACCTTACATACAAGCAAAATCATAATGATGAGAAATCGAAGAATCCCTTTGAGTCCTTGCAACATCGAAGTCAATGTGAAATGCTGCATCGCTTGCAAATATGTGGTGACAAACCCAAGTAAAATCACACCTCCCACACCCAAAAAAGAAAGGCGGAGTAGCCCTGTAATTGCGGGTTGCTTGAATATATATACTGCAATATATTTTGCAAAAATGATTCCACCTACCGTAAGTATAGCCGACATGGTCAAACGCCAACGCCATACCGTCTTAACCAGCTGCGTCAGTTTACCGACCTCATTACGCTCTCGGTAATAAGGGGCAAACCTAAGGAATCCAGCATTCAGTCCAAAATCGGATAATTCAGCAACAGTGCCCAATACCAAAATTGCCAATGAAAATGCGCCAAAATTTTCTTTACTCAGCATGTGAGCTAATACAACATTCAGAGCAAACAATGCACCCCCATTGGCGAGTGCCCCTCCATACACAAACACAGCTTCATGGAGTGTTTTAGTCGATGCAATATTTTTTATCTTAACGAAGCGCATAAGAAATTTTACGCCATTGCAGAAGTTGGTACAACGGATAGAGAATAATAAGTACTACCACGTAATAATAGTACCATAATTGTGTATCATTACCAGGTAACAAGAGCCCTGGAATATAAAACAAAAAAGGGGCCGCGGACAGCCAGCGGATACCATTCTGTACTCTAGCATTACATGTGTCTGCAAGAAGAATCGCAGCGAACGGAATCAGCCAAATAACATACCAAGGGAAAAAAGATTTCTGCCACACCAATAAATATACACTTAACCCAATATACGTCATTTGAATATATTCCTGTGTGGTTGCTACATATTTTTTCACCGCAATAGCATATGCCTTCGTACACAATGGCCAAAGCAGAAATAATACCATAACACCTAATGATCCCTGGACTAATCGTGTGAGCCACCAGTGGGCTGACTGTGATTCACTGAATATAGCCTGCATTATTGGTGAAAACGAATAATATATTGAAGCAAAAATGCTTTGGGCTGCCCATTTGCTTTGTAGAATAAGTGGATAAAACACCTGAAAACCTTGCCACAATCCAGACCAGGATACGACACTTACAAGCATCATCGCTATCATACTGCCCACCCCCTCTCGAAGATGTGTTTTCCATTTCTTCCGTTCTACCGTTTGCCACCACCATAATACAAATACTGGCACCAAAAAAATAGGGATAAACTTCAACCATATCCCGACTGTTAGCGCACTTGCCACTACTACCCAACGCCTGTGTATAGCGCCTGCAAATGCAAGAAGTACCATACAAATCCAAAGCCCATCAAAATGTCCAGCAACCACCCATTCCCAAATTAAAAGTGGTTGTACAATCAACCAGGCAGTACTCACATGCTTATGCGCATTTATTTGTCTACTCACATACTGCACCAGATAACTAACCCCAACCAGAGCACCCACCATCACAATCTTCCACAAAAAGCAGAAAAGAAGAAAATTACCTCGGCTTATCTTATAAAAAAAATCGAACAAGTGAACAGCCAATGGTCCGTACATTACACCATTTGTCTGACTCGACATCGCATACAATGGAGTCGTAACGAGTGTCCAATCTTCGACATATGGATTATTCGTTGCACCACCAATACTATAATAAAAACGCATATCAGCTGAGGTGAACGGAATTACACATACTGCAGCTAATAAAATACCAATCAACCATATTTTTTCTTTTTTGCGCAATGATATATCAAAAGATAGAGTGCTCAAAAACCAACTAACATATGTCAGCAAACCACACACCATAAGTACCGCCAATACTTGAACTATTTTTTGGTGGCCACCGGGTGCTGTACACCATGGCCAGTTAAAAATAAAACTACACTCATTAGAATAAACAAAAAATCTATTATATAGAGTTACTAATGCCCCCCCTACCAAAACCACAGAGAGAGCTCGTACATATTTTGTAGCGATCATATACGAGGTTTGCGGACTACTGCAAAAAGAGACAGCCCAAAAGGAAGCCTATGAAATAACCTGAAACACCCCAATTCAATACTGTACAACGTTCGCATAACAAAATTTATCACCCTAGAAGCTGGTCGCACATCTGATTCACCATTATTTTTGAAAAAACGTTGTATTACACGCATACCCGCTGCCGGCGCGAGAATAATCAAATGTATCCAACTTATAAACTCCACAGTACATGATGTAGTCAATACCTTTCTTAACCCCTCCTTGCTGTAGCGACGAACATGATGGAGGGCATGGTCATGGTAGGAAAATAATGATTGATGCGCTGGCACCGTAACAATAAATATTCCTCCGGGTTTTAACACCCGCGCCACCTCCTGTACAGCTGCCGCATCATCAGTGATATGTTCCAATACATCTGACGCAATTACAACATCAAATGAACTATTTTGAAAAGGAAGCTTTTCAGCGAATCCATGATGCACGGTTAGATTCTTTTTTCTACAATACTGTAAGGCATTCTCACTCATATCAACTCCTTCTACCGTGTAATTTTTTGATCGGACAAAATCCATGATAGCGCCTGTACCACAACCGATATCTAAAACACTCGTACCCGCTACGGCGTATCGATCGAGTGCATTCGAGATATAATCACGTTTTGCAACAAACCACCAGTGACTTTTTTCAACCATGTCCATTTTTGCGTATTCTTGTAATTCCATACTATTTAATGATACAAACCTTTTAGACGATTTAGAAATATCTGACCAAGTTCTTTAATTGAACTTATAATAGCTTTTCCGACATGCACACGTGAATCTTCATCATGGACCCAGGCGACCGGCATTTCACGAATTGATAATTTTTTGAAATGCGCAATATACAAGAGCTCAGTATCAAAACCCCAACGATTGATATGCGCTCTCGAAAAAATAGTATTCACCGCCGCTTTCGAAAAACATTTAAAACCACACGTAAAATCAGTAATACCCGGCACAAGTATATTTGAAAGTTTGGTAAAACCGCGACCCAAAAAGGTTCTCAGTCTTGATTCACCTTTTTTAATCTCTGCACCCTGTAACCGACGACTGCCAATCACTACCATGTCATCAGGTTGTAAAAACGTCAACAAATGATTGAATTCACTCAGTGGTGTTGCAAGATCTATGTCAAAAAAAATAATCCACTCCCCTGTTGCATGTTTGACTCCTTCTCGCACAGCATACCCTTTCCCCTGATTCTCATTGTAGCTCACGATGATAAAATTATATTTTGTACGATATTTTTCAAGAATGATTTTGGTCTGATCACACGATCCATCATCTACAAATATAATTTCGCTATTCACCCCTAGGTGATTAAAAAAAGAAAAAATAGCATCAATTGTTTTTGGTATTCTACTTTCCTCATTATAGACCGGAATCACTATAGAATAAAGTGCTTGCGTATGCATAGCGCAATTTTTAGATAGTAGTTTTGATAGAAATTACATTGCTTTTTCACACGCTCTGTTATATTTGAAATTACGAAACTATTCTGTTATTTGGCTTGGATTACAGGTTCTGTGGTCAGTAGTTGCTCGAGTATCGGTTTCCAACTTTCATTCAATAAATATACGGTCGAACTACCAAACCAACCGAGTA
The DNA here is from genome assembly GCA_052033375.1 of Candidatus Magasanikiibacteriota bacterium. Classification (GTDB taxonomy): domain Bacteria; phylum Patescibacteriota; class Patescibacteriia; order Magasanikbacterales; family UBA922; genus UBA922. The sequence goes on from JBPOJQ010000003.1 coordinate 48,043, forward strand.
CTTTTTCTGATGTTTCTTTTGCTTCTTGCGTTTTATTCTGTGCGGCATATACCAGCGCTAATCGCACCCACCCCTCACCAATACTCTCGAAATCACTGATTGATCGCTTGAGCACCTCTTCTGCCTCAGGTAATCTACCTTGTTGAATATAATTTTGCGCAAGTCCATAGAGAAATTGTTGACGTTTTGGCGATAGTTCAACCGCACGATGAAGCGCACCCTCGCTTTGTATCAAAAAATCTTTATTCTGCGTTGCTTGATATAATAATTCGTATAACTGAGATAATACGAAATGTACCCGAACATCCAGAGGATGGAGGAGTTGATTTTTCTTAAGTTCTTCAACTGTTTCGTTGAACAGTATGACGGCCTGTTCGCCTTTCCCTTGCTGAATGAGCTGAGGAATTACCCCGAGAACTGTACGCGAAATATCATTACGTATATCATCGATATGCGGACTTGAAAATTCCAATGCATCATCATACAGTTGGGAAGTTGCAACCCCTGCATATACTTTTTGTATTGCCGTAATTGTCGCCTTGTTTGCACGTGCCGGTGTGATGTTGGTCACATAGACCAATCCTAATACCATAATACCAATCATTACTACTAGACCAGACGACACATTTCGATTTGAATCTAGAGAAATGTTTTTTGCTGTTTTTACTACTTCTTCTTTTTCTTTTTTCTTCGAGACTACGCCACGTATTGAGAATGCCACGAATGCTAGAAAGACAAAAAAATACAAATACGATGTCGGATTTTCAAATACCGTCACCAGTCCGACAAAATGCGCTACCAAAAATGAAGCCGAGATGTATCCTACCTGACGTCTAATCGTATTTCTTCTCACGCCAATAAAGATAAGAATACAAGCTGCGATATAGATACTGAGGTACAGTAATATGCCGACAACCCCCTGTACGGTAAGCGTATTAAAGATAACACTATGCGCATTATCAAACCAGGTTTCATTCCATCCAAATTTCAAAAACTCAGGATTGTAATGTTCATTAAATGCATAATAAAAATTATTAGGCCCCCACCCGAATAATGGTTTCTCCTTCCACGCCTCGACTGCGGTCTTCCAAGCCATCGGACGTGTACTTTCAGTCGAATCGAGCGAAAACGAGGTATTGAGAAGCCGACCAAGTCCTGGAATTCCTGACACAAACGCAGTTTGTCTAAAAACAAATAACAGCGCAATAATTACTACTCCTACTGCTGCGAGGTAGGTAATCAGCGTGCGAGTTTTACTTTTTTCCTTCTCCAATACAATATAGCAAAACGCAAGTGTCACAAAACCTGCGAGCATTCCCAGTATCGCACCTCGAGTTCCCCCCAAAAATATACCAAAAAAACCCAACAGTCCCACTCCTAATGCACTATATTTCCAATTTTTATTCTGTTCTCTAAAAAATTGCAACCCCCCTAAAAACATTAAAAACAGTCCATATCCACTATAATAAATAGAATTTCCTAATGTCGCAGATACACGCCATGAACCACTATTGAGCAATGCCTGCGGGTCTACAAACTTTTGCCACACCCCAATCAACATTACAATTGAACCCAGTACAAGCGCTGATCGAAAAATTATATTCCATTCACGATCAGACTCAATTACTGATGCGGCAATCATGTATAACAACACATAGTGGGTAATCGTAAATAACCCCAACATACGTTCATGATTGTCCCAAAAACTATGATACCAATCGACTCCGGTAAACGTAGAGATAGCAAAACTGAGCCAAAATAATAAGATACTAATCGTCAAAAATGAAAAACGTGGTCTATATTTTTTGAAATTTGAAATCAACATTACCCCATAACATCCTGCAATTATGAGCACGAGCGATCGAAAAAAGACAATTTTAGGAACAATAAACGGAAAAATGTAATTGTTTAAGATAATCAATGGTGTAATAAATGTAGCCGCAATCAGATACGGAAGTGCTCGCCTGATGATAGTCGTCATACCTGCTGAATTTTTAAAATTTATGCCCACTCACTATAGCCCAAATAAGCCCTAATTGCAACCCTCATAAAGAAACTTACGCCTTACCAAAAACACAACCCCGCCCTTCGAGAAGGGCGGGGTGTGTGTTCTGTATTACTACAGAACAGATGGGAATACTCTCAAACTATGTTAGTTCAAAGTACCACCTACGACATCTGGATATCCAGACCATCGAGGTTCCATCTTCTTCAAGTCGGTGTATGACACGTCATTGGTATTGTCATTGTTAATGTCATAACCCCATACAATTCCTGACGAGTCAACATCCTGGAGACTTCCCTGAGCGAACTTATCAGTAACGCCTGAGAAGGTTCCACGAACTTCGAACTGTACAGTCTCACCACTGTTGACACGTCGGTCGTCAACGTTTGTAAACTGAGTAAGGTCTACAGTTGTAGCATTACCAGCTTGTGAAACATGGTGGAGATTTCCTGGAGAAGTCCATGGAGTTGTTGTTGCCAAGTCAATACAGTTTCCTGTACTTACACGGCAAAGCTTCGTACCAGTAACACTTGAAGCGTCTGTTGCAAGCTGTAGTTTCAAGCTTGTTAAGAGAACATCGAGAGTGTCACCGTCTTCATCAGTGTTTGATCCTGCGTTTGCGGTAACTGAGAAGGTGAAGAAGGTCTGTTCACCACCAGCAAGATTTCCATCTACAAAGCTGGTAGCAACGTTAGTTACCTGCGCACCTACTACAGTCATTTTCTTTCCAAGAGTCTCAGTAACAGTGATATCACTTGCTGAGAGGTCACTCTTTGAAGAGACACCTTCTGCAGTAGTGTTATCATCTTCAAGTCTGAGTTTCAAATCAACACTTGAAGTTGCAGTACCATTGTCACCGTTTCCAATGCCATTAACATTGATTCCGATATAGAGATACTTGGTAGTATCACGAGGTACTACATAGTTAACATCTTCGAGGGTGGTAGTAACACCATTTCCAGTCTGACCACCTGAGAAATCATCAGTTCCAAGAGGTTTGGTCATTGCTGCATCCTCGTAGAGAGTAATCGATGCAAAGGTAGAATCGAGCACTGAAACAGTGTCTCCACCACCATTGTCGGTTGAAGTTGCAAAGATTACGAGATCCTTGAGTTTGATATCTTCGTTAGTTGCACGGAGCTGAATACGACCTGCAAGGTGCTTTGAAGTACCTGCGAGTACATAGTGGTCATTTCGAAGACCAGTGTAGTTGGTGTCGATTACAGCTTCGAGTGTACCAGAACCAGAAACGGTTACGATACGACTACTTACAACTGCAGCTCCTGAGATTGCAGCGCCACTAGCGTTTTCTGCATCTACAGTATCGCCATCTTCGTCTTCTGCATCAACATCAGAAACCTGGGTCTCGATACTTCCAGTAGCGGATCCATCAGTGATGTTTGCATACACTTCGAAGTTGACTTTGTTTGCTGAGCCAGCCTTTACTACATAGCTAAATCCATTGAAGAGAGCGATTTCATCGTCTACATCACTTGTATTGTCTACAAGGTCAGTAGCGGTGTCTACAGCTTCTCCTACTGGAGCGATGTAGAGTTTCATCTCGTCAACGAGTGACTGCCAGAGATCACTGTCGTTTGATCCTTCAGTGATTTCAAGTGAGGTCACAGTAACGTCTGAAGTAGAACCAGCTTCAAGTGTACCACGGAATACGAGTACACTGTCAGTTCCAGCTACTACAGTCTCATCACTCAATGCTGAACTTCGTACAGTCAAAGATGAAGGACTTACAGTCATTGTAGGACCAGTAAGGTTCGAACTTGAGAAGTCAGAAGTAGAGATTGCATTGTCAGATGATACACCTTCTGCATCAACATCAGATGCTGCCCAAGTGAAGTAATATGCATCACTTTCAACAGCATTACTTGCGATGTCACCTACGATTTCAAATTCATAGGTTACACCTTTGGTAAGACTCATGTTTTCTGCAGTGGTAGTAGCGTTTGCAGTTCCTGTAGTACAGGTTGCATCATAGTCAAGAGAGTAACTTCCCTTGCCATTCTTTTCACGCAAGCGAAGATCTTCGAGACATACAGCTGAATTTGGACGCATTACTACGAATTTCATTTCACTTGCATCAATATCTTCAGCAGTTGAAAGAATAGTAAAGGTACCAAATACTACATCATTCTGGTCTACACGTACATCTTCGTTGGTTCCTTCAAGATCAACATTGATCTTTCCACCCTGAAGAGTTACAACGAGTGCGTCGTCAGCACCAGTACTTTGCAAGTTGTTGGTCACACCTGCGAGACTTCCAGGGAAGTCTACACTGTATGCCATTACATCAGCTTTTTCGTCGAGTACGAGTTCTACAGTATCACTGGTGTCAGCGATTCCAAGATCAGCGTACACTTTGAGACGTTCAGTGTCTCCTGCTTCAACAGTAACTTTCTGGGTGAAATCAAATTTAACCCAGTCTCCGGTTACTACACCTGAAGCGATCAAAGCTCCACCTTGCATCAATTTCACGTTGGTCAAAACTGTTGCAGGAGCGGTTCCTTTTTGCTTCAAGGTAATACCAGTTACTTCTACATCGTCAGTAGCTGCAGCAGTAATATCAAATTCACTTACTACTACATTGTTCTGACCGATCTTTGCACTTGCATCAGATCCACGACCAGTAACGGTGACGGTTCCAATATCTTGTGCTCCAAGTGTTACTGCATTACCACGAACTGGGAATGAACCACCTACTGAACCAGTAGCATCTACATCAGACGCTGTTCTGATTTCAAAGTAGTTCTGATCACCAGCAGTTGCAGTAGCATCAACATTCATGTCAGCTTTTACCCAGAATGTTTCAGTAGAGTTTGCTGAGATAGCTTTGTTGACATTGAAAGTAACTTCATCATCGGTGTTCAATGAACGACCATTGTCGAGTCGAACTCCATTGTGATAGAGGTATACTTTTGCAAAGTCATTTCGACTTCCGATTCCAGCTCGTTTCAAAGTAACCTGTTCAAGGGTACCAGCTGAAGATCCAGCTCGAACTGAGAATGCGAGATATTCAACTCCCTGTGCACCCATAGGTACAACTCGTGAAGCTGAAGTATTTGAAGCGAGACTTACGGTAAGTGCTCCAGTGGTAGGGGTAGGTGCACTTCCATCAACCTGTGTTGGGTTTTCAAACGCAGTGTTTACAGTTACTGATCCACTTGCAACTGAAAGAGTAGCAAATGTTTCAGCTGATACAGTGCGAACGTCTGGTACACTTGATCCATCTACTTTGTGGAGCATACCATCTTTTACCCAATATACTGTTGATTCACCTGACTTCTTAACAAATTGTCCATCATGTGGTTTTGACTGACTCCAAGTAGTTCGGGTGTCAGTGTAGTTTGACCAGTGGAATGGACTAACGTCACGAAGAACAGATGCCCAGTTTGTTCCATAGAGAGCAGCTGCTGATTCTCCAGTGAGCTGTACGAGTTTGTTACCAGGGGTAACAGCGAATACAGCTGGAGCGTCTGAAAGTTTTACCAAGCGTGAACCAGGTCGGTAATCAATACCTGCTGGAGTAGCTACTGGGTAAGCAAAAAGACATTCACCAGATACAGTTACTACATCGTTGAAACTAAGATTCCAACTATTGAATACATCCACATGTGGGAAGTATGCGCGTTCCATGCCAGCGGTAAGATAATATACTGCTGAAGCACCTGACGCTTTAAACAAATCTCCTGCTTCGAGCTCTGGACAGGTTGCAGCCTGAGCAACTGAAGGAACGAGAGCCGCAAGGCCCATGCTCCAAGCGATGGTTACTCCGACTACAGAGGCTGTGAAAAGCTTCTTGCCGAATTTCATTACATCATTCATAACTATTTTTAACCTTTTACCTATAGCTGTACGCGACCTGGCTAAAGCCAGGTGTCACTGCGATAGGCATGTTTTAATTAATCCACTTCCCCCTCCAATATGGAGGGTCGACCTTGCTGGCGGTGGTTTTGTGCTCGAGGGCCAAACCCGAGCATTTTTTGCCCCTAAACCATAGAGTGTATCTATGGCACTGTATGGCAATCATGGAGACGAGCATTGTACAGAAACTCATCTTGCATAATTGCCACACTGTTCTAGGGGATGGCGTTCACACAAAAACTAGATAACAATTGATACACCTTGCTTCTACTCTTTCTTTTCGAGGCAAAGTGGAAAAGGACGTACATACTACCCTTTCCACTTTGTCCCGAATTATTGGGTAGAAGTTCCACTCTTTGTGGTTGTTGTATTTGGAATTGAAGTCGTCTGATTTGTTGTAGTCGTACTGACTGGAGTCGGGGCAGTCGGTGTATTTCCTGTTTGTGTATTGATTTGTTCAATGACCGTGGTCACCTGTTCTGCAAGCGCTTTCGTCGTATTGATTGCCTGGAGCAAATCAGTCTCCTTGAGTGAATCTACTGTTTTTTTCTGTTCATCTATAATCTTTACTGTGGTAAGCGCCTCTACTATTGTAGTCTGGACAGGGCTAGTCGAGCTTGAAACAGTGCTCGTACTCGCAGGAACCGATGAATTCACGATGACGGCACTAGTACTCGTAGGTTGCTCAGTTAATTTTGTCTGCGCTTTGAGTGCTTCTGCCACAATTGATTCTACCGCTTGATCGATATGATCTTTTACAATTTCTTTTTCTTCATTTGAAATTTCCAAATTTGCTTCAGTCTTCTTTTGTACTGCATCCCCCACCATCTCAAGACTTTGCTTCGTCGTCTCAGCAGCAGTCTTTTCAATTGTCTCAGAAATTCCACCTACCTCCGCACTTTCGAGTGTTTCTTTCAAAGTCTGTGAAATATCTTGTGTAGAAAGTGATACTTCTTTTACCAAATCCTCTGAATCGATGAGTGCAATTGTTTTGATACTCTCTTGAGCAGAATCTAATTTTTTCTGGAGACTATCTACTGTCTTTTCTACTAATCTGGCTTTTTTCTCACCTTCTAGATTGGTTGTTTCGACCACCTGTTTCAATACATGCGCTTGCTTTGACGCATATGAGAGTTTGAGTGATGCCTGCTCTGATTCTGGGGCAAGAGCAAGTCTACCATTTTCAACTACCGAGTTGAATGCGCTTTTTGCTCCCCACAACACATCTCCCGGCTCTGCATACGCACTCGCAATCCACCCGAGTGTAGTGAGCATCAGGGCAAAAGCTACTGATGTCACTGGTTTTAGAGAACGGATAAGTGACTGAGGTATAAAAATTTTTGTCCACGTACTCATGGTGTGCGCCACACGGGGAGCTTCAGTCTGAGGATCACTGGATTGCAGTGATGTGTGCCCAATCTGGGTCATCAATTGTATTCGATTACGCAAAATCCACTCGCGATCAGGATTGATCCGAGTCTCAAGTTTTTTCATTCTTTTCAATTGTGACTTGAGTTCTTTCATACAAAATAGTCTGCGCATGATTACTTTTTCTTTCTACCAGGGTTTACTTTACTGTGCACCGATTTTTTATCCTCAATCATTTTCTTCAAAATCTTCAACGCACGATGGAGTGTTACTCGCACAGATACCGTGCTTTTTCCTAATATATGTGCAATCTCGCTCGTTGATAATTCTTCAATATATTTGAGTACGATAATTTCTTGGTACTCTCTTTTCATTATTTTCAAATTTCTAAGTGCCAGCTCAACCTCCTGATCACGCATAGCCGTCTCTTCGATATTATGATCATGGGCGACTGTTTCTAATACTTCAATGGTGCACTCTTTTCGTTTTGCTCGATTTCTAAAGAAATCAACCAAGGAAGTACGCGCGATAGTGTAGATAAGCCCACTGAAACTCTTAATCTCTTTATCAGCCTCTCTCTGAATATCAGTAAGATAGTTCCACGTTTTCAAAAATACATCACTTGCAATATCTTCTGCCTCTTCTTTGTGCGAGACTTTGAGATAGATGAATCGGTATATTTTTGAAACATACCGGTCATAAAGTTCGCCAAAAGCTTCGGTATCTTTGTGTACCCGCACTCTATAGACAAGCTTCTTTTCGTTAAATGTATTCAGTGCCTTCACCATAGAAGACGGAAATATTATGAAAGTGTTACAGTTGGTCGAATACTATCATCTGGAGATACCCCAGACTATAGCATAAAAATGCCAAATAATAAAGGCTTACTGTACACATATATACGGTACCGCCCAAACACCGTAACAGGGTAAAATAAGCCCAAACATAGCCTTATTTAGGCTATTTTGTATATACTATTGTATACATTTTTGTTATATTTGTATATACTATTCTATACAAATAGGCATCTGAACGTGCCCCCATCAGGGGTCTACCCTTGACAAAAACCGTATAATTGGTAGTATTTGTATATACAAATCTATACTATGGTAATTCAACCCCCCATCTCAACACCTGACCATAAAGAGATAATCAGAGTCTCAATTTCAGAAGCAGCACGTCTTTTTGGTGTTAATCCACAGACCATACGACGAGCTATTAGAGACCAAGAGATCACATACGTCGTAGTCGCTGGTAGATATAAGATCAATTTTGAAAGTCTGGTGAAATGGTCACAGAGGAAAACCACGGTCAAAAACAAGACTGAAAAACACGGTATCGGACAATTCGTAGACAAATGGAAGATCTCTAATACCCTCTACTCTCCGAGTAAAAAAGCAGTGACTAAGACAACGGTAGTACCTGAATCATTACCTGCTGAGCAACAAACAGACAACGTATCTACATCCGAGATCTCAACTAATACTGAGAATTAATGCTATACTAGAAAAGGATATTCGCGTGTTCTTTTTTCAAACACAATTCCTAACATATACAGATTTCATTTTCCTAATATAAACGGAATCTGTATACGCTAGGAGACGCCTAGTCGTACGATCTTTTCAACCTACCAAAAAGGGACCCCCCCATGCTTCGCTCGATGTTTCTGTGCATCTTCCTCTTCCCGTTCATGAGCTGCGACATCACCATCCCGAAAAGCGGGAAAGTGATCCGAGGAACCTATCACAGTGCCGCAGACACCACCGGCGGCGAGGACACTGCCCCAGTCGACGTGTCTACGTCGACGGAGGCTGATGGCACCTCTGTCACCACTCCCCAGGACGTCGGCACCTCGACGGCGACCGACACCACCAGTACCTCGCTCGGTGAAGACACCGCCGACTCTCATGACACCGAGAATCCGGTACCACCGACTCTCCGCGTCTGCAGCACAGACGGGGAGTGCATCGACGAGTACCCGAACAACGGGTTCGTCTGCGACGACGACGGACACTGCACGCACCCGTCCTTCTCCTGCGAGACCGACATCGACTGTCCTCCGGACAAAAATGTCTGCAACGGCATCAAGGTGTGCCTTGATCGAAGCTGCTACCTGACCGAAAACCCTGACTGCGATGATGGGAATCGCTGGACAGGCGACTTCTGCAGTCCAGCAGACGGCTGTGGACACTACAACATCGAGTGCACGGACGACCAGGGCTGCGGGGAGGACGAGTACTGCGATACCGAAAGCAGGCGTTGCGAACCGATCGGCGCATGCGATAGTCCGGACGACTGCGATGACGGAAATGCGTGCACCTATGATCGGTGTACGCTGACCGAGTGCTCAAACATACCTATCGCATGCGCCGACTGGGATCCGGACACCATGGATGTCTGCGACCCGACGTTGATGTGCCTCTTTACCGAGGGGTGCACCACGAACGCGAACTGTGTCGACGATGACTTCTCAACCGAAGACGTCTGCGATGACGGTTTCTGCAGGCACATCTGCAAGGACGGTGAATGCCCTCCTTGAGGGCGTAGTGGTGGGTGAAGACACCTAAAGAGGATCCCACTACTGGGTCATGCGCGCCACACCAGCGCGCATGACCCACTTCAATCTATTTTGCAATTTGCAGAAATACTACCTGTTGTATATCAAAGCTATGTCCACATACTACAACACGCACTATTTCTGCGCATTGGAAAACTGAAAAGACACGGTGTTTTTTCAGACAAGACGACTCACCCAACAGAGGAACACATGTGGCGCATTGCTCTTTCTTTGGTCATCATGTTACTCGTGGCCTGCGACATCACGGACGGTGAATCATACGAGTCCCTCTCGATACACAGAGAGGATGTCACAGACACATCGAGTGACGGTGTACTCCAGCCAGCAGATGACATCATCCTCGAACATGGGCTCATGCGTGTCGAGAAAATCGACACTGCTCTTAGCCATCTATTCACCCCCGACACCACGTCTGATTCCACATCTGATGTACAGGCACCCGACACTGCCGTACCAGACGAAATCGAGGTACTGTTCACAGAGACTATCCCCTGTACAGAGGACTGGCACTGTGCACCTGGCAAAGAGTGCACTCCTGATGGACTCTGCATCACACAGCTCGTGTGGATCGCTGTCATTACAGGGTCCGACGGCTCTCATCCGCCAGTACTGGACCACAGCGGAGAGGAAGTCACACTCTGGTATGGACGTGAACCATGGACAGAGACACATCAGGTTCCCTACACAGGATGGCTCCCGCTCGCAGAACTCTGCGAGAGTGGGATTGAAATGGAACTCCGGAATCCGTCTGACGACGGGTATCCATATGGCGAAGGATGTGTGACTGATTTCAAGAATCTGACACCCTACCTATTCGCCAAGCGACTGGAGTTCACCATCCATGAGAGCGGTACTGGAGACATGTGTCCAGAGATGCTCCACATCGCTCGAGATCAACTACCCTGCGACAAGGACTGACGCATCCGGAGAGTGACGCACGATACACCGCGTCGCTCTCCGGCCCACACACTTTCGAACTACTCATATTGAGTGGTTTTTTGTTATAAAAATACTTATGTATATTCTGGAGAAACCTACGACATCGACATCACAAACTCCGCTTGGACACACGTCCATCTATCTGATGCTGATGGTTTGTCTAGTGTACACAAAAATCCACACCGAAAAGGTGTGGATGTTGCTACTATACTTTTTTTCTACATTAGACTCTTACTGAAGAAAATAATGGTGATTTTTTTGCTAATATACCTCGATATACACCTTCTGTCTTTTCTACAATATGTTCCCATTCATACTTCTCATAAATAATTGCACGATTCTGCTTACCTACCTTCATTCGATCTTCTTTCTTCAATTTCATAAATTTCTCAAGTCTGGACACCAGCGAGTCTACATCATTTTCTTTGAAAAACATTCGCTCATCTCCAATAATCTCTCTATGCTCTGGAATTGAGGAAAGTAATACTGGAATTCCATGGCTCATCGCTTGAAGTACTGTAATTGGCAAACCTTCATTTATTGACGGGTGTACGAGCGCACGCGCATGCGCATAGAGCTCATTGAGTGCTTCCCCAGACTGAAAATCAGTAAAAATTACATCATTCATAGTCGCTGCCGAAATATGCAGACTCTGAACATATGAATCAGTATATGCCGCCCCACCTACGATAGCCAATTTGAGCGACTGAATTGTTTTATTCTTTCTATTTCTTTCTTTTAATTTTTTGAATGCTTCAATCAAAATATGTGCTCCCTTATGGGGTACCAATCGAGAAATCATTACTATGTATCTACCAGACGCGAGACCAAATGATGTGATATGTGATTTTGTTTTTACCTTTGATGGCATATCGACCCCATTCGATATATACGTCGTATCTACACCATACTCAACTTTCAGATACTCGTGCAAACTTTTTGACACACAAATAGTGTCGTGTGCAAACGTATATGCAGCTCTCTCACCCAATCGAAGAATCGCCCTAGCAAACCAGTTCCATTTTTGATGAAAACGATCCAGTGAATGGAGCGTGACTATTACCCGCATCCGTGGTCTGAATATTCGAGGAATCCACGCGAGAAGAGCTGGGCCAACCCCGTGATAATGGATGACATCATAGGATGCAAAAAGTGCATGCATCGTCGAAGTGAAGACATGCACAATAGTATCAAGATGTTTGGTCTTAATCGTTCTAGTATGTACACGCTGAACACCCTCGACAGTATCAGTGCCTGTGCTACCGGTATACCATTTTCTCGAGTATACGGTCACTGTGTGTCCACGTTCAGCAAGACGAACCGAAAGATCGTGAACGTGTCTCTCAACGCCACCGTAGACTGCGGGAATACCTTTTTGACCAATCATGGCTATACGCATATGCTACAGATATACACAGTTATATCGGATTAACGAACATCGTAGTATAACACAGACAAGAGCTTTTGTCAAGCATGGTTTTCTCTCTGGTATATGATATAAAATTGCTTATTTTAGCCATTTTTTTACTTCTTCTCCCCTATACGTTCTTAGCGTACAGTACCACCTTTTGCACCCCCTCGCGCATCTGTGTTGAGCGATGCATCAAAAGCACCGAGCGCACGCGTGAAAGAGTAGCCGATATACGAATCCCACCCAGAAATTTCGACACTCTGTATCAAAACTGGAGTGGTGCCGCGATCAGCCTCAGTCGGTGTCAAACTAAGCTCAAAAAATACACCTGCATTCGAGTGTGCTGAAATAGTTCCCATATTCCAACGTAGTGTGCGTGTCGATGGAGTATATACTGGTGCTGAACCTTGGGTAACACTAGTTTTTCCAGTCCACACGACTCCAGGAGACAATCGCGCAGTAAATATACCCTCAGTCACATTACTCGTTGTGTTACGTATAGTGAATAGACCTGCATACTTGGTCTCTTTTCCCACTTCAGGAGGAAGAGGTCCTCTACCCAATTGATCCCCCTCATCCGTATAATAACGAATTTCACCAACCAATGTGACGTCAGTACCAACTTTGATTGATTCAGGTACTGAGACCGCCTCTACTGATACTTCTGGTGCTAATAGCACATTCCCTTTAAATCGAACCGTGGGCTGAAGTACGATATTGGTACCTGCATCAGATGTGGAAATAACTGGAACTAATAAGGTGATGACTCGTGATTCTCCGGATGGTATTGAACGCAAATTAGTGTGACGGACTGAATTAAGTGTCACGGTATTCTGAGCTATCGAGCCTGCATTTGCTCGTGCTGCTTCTGACACATTTACTGTTCCTCGTGGAAACGACACCTCAATCACTCCTCCCGACAACTCTACAGTACCTCTATTGAAAATATTCACTAATAGCCTTCCTGTCTCACCAGGTTTGAGAGATGAAATCGCTGAATCCCACGCAGTGGTTATCTGCACTTCAGGATGTCCAATTGTCATGGTTTTTTTCACGACTGATTGTGGAATCGTCTTCCCCTGCACGATAATTGCTGGTGCAAGTTCGATTGTATACCCGGACTGTGGGAGAGTGTCTGAGATATGCAATGATCCCCGTAATGTCACCGCCACATTCGGACGTAATTCAGATACTGACCACGCATGCTGGTCTCCCAGACCTTCAGTCGTTGAGACATGTTCTACGACTCCAATTGTCTGGAACGGTGCAAGTGGAAATACGATATCTCGCAATATCTCATCGCCTGTGTTGGTAAGCGTGATAGAAAAAGGAATATGTGAATCTTCAATCACCTTATCCTGGATGTCGATTGATGCATTGAGAAGTGAACCACGCAAAAATATGATATGCGGACCTACTTTTTCTTCAACATGATTCTTTCCGTCCTGTCGATATGCGATCGTTGCATGAATATGATCTTCTACATTGGGTGTTCCATAAAATCTTCCTGCCACTGATACACTCCCTTCTTCACCCACTCCAATAGTTCGAAGATTGAATGTCTGCGTTTCACTTTCGAATTGCTCTTTCGGTTCAGCTGCACCGACAATAAAACCATCGGGCAACTCGACAGATAATCGCACATCAGCCAAACGCACACTGCTCTCATTTGTATAGTTAATGGTATATGTGACATATTCACCACTCAATACCCTATCCTTCGAAGGGACGACAGAGAGATACACCAACTCGGTCACTGTCGGATTATACGTACTCCACCCAAGCAGTGCAGCACCAATGACTATGAGTGTTGCCACCAATGACATGTCGAATAAAAATAATTTTCTTGCATGTGAAAACTGGAGATGATACCGCTTTTGATAATGCATCTCGGCAAAATGAATTGGTGATGCTAAAAATGCGAAAAACCATCGATGTGGAGCGTGGAATAAATGGTGCTTAGTGAGATGTGTTTCAACGAATTTCATAGATATCTATCTCAAAACTTAAAACTCAAAATTCAAAACGAGAACTACAAATGTACAACTCCTTATTCTTCAATGTAATAATACTTGATCCAAGCATATTTGCAACTTCTGCAAGCTCATTTTGTTTTTATTTTACAATGCCCCTTCACTCAACGTCACAATTTCATCTATTCCATCAAAATCAATATCAAGTGCTCGCACCTCTACCCCTGGCTTGAATACTGTAGAGTATGCGTCAAATGATTTGTATTTTTCTTTTCCCTCAAGTGAGAATACTCTGACTGTCGGTTTTCCTCCATATCCTTTTCCTGCAATAATTTCCTGCACCCCATCTCCATCCACATCTCCAGCAGCTACTGACACCCCGCCTGTAAACGATGTTTCAAAAGCTGTAAACGAATGTATTTTTTTATACTCATATCCAAATAAAGTGATCGTCGGACGTGCTCCTGCTCCTGACCCAACAATGAGACGGGATGGTACTTTTTCTGTTGCCTTGGTCAGACTAATGTGATACCCGCCTGTATAGGTATTTCCAAATGGAAAAAAATCATTTGCTAATGTATTCCCATGACGATTGTACGACCGAATTGGTTCTCGAAAACCTGCGCTCGGCGCTGTATATATTTCATAAAAGCCATCATTATTCAAATCACCCACTGCCACATTCAATGAACCTGTATAATTTGCACCATACGGCATCAATCTGAATAAAATCTGGCCATCATCTCTCCATGCTTGAATTTTATTTCCCATCACCACAATCAATTCTTCAGCTCCATTAAAATCCAAATCAATGTGAGCAATCTGAGCACCACCTTTGTGTTTCTCCTCAAAAACGAAGAATCCATTTTTTGCCCGCTCGCCATCTGCTCTGAAAAAACGAGCAAAAAAACCATTGGTAAACACAATCTGTTTGAGCGTCTGAAATGTCTTGAGTAATATAATTCCATCTTTTGGCGCAAGTGTGACTTCTGCAACAATTGCTCCATTATTTATTTCTGTATCCTGCGTACCATGTATTTTTTCATATTCACCACCGAGAGAGACACCTCGCGTCTCGCCTGTACTATTGACAACCGCAATTCCATTTTCAAATGTTCTACTCCACACGTCTTCGGCATATTTGGATTTTCCTGTCTGCGAGCGTGCAGATCCGAGCGGATCGCCAAGCGATACTCCATATTCATCATAATTCCACAGCCGTGCATGATCCTTGTCCCCATAATCAAACGAATAGTAGCCATTTTCAAGCAATGCTGAAGTAAGACCAAAACGCATACTGCGATAATTTTTTGCATTCTCGACATTTCCTGTATTTGCATTGATAATATTCACTGTTGGTCGATTTCTTGTAAGCTGATTCTCCTGATACACAGACATAATTTCTGACCATGGATGATTCTGAAAATTTTCAATCATCTTTCCATTGAGTGATTCAGTATACCCTCGCGTATGCCCATTACCGATAATAATAGGATCACCCGGAGCCTGTGCGCGAGTATCCTCATATAATTTTTTCATTCCTTCATACCATTTCTGGTCAATACCTGTATCTGGAGACCCGTTGCGATCATAATCTACCCGAGTACCTGAAAACCATGTGAGATCTTTCCACGCATTATCATAAAATACACCGTCCCATACTCCAGATCCCAAAATTTCTGTAGCAACAAAATGAGACAAGTACTCATTGAAATTCTTTCCATTATGTTCTGGGGCATTTTCAGCTAGATTGAGCATTGTCGTGCCCTGCCAAAAACTATATGCAGCACCCAGGTCGTTTGCCAGATACCACTCGGAAGAAATTCCTCGCGCCAAACGATCACGCATCTTACTCGGACCCCCGAGCGCATCATTTCGAATTTCTTGGGGAGTAATGTATGCAAGCAAAATAATCCCCGGATTCAAGCGACGCAATTCACGGAGACGCTCGGGATTGGTCACTTGATTTTCCATATCAAGGACCAAGAGATCCCATTTTGCAAGTTCACGCATCTCAGCATCCGTAATACTCCATTTCAAAAAATAATTTGCAGTTTTTGGATACGTCTCAGTATATGCAACAGACACACTCACTACAGTGCCATATGCGCACAGTCCGAGAAACAAAATTGATTGTATGAAACGCGCCAATGTCATACATTAATGAGATGAAACAAATGATGCATATATTTGTGCAATGGCACGATAATGATCGTGTATATCGCCCTGTTGCTGTACATACTTCTGTGCTGTCTTTCCGACATTCGATATTTTTTCTGGATTCTCAAGCACCTGTCCAAGCAGACGTTTCAATTCTTGAACATTGCCTGTTTCGAACAGATACCCTGTGCGTGCATTCTCGATGATCCCCGCCCCCGCAGCAGTGCTTGCAATAACCACCCGACCTGCTGCCATAGATTCGAGTACTACGAGACTCATACCTTCCCATAACGACGGCTGTAGTACGATATCGATATCTTTGAGGGCCATCGCCATATCACTCTCATATCCATGCCAGACGATACGATGCGCAATTCCCAGTGCTCGCGCAGTATATTCCAATTCAGACTGAAGACTTCCCTCTCCATACACATGGTACTCCCACGGAAGATGCTTTAATTCAGCGAGTGCACGCAATGCGTACACGTGCCCTTTTTGTTCTTCCAATCTTCCAATTGTTGCAAGTGATATATGTGTCGCATCTATTTTTTTTGTAGTGACTCTGCGCCATTTTTTCGTCTCAACTCCGTTATAGATAATGCGTATTTTTTCTTCAGGAATATTGAAATGGTCACGCGAATATACTGCCACCGAATCAGATACGGCCACGACTGCGTCAACTTTTTTCAAACATATTTTCCATATCATACGCTTCATAAACGATGTATGATATTCCACATTATGCACCGTCGAAATCCAGATAGTCTGAGGGTATATCCGTTTCCATGCATATCCAATGATGTCACCCCCCATCAGATGGGTGTGAATGATATCTGGCTTGATGCGCAACAACTCACGTTTCAAAAATTTCCACACACCCCACCGTCCCCCATGCACCTTCCGACTTCCCACAATCAATCGCGCTTTTGTCTGCTCGAACAATGGACGCAATGCACCGTCATCGACACTACTCATCACATATACTGAAAAATCTTTTTTGCTAAATTCTTGTGCATACTGCAACACCAGACGTTCAGCGCCACCTGGATATAATCGTGGAATGACTTGTACAATCGTGGTCATAAATCTATTAGGTAATCTCGGTATCGATTTTATATTTATTTGGTCTGAAATGAGTATAAAATGCATCTCCTTCGCGTTCATGGCGATACAGCACATGCGCCGATATCGCCAACATCAATGGCACCCACATACGCGCTGAATAATATTGGGTATTAAACAGTTGAAAAAATAAAGGGGCGATAATAAGACACAGACACAAATGTGCAACCGCGCGAGCCTCGAGAGTATATTCTTTTGATTTGATACGCGCGTATACCGAGGATATAAGTATACCAATAAATAACCCAAATGTAGCGACCCCTACGATCCCCTGTTCGGATAAAATTTTCATGAGAATACTATGTGCATCAATTGGATCGCCAAATTCATATGTAAAATAACGTACATCTTCCAATCGTCCAACGAAGGTCCCCACTCCTTGTCCAAACAATGGATGTTCTAGAAAAAAATTCCAGGCGACTTCTGTCAGCGTGATACGTGCACTATTCGAAGACGAGACGACAGCGCTCTGCAAAAGCATACCCATATATACCCCCGCAGGAATAAAAAATATAAGTATACCAATCATATAGCCTCTTATTTTTTTCCATTTGATATGTGATCGAAATATATACAGTGCAAGTACTCCCTCGACAATAAGCGTAAGCCAACTTGCCCGAGAAAAGGTAAGAAACGCAGTAACGCCACAGATAATACTCGCACAAATATACACAAGCCTGCGCACATCAGTCTTTGCAGCATAGGCAAGATATATTGCAATTGGCAACGCCACCACCAGCACTTCGGCAAGCAAAATATGGCCACTAAAGACATCATAATTAAATGGTTGCCAACCGAATACTGAAATCGGCACGGCACGCGCAATGCTTCCGCTTCCCCCGACGACAAAAGATAGTAGCCCCAATAGTGCACCAATAACACCCATCCACACTACCACTTCGAGTGCATGGGATAGTGTTTTTTTGGTACGTATAATATTTGCACCCAAAACCACGTATGCAATATACACAAATACGATAAATCGTATGGTGTAAGAAATACTCGGCTGCAATTCCCATCCTCCCACATTCATCAATGATACTGCGGCAGATGCTACAAACAATCCATACCATGTAATCTCTGGAAGATTAATCCGATGTTTTTCTCCATATAACCATTTGCGTATTAAATAGAATATATATGAGCCAACCATAAGTAGTGCCCACATATCGACCATTGGCGCATACAATTCGAATATTTCAGAAGATGATCCAAGTATTCCACGAAATATGTCGGCATGAAATTCCCACCCAATAAGTGGATAGAGAATAAGCAGAATATAGAGGCCTGCTTCCAGATGGTACGAAAAAAATAACATAACCAAACATATCAACAGTCCCAAGACCGCTATATTTCCCTTGAGCATCAACGCAAGTAGTATCAGAGCTATGAGCGCACCCACTCCAAATATTCCTGAAAATTTTGATGTTTCAGACTGAGGAATACTCATACACTGGTGGTAGTAATCTTACGATATATGTCCTCATACGCCTTTGACATAGTCTCTACGCTCCCCCTTTTCTCCACCCACCGCTTTCCTTGGACTGCTATTTTTTTTGCCAGAATTGGATTCGAGATATATTCTCGGATGGCTTGTGCGAGCTGTCGACTGTCCTCTGCTTCGACCAATACACCATTTTCTCTATCACTAATAATTTCGGGGATACCCCCGACACGGGAAGCGATTACGAGCCGGCCTGATGCCAATGCTTCGAGGATGACGATTCCCAGCCCCTCCCACCGCGAAGGAGCGAGCACTATATCTGCGTCTGCATATGCCGCGGCAGCATTCTCGGTTGCTGGTTTCCACATCACACGATCACCCAATCCTAATTCTTTGGCATACTGCATGAGTTGTTCTTTTTTTTCTCCCTCACCCACTATTGTCAACATGCATGGGATATCAGTAATTTTTTGTAGTGCCTCAAGCGCACGCGCGTGTCCTTTTTGTTCTACCACTCTTCCAATCATGAGTAATTTATATGGCGATGCAAAAGATGCGGGGGGGATTTTGGCAAAATGCGCTAATTCAATACCATGCATAATCACTCGAGTATGTTCGGGTGCAATCCCATACGCAATTTTCATGTATTCTCGGACAGCATGTGACGGCGCCGTGTACACGCGAGAATAATTTTTCATTACACGTTTGATTCTTCCCCAGAGCCACGATTCTTGTAAATTAATATTATGTTCAGTTGTGACTACAGGAATATCCACTGACTTTGCAGCCAGTCTACCCCACAAATCTGCACTAAAAAGATGTGTATGTACTACATCAGCCCCCATACCACGGAGCATCTGTGCCAGTTTTTTTCTGCGACTCAGATACCCGATGTGATCTAGCGGAAACACGCTACATGCAACAGTGGATGGTAATTCCCGAGCAAGCGGACGATCATCCCAGAGTGTAATCACTGACTGACGAATATATTTTGATGATATGTGTTTTGCAAGCGATACCACAAAACGCTCGGCTCCTCCGAAACCAAGTCTAGGAATAATATGCACGACGTGTATTTGTTTCATACAATTTCATCTAAGTATATCATATGCAGAAGAAAAATTAAAAAGAAAAAATAACAAACAAAAAACCGCATAGTGCGGTTATTCTAGCGTGCCCTTCTACTCTATCTTCAAGATAATACTTGAATTCAGAGTAGAGGGGAGGAAGCGGTCGCTGTAGTAGCGAGCGCACTTCCCCCAGTTTGTGTGATTGTCTTCGAACATTCACCTACAGAAGCGAATCACACGTTCACTTCGAGATGCTCCTGCAGTCGTCGCAGAAGAAGTTCTAGGGTGCCGCGGGGCATCCCAGGTCGTTGTCACCGTTCTCGTCGGAGAGCCACAGGTTGCCCGGCGGAGCGCCGTCGCATGCCTGCGGATCACGAACCTCGAAGTCGTTCGCCTTCGTGACACCATTGACCATGACGGTCAGGGTGGACTTCGAGGGGAACCCCGGGTTGCAGTCCCAGAACAAGTTCGTGCTCGGACGGTTGACGGCGATGTCGACGCCCCAGCTGCATGCGAGCGTCTTCGGCAAGGTCCCGTCGAAGGGCATGTTGCCGGAGATCGTCGTCCCGTTGTAGTAGAAATTGACCTGCCAGGTCTCCGACGTGTCGGTCGACGAGACCTGCACGCGGACACCTTCCACGTGCTGGCAGACGAGCTCGACGCAGGTGTCGTAGGTCAGGGGATTGCTGTCGTTGCAATCCGCGTTGACCGTGCAGTTCCCCGTCGGCGTGTACACGCAACCCGTCGCCGGATCGCAGGTGTCGGTGGTGTTGGAGTTCCCGTCGTTGCACACCACCGCGGTGTGCTGCACCCCCATCTCGGGATCGCACGCGTCGATGGTGCAGGCGTTGTTGTCGTTCGTCGTCACCGCCATGTGTTGGCAGGTGTTTGCCGAACAACTGTCGATCGTGCAGACGCTTCCGTCATCGCACGTGAGCGGCGTACCCGCGACGCACCCGGAAGCCGGGTTGCACGTCTCGGTGCCGTTGCATGCGTTCCCATCGTCGCAGACGATCGCGACGTGTGTGACCGCGCCGGTCTCGGGATCGCACGCGTCGATGGTGCAGGCGTTGTTGTCGTTCACCGGATCGACCTTCTGCGCCATGCACTGTCCATTGACGGGATTGCACGTGAGGCCTCCGCAGAGGTCCCCGCCGCAGTCCTTCTCGACGTGGGTGACCACGCCGGTCTCGGGATCGCACGAATCGATCGTGCAGTTGTCCCCGTCGGTCAGGACCTTCCAGCCCGTCTCGACGCACACATGTTCCGCGCACGCCATCTCGGTGACGCACGCGGTGGTGGGCTCGCAGTCGTCGTCGTCTGCGCATTCGCACGCCTCGGACGGCATGAACGCGTACTCGCAGACGCCCTGCAAGTTGCAGGTGTCGGTGGTGCACGTGTCGCCGTCGTCGCACTCGGCCCCCTCACCTTCCGAATCGCAGTACACGAGACACGAGAGGTTCGGCAGATCCCAGGGCAACACGTCGGGGTAGAGGTCTCCGTCGCAGTCGACGTCGCAGACGTCGCCCATGCTGTCCTCGTCCATGTCCTCCTGCCCCGCGTTCTTGAAGCGGGGGCAATTGTCCTCGCCCTCGCAGATGGGCATCACCAGCGCGTTTCGCGGCATCGAGACGGGGGCAGCTTCGTCGCAGAAGCTGTCGTTGTCGTCGTCGGTGTCGCAGACGTCGCCCCAATCGTCGCCGTCCAGGTTCGCCTGGTCGGGGTTGACGTTGTCGGGGCAGTTGTCGACGGGGTTCAAGACCCCGTCGCCGTCGACGTCGTTGTCGCAGACGTCTCCGACGAAATCGTCGTCCAGGTTCGCCTGGTCGGGGTTCGGATCGGCGGGGCAGTTGTCCTCGCCCGCACACATCTCGACCTGACCCGGATGGGATTTCTCCCACCCGTCCTCGTCGAGCCAGGGGTCGCAGAAGCCGTCGTTGTCGTTATCGTTGTCGCAGACGTCTCCGAAGAGATCCCCGACCACGGTGACGTTGCCGTCGGCACCGGCCAGGACCTGGTCCAGGTTCGCCTGGTCGGGGTTCGGATCGGCGGGGCAGTTGTCGACGGGGTTCAAGACCCCGTCGCCGTCGCGATCGGTGTCGCAGACGTCGCCCATGCCGTCGCCGTCGGTGTCCACCTGGTCGGGGTTGTACCACCCCAAGCAGTTGTCGCGGTTGTCCGCGACGTCGTCACCGTCGGTGTCCGCGGCCTTCGTGAAGCCGAGCCCGCCGTCGTTGCCGGATTCGTCATACGCACACGCCGCCATGAACCCCATGGCAAGGGCACCCAAGATGCAGAGCACCCGGGTGTTGTTGTTCTTCAGACGCATTTGGCCTTCCTCCGTAGTGTGAGGCCGTTGAACTCCAGCAGTGACACTGTGTCTCAGCTAGAGGGTGGCTATCGATACAAGATATGTTGCATATATCAGTATCTGCACCCATCCTCTAGCTGAACATAGAACTTATGTGATTATAATGAACATACACACTTGAGAATGATTCTCCAGTGGCGCATACCAGATACCTCTCTAGATATCCGATATGCGTGGACACAATCGTACCAACATATCAAGAAAAGAGTATTTTGTCAATATAATTCTATAAAGTGAATTAGTGGTGCTCGCGAAAGGAGGCGGCATAGCGTATACGCCATCCTACCCTTCGCGAGACACCCGCCCCTCAGTCACATGCGAGCTGTGCCTGCAGGAAGTAGAGATCCCCCTCTCCCTTCCCACCGCACGCAGTGTTGGGGACCTCCCATCCGAGATCCGCGGCAAAATAACCGAATGCCTCTGCACCGTCGATCTCGACCGCGATATCCCTCTTCGAGGGAAGACCATCGTTGCATCCCCAGTATGTCCCTGGAAACTCCTGGTCCTCTACCGCGAGAGTGAGCATGCCGTTTTCGACGCAGAGATCCATCTTCCGGATCTCGAAGCTCGAGTTCATGGGATAGGTCTCTGGCTCGGTGTGATTCCCATACCAGAGCTTCACCTTCCCCGGACGCTCTGCGCGTACGGTGAAATGAGTCACCCGGTGTACACTGGAGCATGCCCCAGTGTCGGGGACGCACTCGTCATCCGTCCAGCGATTCCCATCGTCGCAGTCGATTGCTCGATTACGACATGTGCCCTGGATGCAGACATCGATCGTGCACATGTCGCCATCATCGCAGGGGTTTCCCTCTGCAATGAACTCCTCGATGTCGCACTCACTGGGCGACGCCGGAGGAAGCTCGATCTCGTACCGATCACGGATGACCCGCGAATCAGCATCTTCGACTTCCTGGAGTATATCCTCGATCCCCGTCGACGTATCGACCTGGATCATGGTCGTACCCCTCTGTCTCATGTCCTCGATGCACGCAGTCGTAATCACGAAGTAACAGACGCACAAACGAAACATCTTAGAAAGCATGTGTCCCCTCACGTATTGGTATGAACTGGCGTGTAGAATTCCTCTACCGTTGATATACCATCATCATATGGATATACCCAAGGTAATGGAATTTAAAAAACCCGTGGATACGGGTTTTTCCCGCGTAAAAGTCGATCTTCTCCGCGGCTCATTTTCGTAACCCGCTTCATAGTAAAGCAGATACACCATTGTACCATACCACACACAGGTGTTGTATGACTGGGTCAGCATAGTATGCCTATTCTGACCGTGTTATTTCCCACATCTCTTTACCAATACTCACTAGTCGCTCACTGTAATCTGAGTTCTGAATTTTGATAAAGATATGTTGGAATGGGAGAGGGGCTCGTCAATGAATCGTTTGCACGATCCACTGAACGCTAGGCCCCGCTCCCGCAACTTGTACCATAGTGAACCCTGAGTCTTGTTGCTAAACTACTCAGGGTACGTACCGATATGTCCTCTACTCCTCGGGGCAGTAGAAGTTGGTCCACCGGTTCAGGTCGCAGACGAGCCAGCAGCCGTGCTGCTCGGGCGTCGTCCCGACGAATACGTCCGCAGGCGCGTAGTTGTAGTGCGCGTCTGCGTTCGTGACACAACGGTCCTCGCCGTTGTCGTTTCCGACAACGAAGTCAGACCCGACCTGGTTCACGAACTGCTGGACATTGAACAAGGCAACCTCACCCTCACAAATCGTGAGGGTGTGGCAGGAGCCAGCACCGTCCGGGCAGGACATCCAGATGGCCTCGGGCCACCCGAGGGAGCCCGCACCGCCAACCGACGCCTGAAAGCGCCAGTTCTGCTTCACCGTGAAGGTGAAGCACTCCGGCGAACCCTGATCTTCGCAGCGGTTCGAGGAGTTGTTGCACTCCTCGCCATCCCCGCAGTCGCCATCCTCGACGCAGCAACCGGGGATGGGCGTGTTGTAGCACACACCACTCACCGTGTTGCGCCAATCTTCCGTGCAGATGTCTCCATCATCGCACGTGAAGGTTGCGTCATGGCAGGCGCCCCACTGGCCCCAGTGGCCGGCGGAGCACGTCCGCTCCTGCGTCCCCGTGTTACCGGTGCCGCAGGACTTCGACTGCTCGGACCCATCGACGCACTCGTCGGGGTCTGCGCAGGTGCCCCACTGGCCCCAGTGGCCGGTGGTGGCGCACGTCCTCGTCTTCGTCCCGCGACCATTGAGGCCGCAGGACACCTGCTCGGTCGCGCCGACCGAGCACTGCTGGGTGGGGGGGAACGGCGTGCTGTCGCACACGTTCCCTCTGCCGTCGCCGTCCGCGTCCGCCTGATCCTGGTTCGGATCGGCGGGGCAGTTGTCGGCGTCGTCCTTGACGCCGTCGTTGTCGAAGTCGGTGTCGGTGTCGGTGCAGTCGTCGCAGCCCTCCTCGGGCTGCTTCTCCCAGTCGCACGCGACCGCGACGATGATGAACGACGACGACAGGACGAACATGGTGATGTTCTTCATGACTATTCCTTTCCCCCTGTCTGAGGGGGACTCTCGAGTGATCTCGCCGGAAACCTTCCGGCGAACATTGTAACGCTATGGTACTTCCGCAGCGTGTAGAGAACATATTTTTGTAAAAACACACTCTCTACACACTGCGGATTTGTAAGGTACATGTACAGAATTTCTTCTGTATATGAAGTAGTGTCCACCTGTCTACTCCCTATACAATAGAAATACGTATCATAATTTTTCTCACCTTATTCCCCACATCCATATGATATGAAGAGTAAGTTGAGCTCTGGAGAACGAGAAGGTGCCACCCTTCATACGTTTTCCAGAGCGATCGATTCCCGAGCCCTCATTTTCCTCCGAAGAGGTATTGAGGAGCTCCTGACTAGAACCGATATCCGGCGGTGAACACACCGCCGAGACCAAAGGAGATCTCCTCCGGTCTCATCTCGACACCGAGGATGGCGTCGAGACCGAGCACCGCTCTCCGATCTTCCCCGAGGAAGTACCGGATTGCAGGCCCGAGGCCCGCCGTGAAGTGATCCGTTCGGCTGAAATTACCGTGATCGACCAGCGTGCCGACCACGATCCCACCCGTAAGGAACCCTTCTCCCCAGAGGTAACCGGTCCGTGCGGACCAGCCGAACCCATGGGGCGATGCCCCCGCACCGGCGACGAGGAAGAATTCCCCGCCCTGGTTCGGAAACACCAGACCGACTTCGACGCCAGCTGAGAGGCCGACGAGATCACTCGCCAGCCACCCGCCGAGGCCGAACATCGGCCCCCCGAGCTTGTCGATCTTGCCCTTGATGCCGGCGACCTCGACCTCGAGCTTGTCGATCTTGCCCTTGATGCCGGCGACCTCCGCACCGAGCTGTTTGCACTGCCCGAGCAGGGTCACCAGGTCCGCGGACGGACCCTTGACCTCCATGAGCGCCCCCTCGAGGGACGTGATCTTCCCCTCGAGGGACGTGATCTTCCCCTCGAGGTTCTGATCTGTCCTGCGGAGAGCTCCTGCCCTGCGGAGAGCTCCTGCCCTCCACTTCTCCTTCTCGACCTCGAAGCGAATCGCCTCGAGGTCGACGAGTGCTGCGCGAGCCTTGTCGACCGCCCCCTTTCGGATCTGGTCGAACTGCTCTTGGGCGGTGGGCTCTGCAGCCTGCACCGGCGACGCGACCAGCATCAGCATGGCCGCAACGATCATCATCATTCCCTTCACGGCATTTCTCCTTCCCCTCCGTGAGGAGGGGACGTGACTCAGTTGTTGCTGCCCTTGTCGATCTGGCCGCCGAAGGCGACCGTTCCGAGACGCCAGCACCGTGCTGCCGCCTCGTCGTCTTCTGCCTGGATCAGGCACTTCGCTGCCCTCTGGCACTCGAGTCCCTGATCCTCGTCGCCGGTCTTGTCGACGAATTCGTACACGCACTCCTTGAGTGCGAGTTCGAATTTCTCGTCCACGTTTCTGCCCTTGGCGGCACCGCGGAAGACCGTCTCGATCCCACCCTCGAAGGTGGCGACGACGACCGACCACTCCTGATCGGTGAAGAAGCCACCGGGGCGGAGCCCCTTGACCTGCGTCATGACGCAGGTCCCGAACTCGTCCCCGGACAGCCCTTTGCAGGGATCCGCCGGGTTCGGAGTCGGGTTCGCGCCAGTGGCGGAGGTCGTCGTGTCCGACGCCATCGAGGCATCGGACTTCTCGGCCATGACGGCGACCCCGTCGGGGCCTCCGTCGCTGATGGTCGAGATCTTGTAGATCCCGACCGTGGCGAGGGCGAGGGCCGCGATGATGAGAACCGCCTGGAACAGGCGGATCATTGGCGACACCACGACCTTCTTGTCGTCGGCCGTCTTCTTGACGTCATGAATCTGCTCGGTATCCATATCTCGTGCTTCTCCTTCTCACTGCTTGTGGTCATGTTAAAGAGCCTAAGCGCTCTCACTCTAGCCCGAGTGGGACAGAGCGGGAGTACCTAGACCAGGGACTCCATCAGAAGAGACTCTGATGAATCCTCTCTGATTGGGCCCCTGGATTGCCATTTCTCCTACCCTTTTGAGGGCTTTTGAAATAACGAATGAGTATAGCATAGATACATACTTTTGTCAAGTGTACACCAGCTACACCCACTAGCAGGATAGTCTATGCAAATTTTCACCAAAAGTAAAGGGGTCGAGGATGTATACACCTCCCCCTACATACATGACCTACCCTACAGTGCACACTTGAATTACCCCTTGCTAAACGCGATTCCAAGTGCTGTGTTTGTACACACCTATACCTATGTGATCTAGTAGAATACCCAGATAAACAAAAAACCCCGGTTCAAAACCAGGGTTTTATAGTCATTTTCGAGTATAGCGTGGTATTCCTAATACTTTGATTTGATCTCTTCGACAATCTTTTTAACCTCGATTGTATACTTATCCACACCTGTCTTATCACCTGCTTTTTGTGCAGCCTTGAGAGCATCTCCTACTCGCAACCATTCTTCTGCCAATCGCCCTGCCTCTGGATCTTCGGTAATACGCGCCCCAAAACGCGCAAATACATCTGCTGGCAATTCCAAATTATCTGACTCAACCTCCTCTGCCACTTCTCTAGACACTGATTCCAGCTTTGGTTTTATCTGGGCAATCTCACTTTGAACTTCCTCGAGTTGTTTCCGTTCCTTACTATCTCTTGCCACGAGCGATTCTACTTCCTGTGCCCTCTTCTCTGCCTCAGCAACTGTCCGTGTTATCTGCCTAGCTTCAGATTCTGATGCAGTCCCATTGAATATATCAGGGAACTTTTTTTTCACATCTCCCAATGTTTCTCGCAATTCAGTAACTACACGTGCACCGTATCTTGCATCCTCTTTTGGAATCCCAGTCAACACCCACTTTTTCTTACCGGTCTTGGTTACTTTTTCTGGACGACTCTGTGCTGTCGTATTATCCTCAAATACCAGTGTTACTGATTTTCCATCAGACGCTATTTCTGCACCAGCCAAACCCGGAACTTTCCCTGATATTTTATCCTTGATCTGTGAAGTGAGTCGAGAATCAATGGCAACGGGTGTTATCGAAAGCGCATATTCAGTCATCATGCGGTTTATGTCAGTCACAAAACCCACCATATCTCTCTGTGCGTCACCAGTAGATTCTTCCCTGTATAATTCATATTTTTTTTCACCTGTTTCTGCGTATCGCTCACTCACCGCTGATACATCTTCTATCCGATTATTTGTTGCATTTCCAATTGCAAAAGCTCCTAGAGCAGCGAGAGTAGTTTTCATCGCCCATTGTGCAATCCAAGACTTTTTCTCACTACTTCTTTTTTCACGCAGACGTGCTCGTCCAGCATCGACCGTACTACCAAGAGCCTCTAGTGCATTGTCGAATTCTTCATTTGTATTCGTTTCTTCTATATACCGAAGTTCATTTTCTAATCTACGAATTAATGCCTGTGCCTGATACCACATGAGTACTGGTTTTTCCATGTGTGTCCCATATTTTTGTTTGTCGAGTGAATCAAATGCCTGCTCCACCATATCCAGCCAGGCTTCTAATTGTTCCTTTTTTTCTACGACAGTCATCTCTCGCTCCACTTCCGTACTCTGGAGCCATCCAGTCTTTTGTTTTTCAGTTGTCATCATGCGCATTCCTTTCCATGTTTTCTCAAACTCTTCACTGACTGACTGAATCATCTGCAGTGCTTTTTTTTCTGAAACTTCTGGATATGTTTTCCGTTCACGTACTGGTAATGAAGTATCAATACTGACCAGAGGGACATCGGGCACCACCTTTCTCTCAGTCGAAGGAGTAACGATTTCACCTTTGATAATCGTATCTGGACGAGCAAGAAATTCTGTGTCCACCATCACTGAAGGGAGATCCAACTCTTTTTTGTATTTCAACATCTTTTTTGCTCGATCTTGCATGCCTAAAAATTCTTCTGCATCCACATACAGATATTTCTTTTCGCCATTCTCTTCTGTAGCCACGACACCCACCTGTGTTCCGACCATATCCTGTATCACGCCATGGTACCACGCGCCATTTTCCTGCACCCACACCTCGGATTTATTTTTCAATAACGTGTTAATTTTTTCAATCGATCCGTCGGCTACAAGCCTATCGATTATCTCCTGATTATTATCTCCTCTCTCATCTGCATCCGTGCGTAGAAACAGACTACCATCTTCGGTAGACTTCCCAGCTTGTCCCAATAATTCACTCAATTCTTGCGCCTTGTGCTGTTCTGCTTCTCGTCGTTCCTTTTCTTTCTTTTCAAGTACAGCTTTTTCTTCCCTCCTCACACCCGCTCGTGTATCATCCAGTGAATTCACTTCTGGTGTATAATAACTCGATGGCCATTTCGTTTCTTCTTGTCTTGGTTGGTCCTTCAGACCAAAAATATCGTCATCTTCAGTAGATTGGACAGAATTGGCCTCATTATTTTCCACACCTAGCGGAACTGTTTCACCACCAGAAACATGCACTCGTTGCGCAACCGCATCAGCACCGAGCGCAAATACTTTTCCTTTTTCAAGATCTTTCAAAATAAGCCCAGGCTTATTCTCATCCGTTGATTTTCCAAGCACAATACACTCAATCTTTTTACCCTTTGCTGTAGTGTAGACTACTTGCTCATGCCAGCCGAATTCATATGTTTTTCTGCCTGCTGTTATCTGAATAGAGTCAGGAATCGCTTCATGAGACCCTACTTTTTCCTCCGACGGCGGATCTAAGGGCACTTCTATGGCATCTTCGCGTTCATCTTGCCACTTCAAAAACTCTTTAGTGTCTACGGCCTTTCCTTTTTTCTTCCCATCCGTATCTACAAACTCAACAACCACTCGTGTTCCTGGAATATCAACAATCTTACCCTTCTGCCACTCACCGCTCGTACGCTTGACCCACACATCAGCATTATTTTTTTCTAAATCTCGAACTCTGTCCAATGCTCCACTTTTCTGTATCTGTTCCCATCTTGCAGCATATTCGTCTGCGTCAAATTTAGACCCTCTCAATTTTTCTTCTGAATTTTTTTTCTCTCCTGCACTAATAATATTTACTCCTCCAATTTCAGAATCACCCAACGCATGTTCGGAAAAATCTTTTGGTAACTGAACACTCTTTACGTCTGGTACACCCACTCCACGATCAGCCT
Source organism: Candidatus Magasanikiibacteriota bacterium (assembly GCA_052033375.1). GTDB lineage: Bacteria > Patescibacteriota > Patescibacteriia > Magasanikbacterales > UBA922 > UBA922. The sequence goes on from JBPOJQ010000003.1 coordinate 78,022, forward strand.
TCGTATCCTCCACTTTGACTCCGGCAAGTTCATCACTAAATCCCATCCCCCTCATTAGACGTTCAGCGACTTTTTCGTCACGTGCTTCTCCTTCTGCGTCATCATAATTAGCGTCATCATAATTAGCGTCATCAGTTTCTTCTCTACTATCGTCTGATTGAGTAGAATCAGAGGTTTGTTCAACACCCAAAACGGGTTTGAAATCTCTATACTGAGCAAATGCTTTTCCAAGAGGTTGGTCAAATTTCTCCAATAGACGAACCATGCGCTGATTCAAACGAGCTAATTTCAATTCTGCAATTTTCCGCCGATCTTTGAGTTCTCTCAGTGTTCTGGCCGTACCCTCCCCGCTCTCTTGCAATCGCATACTCTCTTTTGGAAATTCAGAAAAATGATCCTGTATCTTTTCCAACAGTTCGTCTATTTCTTTTATTTCTTTAGTGTCCTTTACCCTGTCTTTCAATCTCTTTATTTTATCCCTCAAATTTTTTGCATGCTCCCACACCTCGGCATGTTTCTCTACTTTTCCGGTAATTTCTCTACGACCACTCTGTTGTTGTACAGCTTCTTCTGATGCAACAGACTGACCCTTCGGCATCTTTGTTTTTTTCCACTCTTGTGGGGACTGTTCTTTTGATGTGGTTGACATACACAGAGATTTAAAAAAATAATTTATTCAGGTATTTCTAAAATTTTTTTTAGTGTCCGAGCAACTCCTGTTTTACTCTCACTTTTTTCGACTTCAGCATATAGCTCTAGTGCTTTCTTTTTCAAATTTTTTATTTCTACCATTAACTCTTCGTACTCACCAAGAAGCACATCCGCTTCATGCAGTGCTGATTTGCGCACACCGAAATCTCTAATCTGTGGCATATATCAGGTATGTTTTTTCAATAATTCTCTGAATTCCGACACTGTAGCGCGAAGTTCCTGATCCACAAAATCAGAAAAATTTGGAATATGGCTATTCCAAAATATTTTCCACTGCTCTCCGGTGGTACTCGCGTCTGAAAACAATTTTTCAAATTCTGACAGCTGTTCATCAGTGAGCCGCTCCATGAGCACTCCACCGATTTTTTCTTCTATCAATGCTGTCAGTCGTGGTATATACACCCGACTTTCTTCCTCGGAGAGGACGATCGACTCGCGAGCCAATAATTTCCGGATATAGTCATCAGTGAAATAAAGCGGACCAGACATAGAAAAAAATTAATGACTACTTTCTAAGTAATAGTAACGCTGCACATAGCATTCCTATCCCCGCACCAATCACTGCGTTTACCAGTGGATTTGGTTTTACAGGGAATTGTGTTGCAATCGGACGTCCCACCAATCGGATTGACACATCTCCACCTACATATTCACTTGCCTTTGTCACAAGCGCGCTTGCTGCAGCTCCTGTAATCGCAATTGCCTGTGCAGAATCTGCATGATATGCACTCACCGTAAGTACACTAGAACCATACACAACACTCGGATCAATCGTTTTCTCCCAGAGTTTTTTTCGATCTCTCAATGTTCGATTTTCAAAATAATTCCAATCTACCAGATAGCTTGCTTCTGATTTTGCTTTTTCATAAAAATCTTCAGTCTTCATGATTTGAACCAAATTTTCCGCAATTCGTTCACCTGATTTTGCCACTGTGTACGGATCTACTCCAAATCTTGCCTGAGAAAGAATGTATACCTGTGCGTCTGCACGGTATTTGAGTGGAAACGCAAGGGTAACCCCGCCCACAATAAGTCCAGAAAGTATACCGATCGCAATGAGTAATTTTTTCGATCGCGCCAGACGCATCATCGGCGAATGAGTAGTAATATCCATAACTTTTTTTAAACTGATTTAATATTGATTGAGATAGATGAATCTGTGCTATCACCGTGAGTGCACATCCATACTATTCCAGATAATCAATGCTTAATTGCTAATTAGTATATCAAAAACTCGTCCATCTCTCCATATTGTCGCTGTTAACGATGTCTCTCGTACTAGACGATACAGATTCATTTCACTGACAGGCGTACTATTGATTGCACGAATAATATCGCCTCGTTTGAGTTCTGATTTGGAGAATTCACCTACCTGATCGATTGCAAATCCTTTGATAATCTTTCCTTCTTCCATCGTCTCGACCATGGAGCCCCTCCATTCGATTGGAGTTTTTTCCAAAGATCCTGATTCAAGTAACTGCTGAATAGAGTACTGGATAATCCACGCATCGTGCAGTACACCATCCGCATCGCTAAATCCAATAAATTCTCCAGCTTCCGAAAGCACGACTCCAGTATTCACTGAACTCATTGGTGAGAGCACAAAACGTATACGCTCATCCACCGCCATAAATACGGATTCCTTTGAAATTTTTTCCATATCGCCGATGGTTCGCCCTCGCCATTCCCGTCCACGATAAGTCCACACATCTGTTCCTGAAGTAAGTGAGCGCCAATCAGGAAACGACATGACATAGAATTCAGTTCCTGTGAGTTTGAAATATATCAATCCATTTTTCTTGTCTGGTACAACAAGGTCTGGTGTATACCAAATTCCCTGCACATCACGTACACTGATACTAGGGATTACACTACCTGAAGTCATTAATTGAGGTGCGTATACGACTCCCCATCCATTTGAGGTAAGCATCACCCCATTCCCCACGTATGCATTGTCTCCATAATACCCACTCTCAGGAATCAAATTTTTCAAAAAGACATCAGTCGTCACATTCTTTACTTTTCGTATAACCGAAATTTCAGGTTCTGTATAAAATGTATCACTCAGATTTCCCTGACCACGTGACACGAGAACTCCCCCATCGGCATATCCTCCTGGAATAATCCAGGCAAACACACTCAGTGCCCCGACCACTCCGGCTGCAAGTGATAATACAACACTCACCCCCACTACATATATTCTCTGCGTCCATGAATGAAGTGATCCATTGTTGTCAGGACGCGGTAGATGTGGCGGAAATTGTGTAGTAGCCATACAAAAATAAAATTAAACCCAGCGAATAAATCCAAGCACGGCAATAAATAATACCGCATTCGTTGATAAAAAAGCTATCTGTTCTTTCCAGACGATTCCTCGGGTACTTCGATGAAATCTGATCAGGAGTTGCACAATATACCACAACCATACGACTAAAAAGCCTTGTGCAAGATAGCCAAATGGCATCAAATATACTGCCCACATTAATTCTACTACCCCCAGAGCAACTACCAACAAGGGCAATGTAAATTCACGAATCGGTACTTTGAAATATAACTTCCAGATAAGTAATGAAATAATTGCTCCATATACCCCACCAATCAATGCGACCATTACAAAAGGAATTGCGGGGAAAAAAATATTAATGGCAAATAACGCGAGACATCCCGCATACATATTGAATACATGAATCATCATGCGCATACGCCGAAGTGGTTTTTCTTGAATATGCACCAATCGTCCAGTAAGCTCCGAACTCATCCAAATCAAAAAGAAAAAAATAAATACAGACACTCCCACCAAGAACCATCTTAGAGTGGTCGATTCTACCAAGAATAGTAGCCACAAAAATGAAAACATGGTAAACACCTGTGTCAACAACTCATATATTTGGCTACGGTACACAATTGCCACATACGCCATATACCCGAACCATATTCCACTCGCACTTAGCGCAACTATAGATTTGGGGAAAAGTAAAATAGCCAGAAGCACGAGGCATGGTAAGAGCCACGAGATAATTTTGATGGTAAACGTTTTATGCATAACGTTATGCCGAGGCACGCAATGAATTAATCAATTCCAGAATTTTTATTTTAATCGTATCTTGCGTTTCAGATGCATTTTTTAATTTCCCAATAGCGAGAAATGTGCGGATAAATACATCTCTCCGTTCACCCGGAACTCTCACATCCATTAATTTTTCTTCCACGACCCCAACCAACTCTACGGGATTTGCTACGCTCATTTTCTCAATTTCCCCCGCAATATTATCCAGTGAATCTACGTATTGTGCGCGAATTTCTTCTTCACTCGGAGGAGCTATTGTACTGGTGTCATTCTGATCTTCTCGTGACTGAAATGTGTCCAATAATCTTCCCCCCGTGTACGACTGAAATACCCATATCCCCACTCCCACTACAACAATACAGATAATGGCGACACCCACCCATATCAGTGGGAATCTCTTTTTTGGTGATGAAAATTCAGTATCCATATACTCGAAATAGTGTATTATAAAGTGTAAGTAAGTATACACACTTCTCCCGCATCTTGCAAAATAGCAAAAATTAGCTATACTGAGCATTGATTATGCCCACACTTGCAATAAACAAAAAGGCACGATTTGATTATGATATTCTTGAGAAACTCGAGGCGGGTTTGGTATTGACTGGTGCCGAGGTAAAATCAATACGCCAAGGTGGTGCGAAGCTCGACGGAAGTTTTGTAATAATCCGAGGTGGCAAAGCAACTATTGTACATATGTATATTTCAGCATATCGCCACGCCACCAATCCAGATTATGTGCCTGATGTTACCCGAACATTACTTCTACATACCAAAGAAATCAATTATTTACGCGGAAAAACCGAGGAAAAAGGCTTGACAATCATACCTCTTTCGCTCTATACTATGGGCACTCGGATTAAACTTGAAATTGGTATTGCCAAGGGTAAAAAAACCTATGACAAACGTCGGACCATAAAAGAACGGGAAGGCGCACGGTCTCTCCAGAGAATATTGAAACGCGGGAGAGATGATTAGACAATAAAAGGCACCAGAAACAAAAAACAAACCCACATTTTACAATTTGTTTGTATCTTGTTTCTTGTTCCTTACCAAACGGGGATGACAGGCTTCGATAGATGGAACTGTTATCTTGTATATGCATGTCAGAGTGCCTGTCTCTGTAATCCCAGGCAATTCCACAAGTGCAAACTTGTTTGAGCGAGCTAAGAATACTGTAGCGCGAGCTTTCAGTCTTCCAGCTTTTGCTCCTGTTGTAGCCTAATACCTACAGCCATCGCGCCCATGATACTCGATACCGGATACGCGGTGCCAACCCTATCTCGAGTGTAGGTAGAACGCCATGCGCATGGGAGTTCGCCGAATCATTCATGCGATAGTATGCGATATTTTTCGATGTTTCATATTCACATACGAAATACCAAACATCGATATACATGTAGAGTATCGGGGTAACCCGTCTAGACCCGGGTTCAACTCCCGGCATCTCCACTGCGCGGCATAGCCGCACAAGTCACAAAGTAGAAAGTCTAAAATTCTTTCTCTGGCTCTGACTTTATAGACTTTATGACTTTCGACTTTTAACTAAACTTTATGCGAATTTCACGTAAAAAAAGACCTGATAAGCCACTGATGGCCCACTATCGAAAAAATAGAGAAATTGATTCTCCAGAAGTTTTGGTTCTTGATGAGGAAGGGCAACGAATTAATGTAATGAGTGCGGCGGAAGCACTATCACTCGCAGAAGAACGAGAACTCGATTTGGTCGAAATCAATCCAAAAAGCACACCGCCGGTAGTAAAATTGATTGATTTTACTGAATTTAAATACCAAAAAGAGAAAGAAGCTCGCAAACAAAAAGCACACTCACGTGCCAGTGAAATCAAGGGAGTGCGCCTCTCAATCCGTATCAGCGATCATGATCTTACTATCAAAGCCGACCAGGCTGAAAAATTCCTTCTACGTGGGGATAAAGTCAGACTTGAGGTAGTGCTCAAAGGACGAGAAAATGCCCGTGGCGACCTGGCCACCGAAGTGATCGATACGATGATCAAAAAGCTCGAACCGACAGTTCCGGTAAAGTTCGAACAAGAAGTTACCCGCCAAGGGAAAAAAGTGACCGCTGTCATCATACGAAAATAACCCTCTTGACGAGAGACGCAAAGTACTATATACTAGCCCCCACATAATGAATTTGTATGCCTAAACTCAAAACACACAAGGCCACAGCAAAAAGATTTCAAATCAAGAAATCAAAAAAGCATGGCATGAAGGTCCTCAAACGTACTGACGGTCAGGATCATTTTAATTCCCGAGAATCAGGAAGTGTACGCAGAAACAAACGCCGAGATCGAGGTACAGCCACCCCACTCAAGCGCACCGTACTGAAAGCACTGCCTTACGCTGCCAATTAAATTTTAGAGACTTATTAAGCTAGTATGCCACGAGTAAAACGAGGAATGCGACACGCAAAGAGACGTTCAAATATTCTCAAACGTGTAAAAGGATTTGAAGGCGGTCGCAAAAAACTATTGAAACTTGCAAAAACTGCAGATACCAAAGCAGGAGCACATGCATATCGCGATCGACGAAATAAAAAACGTACGACACGAAATCTTTGGCAAGTAAAAATCAATGCTGAAATCCGCAAACACGGAATGTCCTACAGTGCATTCATGGGTGGATTGAAAAAACATGGAATTGTACTTGATCGAAAAGTACTTGCACAAATCGCTGAAAAACATCCACAAATTTTCGCCGCAATCGTAAAAACAATTGCCTAAAAGACAAAAAATCCCCACTCCTGGGGATTTTTTTCTATATCCCAATAAATTTCACTTGACACACAAACACAGTTTTGATACTATAAATTCTCACTAGATTAAAGACCTTTTGTGTGTTTGGTGATGGCGGGAGCGCCCCCTCCTTCGCTCCATTGTCGCGCCAGACACACCAAGGGTCTTTTGTTTTGCCCCCCGTTCTTTTAGATATTGACAAATACTCAAAAAAAACGTATTATATATTTCATTCACACTCTCTATAATTCAAAATATCTCCTATCTACTATGGGAATGCGAAAAAAAATGAGAAACAAAATGAAGGCACAGTGGAAGCTCGACAAAGTTACACGGGACAAGAAAAAGCTGAAACGTGTACGCAAAGCACAAGCTGTAGCAAAAAAATAAGTCAGAGTCAGCTTACTGTTTATATACAATAAGCTGGCTATCCTGCCTTTTTCCTGAATTAGGTTTATCTCACACACAAGTTTCCTGATTGGTTCATAGATAAAAAACTTAGCGGGCTGGTAGTTCAACTGGTTAGAGCACTGCCCTGTCACGGCAGAAGTTGCGGGTTCGAGTCCCGTCCAGCCCGCTAAGCGTTTTATTTTGTGAGCAACTGGTTAGAGTACTCCGACTCAGTCGAGATTCAGCACGCGTGCTGAATTACTGAAAATCTTCCCACCAGAATAACTCCTATGTGCGAGTTATTTATTTTAGAACTATTTTCTCTATGAACCACGGTAATGTCATTGTGCGCTTTGACAATGTGTCATTTTCCTACACTGATGATAAAAAAATCCTTGATGAGGCATCTTTTTCAATTCGTAAAAATGCAAAGATAACCATCATGGGACAAAATGGCGTAGGCAAAAGTACCATATTCAAACTCATCTTAGGAGCTTCCGGTTCAACAACAACATCAGACACACTCAGACCACATTCAGGCACAATTCATATTACAGACAACGCAACGATTGCAATCGGGCTACAGGTTATGCCCAAAGAATTCTTCGATCTAACAATTCTTGAATACTTTGCAACAGCGTTTGCTGAACATATGTATACTCTAGAAAAATTAGTGGCTGATGTTTTGGCTGTTGTCGATCTCTCGGTGCCTCTTGAAAAGAAAATAAAAGAACTCTCCGGTGGACAGCATGCGCGACTGCTACTCGCATACGCGCTTATTCAAAAGCCAGACATTCTACTTCTTGATGAGCCCACCAATAATCTGGATGCAGACGGTATTGCACATCTCACCGGATTTCTCATGATGTACGAAGGAACAGTCATCGTTATTTCTCATGATGCAACATTTTTGAATTCATTTACCGATGGAGTATTGAACGTGGATTTTCATACTAAGAAAGTTGAGCAGTACGTAGGAAACTATTTTGATGTAATTGAAGAAATCAAAGCACAGATTGAGCGTGAAGAGCGAAAAAACGCACAACTCCGAAAAAACATACAAGATAAAAAAGACAAAGTAAATTTCTTTGCACACAAGGGGGGTAAAATGCGTAAACTCGCCAGTAAACTGAAAGATCAGGTGACAGAAGATGAAGAAAATATGGTCGACGTAAAACGCGATGATAAGACAATTCGTCCTTTTACTATTCCCGCACAGTCCTGGTCTGAAGTAGTCGTGACAATTTCACGTGTCGGAGCAATTATTAATCACGAACGCGTACTCAAGCACGTAGACATTAAATTATGGAAAGGAAACAGACTCCAGATTGTAGGGCCTAATGGCGTCGGAAAGAGTACCCTTTTGAGAGAGCTTGCAATTGATCCGGCAGACCATGCGACGATTGCTCCTGGAATAAAAATCGGATATTACCGACAAGATTTCTCTGGACTCAATTTCGACGCAACAGTATATGAATCGTTAGCAGAAATGATGAGTGTCCCGGATAATCAAGAAATATACGCTACTGGCGCACAATTTCTCTTGACTTCTGATATTATGAAAAATACAGTAGGTTCTCTCTCAGAAGGACAGAAAGGTCTCCTCTGCTACGCACGCTTTGTCTTACAAAAACCAGGACTCCTCATTCTCGATGAACCTACAAATCATATTAATTTCCGACATCTCCCTGTCATCGCGCAGGCTATCAATGAATATGAAGGCACAATCATCCTCGTGTCCCATATGCCAGAATTTGTCGAGCAAATTCGTATTACCGAAGAATTAAATCTGGGAAAAATATCATAACTTCTCACACAATATCACAACACTCCGCACACACGGAGTGTTTTGTGTTATACTACACTATATTTTTCTACTACACATCTGAATTCTGCGCACTATATGCCACGGTCGAAAAAAAAGAATACGCGTACATACAGAAAACGTTCTGCAAAAAAACAGCCACTTTTTCCAACACTTTTTTTGCACTATCGCAGGCACCTCATGAGTATCATACTCAGTATCAGCATACTTTTCGGATCACTCATATACATACTCGCGCGCGTATACGCGCAACCTATCTTTCCCGATGATCGCCCGGATCGTATTGATGCATATTTTGAAAAATATTCCATGCCACTCGCAGGATACGGCGATACATTTGTCTCAGTTGCAGATCGGTGCGGCATGGATTGGCGACTATTGCCTGCAATCGCAGTCCGTGAATCAACAGGAGGAAAACGTATGCAGTATAATAATCCGTTTGGATGGGGCGGTGCTCAAATCCCTTTCAAAGATATAGATGAAGCAATACAGGAGGTGGGAAAAAATCTCTGTGGAGATAATCCAAAAACCGCTCGATGGTACTCGACTCCTTCAATTCAAAAAAAATTATATTTTTATAACGGAACAGTAATTCCTACGTATCCCAAAGAAGTAATGTGGATTATGAAACAATTTTAATCAGCTCATAGCGAGTGAGTAGAAAATTCACAATAACGCACCACTATATTTCTACTTCTCGTTGTGAACTATTCCAACGCTTTAATATCTTCTTCGTACTTATCTGCCATTGCAATCACATTATCCCCATAGAAACTATATTTTGGATTGGTTCCACCTGAAAAATAACGCATCGCGGCTTTCCAATTCCCATCACGTGTACCATCTGCGCCATTTGCTTTGAGTAGCAATGCCGAGGCCAGGAATGCATCCCTGATGTCCCACGGGTCTGCAGGAGCACTTCCTGTAATTGCTGAGACTTTATCTTTGTATCCCATCCACGTTGATGGTATAAATTGTGCAGGGCCCATAGCTCCTCCCCATCCGAGCTGGCTTCCATCTTTATTTCGCATAGGACATGATACTGGTGTAATATCCGGATCTTTGCCAAGCTCTGTTGTAATTTTTTTGAATGGCTCTTGGTCGCGCTCTGGCTTCATAATCACTTTCCAGCTTTTTTCCGGAGGGTCACCCAATCGATTACACGTCCCAACATTTTTTCCCAAATTTGATTCTTGAGTCAAAATCGCGAGCTGCAATGATGCAGGGACCCCCGTCTGCCCACCTACCCACGTGGCGATCGTCACAGCTTCCCCAAAAGTAATCTGTGTACCCACATCGAGCAACTCATATATGCGACTCTTGATTTCTGTTGCGCGTTTTTTGTTATTTTCAAGTATACTTTGATAATTCTCTTCTTTACCTTGTGTATCTTTTAATAATTTATCCTGTTCTTCCAATTTGCCAACAAGAGCATTCCCCTGTGCTTCAGCTAGTTTCATGAGTTCGCTCGCATCATCTTGATCTGCAGCGTACACTTCTTTTTGTTCTTCTAGTTCTTTTCTTATTTTTTTTGCATCATCAAGCAATTCACCAATTGAATCAGATAAACGTTCCAAATTTCTCACCTCAACAATCGCCTCACTTAATTTTCCTTGCAATAGCAATCGAAATGCGTGTGCTTCGTGATTTCTCTGATAAAGCACACGGAGCAGTACTCCCAGATTGTGTTTCAACTCATCACTCTTTTGCTGAGTTTTTTCTATTTCGCTCACCGTATCATTGATTTTATTTTCCAAATCTTTAATATGTAGTGCGGTCGCTTGGATCTGAAGTTTGATTTTGTGTTGTTCCTGCTTTAATTGCTGAATCTTGGTGGTGAGTGTTTTTTTCTCACCCTTGGTTGTAACAAGCTCCTTTTCTAATTTTTCAATTTGCAACTCAATATGTTTCAGTTCTTGTTGCAATGCTTCTTGTTCTTCGATCGAACCATACACCGGACTTATGACAGTACAAAAAAGAATCGCTACTACCAGCGCCACACGTACCCCACCATGTATATAACGAAATTTCATAGTTCTCTATACTATAGAATACCAATGTATGCCATTTTTTTCAATTAAAAAAACACTCAATTTTGAGTGTTTTTTATTTATCTTCTAATAACAGCTTATTGCATTATTTCCCTCTTCTGGCACGACATGAATACACGCCTCTCCTGCATCTGGTACTGTTGACACAGTGGTATCTGATTCCTCAGTAAAGGTAAGACTCTCGACAATATCATTGAATTCATCCCCTGGTGTGCCGTATATAAATAGTTCATCCTCCTCATCGAGCGGTACATGCACCGCGCTTAGTACTGTTCCGTCTTCGGTCTTTCGATACTCTACCTCAAATGTATTTCCCCCAATTACTACATACGAACTATCTGCGCTCTGATCGACAATACCTGCTGATATATTGGTCGCATTTCCTCTCGATGAAGACGTGCCCGATGGAGTATTTTTTTTCTGTTTTACTACCACCACTTGAGTCTTTGATTCAGGTTTAGAAAAAACATACCCGGGTACTGCCGCGCCAATCTCTTGCACACCCCATGACTGCGGATAGCTTAGTTTAAATGAACCAAGAGATGATACAGTCATTGTCGAACGTTTTGATTCAATTCGCTCTTCCGCATCACGCAATGCCTGTGCTTCTACTTGTGTCCGTAATTGTGCGGCAGTAGGTTCTACCATGCCAATATTTCTCTGGCTCTGTTCAGTCTTTATAGCTCCACATCCACCACCAATAAGTATCATACTTGCAGCACACATCCCGAGCACACAAACTAGCGCTACAAACGCTCGATTGGTCGAGGATCCACCGCGTATCCCTACCTTTTTCTCGGTTTTTGCGATACGCGCACGCGTAGCCAATACAGTATCAGGATTCAATGAAATACTATCAATTCCCTCACGTACCAAAAATTCAGCAAATTCAGGATAATCACTAGGTGCCTGGCCACAAATTCCCACTTTTCGTTTGTACTTGTGGGCTACTCGAATTACCTGTGTAATCAATGCGGTGACCGCGCCATTTTTTTCATCATATACATGACTCACCAATGCTGAATCACGATCCACGCCCAAGGTAAGCTGGGTCAAATCATTTGAGCCAATACTAAACCCATCAAAAATTTTTGCAAATTCTTCCGCAAGAATGACATTTGATGGGATTTCACACATGACATACACTTTCAACGAATCTTCGCCTTGTTTTAAACCAAATTCAGCCATGGTTTTCAACACATTTTTTCCCTCTTCAGGTGTTCTGCAAAAAGGAACCATGACAATCACATTATCCAAACCCCATTCACTGCGAACTTTTTTCAATGCATCGCATTCAATACCAAATGCTGTTTTGTATTCGTCTGAATAGTATCGAGATGCCCCACGCCAACCAATCATTGGATTTTCTTCTTTTGGCTCAAATTCTGCTCCACCAATCAACGTAGCATACTCATTGGTTTTGAAATCAGATAAGCGCACAATTACCTCGCGAGGATAGAACGCAGCGGCAATACGTGCAATACCGTCAGCAAGTTTATCCACTCCATACTGACGCTTATCCTTATACCCTACAGTCAATTCCGCAATTTTCTTTTTTGCCTTTTTGTCTTTCAGTTTGTCAAAATTAAGTAGTGCTTGCGGATGAATTCTAATAAAATTAGAGAAAATAAATTCTTCCCGCGCAAGACCTACTCCATCGTTTGGTAGATATGATAATGCAAACGCATGATCAGGATCCCCCACATTCATCATTATTTTTGTCTTTGTCTTCGCGATATCGGTAATTGCTGTTTTTTTCACCTCAAAAGGAAGCATTCCTTTGTAAATATGCCCCTCTTCACTCTCAGCACATGATACTGTTACTTTTACACCAGTTTTAATCAATGCTCTAGCTTGCTTCGTTCCTACTACACACGGTACACCTAATTCACGGGATACAATTGCTGCATGACTCGTTTTGCCACCTTGTTCAGTGACAATTGCACTTGCGAGACGCATAATTGGCTCCCAATCCGGATCAGTAATACGTGTCACCAATACCTCACCTTTTTTAAAGAGCTTCATGTCACGAGGATCATTGATAATACGCGCGACACCAGCGCCAATTTTTTGTCCGATTGAAATACCTCGTGCAATTAATTTTCCTTTTTCTTTCAGCTCATATGACTCAATCACAGCATGATTAGCCTGAGATTGGACTGTTTCGGGACGTGCCTGAACAATAAATAATTTTCCAGTTATTCCGTCTTTTGCCCATTCAATATCTTGAGCTTTGTTATAAAATTTTTCAATTTCCATTCCCCATTTTGCAAGAGTGAGTACATCTTCATCTGAAATACATAATCGATGACGATCAGCTGCTGGAACAATATTTTGAGTGGTAAGACGTTTTCCATACACTAATTTCACTTCTTTTGAACCAAAAATTCTACTAATAATTGCTGATTTTCCTTTTTTTACCCCTTCTTTAAATACATAAAACTGATCGGGGGTCACCTGACCTTTTACTACATATTCACCAAGTCCATACGACGCATTAATAAGCACTACCCCAGGAAAGCCAGATTCGGTGTCGATCGTGAACATGACTCCTGAAACTCCGACATCTGATCGGACCATCGTTTGGACAGTCACCGAGAGCGCCACTGCCAAATGATCAAACCCTTTTGTTTCCCGATAGGAAATTGCACGATCGGTGAAGAGTGATGCGATACATTTTTTGACCGCAGTCAAAAGCTCATCATGGCCCTCAATATTTAGATATGTTTCTTGCTGCCCCGCAAAACTTGCATCGGGCAAATCTTCTGCAGTAGCACTCGATCGAACAGCAACGGAAAGGTGTGCAACACCTTCTTGCTTTTTCAATGAATCGTAGGCTTCAATGATTTCTTTTTTTAAACTTCCTGGAAATTCCGCATTGACAATCAGTGAACGAATTTTTTTTCCTACTCGATTTAAATCTTTGATTTTAAGTACATTCAACCCTTTGATTTCTTTCTTGATTATCTTATCAAGACCATGGGCAGCAAAAAAATCTCTGTACGCTTTTGCAGTAATTGCAAAACCATTAGGAACTGCAATATTTTTTGACCTGAGTCCTGTGTACATCTCCCCTAGGGACGCATTTTTTCCACCAACGAGAGGAATGTCTGTAATTCTAATCTCTTCAAACCATAATATGTGTGCTTGTTCACGCGCGCTATTTTTTTTCTGTTCAATTTTTTTTCTGTTCAATTTCATAGATGATATTAGTATAGCATATATCACTATTTTCAGAAAATAGCCTACATTCTTTAACCCTGTGCATTAGTATCGATCGAATGAAGCACCACCTTCTCTGCAATCACTCCTCCTACTCCTTGTGTCTTTTCACTTGAGAGATCAAATGTCTCAGATTGGTAGGTCTGGTAACCTTCTTTCTCAGCAGTCAGATAATACCTGCTTGGCCCGA
>JBPOJQ010000023.1:0-16664 GCA_052033375.1 Candidatus Magasanikiibacteriota bacterium
CCATACTCCCCACTTTTCCTGTCTTTCCTAAATTAGAAATATCATATCCTTCAATTCGCATGTGTATTGTATCTTCTTTTTTTGGTTCCAAATCAGCAAAGAAATCTTTATTAATAAGGGCAATATCTTGAATACGGGTAAGTGCATGTAATTGATTACGAAGACGCGCCGCTTCTTCGAATTGCTCTGCACGCGCAGCACGCACCATCTGAGTTTCAAAAGATGTAATAAGCTTTTTCTTTCCTCCTGACAAAAAAGTAATCAATGGTCGGATAACTTTTCTCCGATAGTCACGGCTTGTAATTTCTCCCGTACACACACCGAGACACTGCCCCATTTGACGATACAGACATGGACGTTTCGAATTCGGTGTGCATGTAGAGATATAGAATAGCCGTCGAAGTAATTTCATAGTTACCTTACCATTCAATCCAGGATAAGGTCCTGAAATGTGCAAAAAATCTTTTTTAATTTCATCAGCACCCAAACGTACATACTCATGTTCCCGCATTGTATACACCTGAGGATATGGCTCGTCAGTAATCATAATGTAATTCCAACTCTTGTCATCCTTCCCTTCCACATTATAGATAGGCTGGAATTTCTTGATATATACCGCCTCCAAAATAACTGCCTCAAGCACTGAATCAGTCTGAATATATGTAATAGTAGCGACTTCATGTATCATCTGCTCAATCGGTCGTGGTGTTTTGGGTTTCAAAAAATAACTCTTAACCCTACTCTTCAGTGACGTTGCTTTTCCTACATAAACTAATGTGTTATCTGAATTATAAAACAAATAAATCCCAGGAGTAGTGGGAAGTGTAGTAAGTACATTTTGTATATGAGAAGCAATCATACCAAGTCAGTATAACAAGAAAATAATACAAAATAAAACGCCTCCATACTGGAGGACGACATACTCTCTTAGTGATATGAACAGGCTCCGGGCAGGAATCACTTCTCGTAAGAAAATGAATCACCGCCCGGACACCTTCCCCACTCATCAGAACACTAGATCACACAGTCTCAAGGACCGTAATAGATCAAGTACACGAGGTTCGACGAGTCACTGAAGTCGAAGAAGCCCTGGAGCGGGACAAGCCTACTGTCAACACCCTTCAGGCACCCATTCCCGAAGACCACATTGAAGACGAGTGCCTCTCCTAGGACACGATCGACGCCGTGCGCGACCATGACCCGACTCTTGCCCGATCCCGATACGACCGGCAGCTCGAAGGTGGCGCTCGGACGACACGTACGTAAATCATCGGCGCACCTGAACCTCACATCCTCGAGTGTGATGCCCGGACGATTGTGGTACGTCTGGGGTACACGCAACAAACCCATGTAATTCTCCGTTGGTGGAGTCACTCTAGTCTGGCAGCGTGAGTGCTGCTACAGTGTGGCACAGTGTACCAAAAATATAGAAAAAGTCAATGACACACAAGTGCGATTGAAAAAATACATTATATAATGAACTACCACCGATTGGTGCCGGCGGTTTCGTTCTGCTGGCTACGCCAGCGCAAGCATTCGTGACTATATGAAGGTATGAGAGTCCAATGGGGGTTCGGGGGTGAAAACTGTCTGAGCTACGAGAGTAGATTCATACACTAATCTTAGTGAGGCGAGTTTTTTCACCCCCGAAAGTTTTTGGTACTTTTTGGTTACAAAAAGTACGGATAAGGTACTCCGTATTACTTTCAAGATGGGTGGTCACCAAAGTGCCTATTTTACTCTCCGAAGAAAAGCTAAACACAATTCCACGAGCTTCGCTTGTAAACGCACATACCTATCTGACGCTGGAAGGTTTATCTGGTTAACAAAAAAATCACTTACAAAGTGATAGATGGGAATCACACGGACCACTCCACGCACAGGTGGAGGGTCCGCATGACAGATGAATTCAGCAGGTACGGAACGTGACCCCCTTCGACGGATCAGGCGGCTCATCCGGAAGAAGCTCGATCGTGACCGTACGATCGGGAACGCGATCGAGGTCGAAGCGACAGCGGATGTAGTGGAGTCCACGCTGCTGGAGCTGAGAGATCCCATCGAACTTACGGGCCAGTCCCTCTCCCGGCTCCAAGATGCAGCCGAAACACACGACAGTGAACTTGAACCAGTAGTTGCGCTTCCAATCACCGCTATCCGCATTCTCGAGAGAACGAAGGAACGCGAGCATGAGCTCCTTTCGGCCGTCAGCCACGGGAAACACCGCGATTCCGCCGTGGATCATCCCGGACACCTGTCCGATGACGAGGTTATGGGGCCGCGGTCCCCTACGAAAACGAGCAGGTGGATGGAGTACATAGACACCCTCTTCCATGACATTGTCCCTCCTGAATCGGGTACCGCTGAATTACGGCACATACACAAAACTCTGTCATAAAATAACAGAGTTGTCAATCAATTCGATAGACCACAAATTTCATTTTTTTCTGAACCTATCCTTATTTAATCGTATTTTTTATATACCTTATCACAAAATTAAGTAGATAATACTCTCTTCAAATAATACCCTGTATGACTCGAGGCAGATTTCCGCGCAATCTCTTCTGGAGTTCCAGTCGCAATCAGCTTTCCACCCTTATCTCCCCCTTCTGGACCCAGATCAATAATCCAATCAGCAGATTTGATTACTTCGAGATTATGCTCAATAATCATGACCGTGTTCCCATGTGACGTTAACTTCTGCAACACTTCAATCAATTTTTTTACATCATCAAAATGGAGTCCAGTAGTCGGTTCATCAAGCAAATACAACGTTTTGCTCGTCGCACGCTTTGACAATTCACGCGATAATTTGATTCGCTGCGCTTCCCCACCCGAAAGTGTGCTTGCAGATTGTCCAAGGGTGAGATAATCCAATCCTACTTCGTGAAGCATGTTGAGCTTATCAGCAATCGGAGGCACATCTTGGAAAAATTCCCGGGACTCTTCAATCGTCATATTCAGCACTTCCGCAATATTTTTTCCTTTATAATGAATCGCAAGTGTCTCTGCATTGAATCTCGCCCCCTTGCACACATCACACACAATAGAAACTGTCGGAAGAAAATGCATTTCGATTTCAAGCAATCCTTTTCCTTCACAATTCTCACATCGCCCACCCGGCACATTGAAACTAAATCGTCCGATTTTGTATCCTCTGATTTTTGCTTCAGGAGTCATGGCAAAAATTTCACGAATTGGATCATACGCCTTGGTATACGTTGCTGGATTACTTCGTGGTGTTCTTCCAATCGGTTTTTGATCAATCTTGATAATTTTATCAATATACTCAGTATTGAGTACTGCGTCATGCTCTCCGACATGGTACCGAGTATGATTCAATTTATTTGCAACCGAGCGATAGAGAATCGAATGCATAAGCGTGGATTTTCCAGATCCAGACACTCCGGTCAAACACACTAATCGTTTCAACGGAATCTCAACAGAAATATTTTTGAGATTATGTTCCCGTGCTCCTTTAATTTTTATCTTTGGAGTAGTATTGTCCACTTTTCTACGGTTTTCTGGTACCGAAATTTTCTGCTCTCCACGCAAATATTTTCCTGTAAGAGATTTTTCTACTGATCCATACGTCTTACTACCATACGCGACACTCTCTGGTTTTTTCTTATTAAGCAGACTGGATAAGGGTCCCGAATACACTACATGTCCCCCATGCGTTCCCGCACCTGGACCAATGTCCACAATCCAGTCAGACACCATAATCGTATCTTCATCATGCTCGACAACAATAATCGTATTCCCGACATCACAGAGATTTCGAAGTGTTGAAACCAATTGATCATTATCTTTCTGATGCAGTCCAATCGTTGGTTCGTCTAACACATATAATGCCCCGACAAGACGCTGCCCCACTTGCGATGCCAATCGAATACGCTGAGACTCTCCGCCAGACAGTGTACCTGCCATACGATTGAGCGTGAGATAATGAAGCCCGACATCAAACATGAATTTCAGACGATTATCAATTTCATTCAATGCAGCAGTAGAAATCTCAATTACTCGAGGAGACAATGTCGTACGAAGATCAGCAAAAAAATCTCTCGCTTCGCTAATCATGAGACTGGTAATCTCATAAATATTTTTATTATTAACTCGGACTGAAAGCGCAGTATCATTCAATCGTTTCCCCTGACACACAGTACACACTTCTTCACTAAACAATTCTTTGGTACCCAGCCCTGTGCACGCAGTACAATATCCATACGGACTATTGAAACTAAACAATCGTGGTTCAATCTCTGGAAACGCAAATCCATCATTCGGACATGAATACTCCGTGCTATATACCACTTCTTCCGCACTATTGAACGACGCAATCACGAGACCATTGGATAAATCCACTGCAGATTCCACCGCTTCAGCCAATCGCTGTTGGTCAACTTCAACCAGTGGAATTTTATCTACCACAATTTCAATCGTATGTTTGGTATTTTTTGACAATACTATTCGGTCACGCAGACTCTTCATCTTCCCATCCACTCGCACTTCCAGATATCCCGAGTTATACATGTCATAGAGCATCTGATAATACTCACCCTTCCTTCCGCGTACCACAGGGGCAAACAAAATAAGCTCTGACCCTTTAGTATTTTTTGCTTTTTGTTCCTTGCTTTTTGTTCCTTCTATCTGAATTCTTTCAACGATTTCATCCGTCGTCATCTTCTCAATCTTCGTTCCACACTGCGGACAAAACGGCTCTCCAATACGCGCAAATAGTACACGAAGATAGTCATAGATTTCAGTAATCGTTGCAACCGTTGAACGAGGATTCGCACTATGCGCTTTCTGGTCAATAGAAATTGCCGGAGACAATCCCTCGATCTCATCTACATCTGGCTTCTGCATGCCGCCGAGAAACTGTCGTGCATAGGCAGAGAGACTCTCGATATAGCGACGCTGTCCCTCGGCAAAAATCGTATCAAATGCCAACGAAGACTTGCCTGATCCAGACAGTCCGGTAAATACAATCATTTTATTGCGTGGAAGCTCAAGTGAAATGTTCTTGAGATTATGCTCCCTCGCTCCTTTGATAACTATCTTTTCTTGCATAAAAATACAAAGTGCCCCACAACTGGGGTTACTACAAGTACTGTAAAACAAACTCATCTCTATGTCAAACAAAAAAATCCTTACAAGGATTTTATTTCTATATAAAATTTGAAGCTATGCGTGCGGATCCCGAACTTCGAAACCCGCACACATGTGACTAGAACCCGACCCAGAAATTCGTACCTCCAAACTCAGGCTGCCCATTGATGATCCAGAACATGAAGAAGAAGAGGCCAATGATGGTACAAAGGCCAATCAGGTTGAGGACGCCCGGACCGTCGTCCTCTCGCTCGCCCCCACAAGTACATTGACACGTACACTTTCTCATGTTTCCCTCCTCAGCTGATTTTTTCAGCTGTTTGTCTGATTTATAGCTTAACAAAGGTATTTTGTCAATAATACTAATTTGCAAAAACAGAAACAAAGGGTATACTAAAAATAATCAAATCTTTTTACTTTTGACTTTCAAAAATGTACACTCTCTACATCATTCGTTGCGCGGACAACTCACTCTACACCGGCATTGCAAAAGATCTGGAAAAACGTCTCGCAGTGCACAGAAGTGGTAAAGGTTCGGCATACGTGCGAGCGCGTCTCCCCTTCTCTCTCGTCTACACCGAAAAACACAAAGATAGATCGAAAGCGACCAAGCGAGAAATGGAAATAAAGAAAATGACGAGAAAAGAAAAAGAGCACTTAATATTCAATCCGTGAAAACCCGTTAAACCCGTGTCATCCGCGTTCTATCAAACGAATAAGAATAGAACGCGGATTGCACGGATAACACGGATAAACACAGGTTTAATTTCTTAATCTTTTACAAATATGGATACCTCCCACCTCACACCCCAACAATGCGGCATTCTCCTCGAAAAAGGAACCGAGGCACCGTTCTCTGGAAAATACGTGCATAACAAAGAAAAAGGGATGTACAATTGCGCACTGTGTGGATCAGAATTATTTTCTTCAGAAACCAAATTTGATTCAGGTACTGGCTGGCCGAGCTTCTCTGATCTCGCGCACTCTGGTGCAGTAGAACTTATCGAAGATAATAGCCACGGCATGCATCGAACCGAAGTAGTGTGTGCCACATGCAAAGGTCATCTCGGTCATGTATTTGACGACGGTCCAGGACCTACGGGTAAAAGATACTGTATTAATTCGTTATCACTTGATTTCAAACCAGAACATTGAATTAGACAGATTAATATGGATTTACGCAAAACTTGTCCTGAGCGAAGTTGAAGGATTAAATTCCTGCATTTCCTTTCGACTTTATAGACTTTCCGACTTTCGACTCATCCCCCCCTTGCCAAAATATCAAAAACCCCCTACACTAGAACAATCTTAAGCATTATTCTTAAACAGACAAAAAAACTATGCGTCTACGAATATTGCCTGTCATCCTCGGTGTACTCCTCTTAATCGGGTCGGGCTGTGCACGTCAAGCCGAACCAGCACCTTCGACAGATAGTAATACCACAAACTCTACTTCACCTGAAAACAATGCAGTAAATGGTGACAAAATAGAAGGAACTATTGCCCTGACCGGAAGTGTCACTGGACCATATTCAGTACGACTTGAATGGAATCCAGCGGATGATGTTGTAGAACATGCAAAAAAATGGATGATTGTAGTCGGTAATGAAGAAAACCCAAGTTATCCTGAAAGCAATCGATTCTGGTTCCAGACAAACGCTTCATATCGTGAAAAAACTTGGAACAACCTTCCTGCAGGAGACTTGCACTTCCGTGTATGCGCATGGACAGGCACATCTTGCGATGAATACAGTAATGACTTGATACTCGAAATCCCAGGACGGGTGCCCGGAACCAAATAACTAAGTGTCAAAAATAAAAAATTCCCGCTTGTCGGGAGTTTTTGTTTTACGTATGTATTCTCTAGAAATGCTGAAGCCCCTGGGTGTACACCGAGGGGCTTCGAGCTCATTCACAGATGGAAGACCTTCGCCTGCAGGCCGGAACCTACAGCATGCAGCTATTTTTGAGGTTTGGTCACAAACACTTCCCAAACAGCCTTTACTCGGGCAAGCACTTCTCTCGCCTGCGCCTTCCACATACCCCGGTATTCTTTCAAATCTGCAGAAAGTCCTATCGTATCTATGCCCATAGTATTACACAAATACATGGTTCGTGGTAAATGAAAATTTTGTGTAATCACAAGTATCTTTTCTAATTCCCATTCATGTTTTGCACGATAACACGTGAGATATGTCCGATATGCGTGAGGATCGATATCAATCGAGCTTGAAGGAACACCCCCAGCAATCGCACGCTCTCTCATATATGTCACTTCATCATTCCGAAGCGCGCCATCATCTCCTGAGAGTATAATTCGCTCTGTCTTTCCAGATTTGTACAAAGCAACCGCCTGAAGCACACGATCTGTCTGCATATCACTCATAATGCCAGGAGCTTTCATCCCTCCTCCCAACACTATTGAGACCGTACTTGTCGGAACTTCGAGAATATCAGTATATATAACCCTCGGATAATAGAGGACGAGAATATTTGCTACCAAGATACTCATGCACAACAAATCTATACCGATAAGGAATACGATGAGTATAGATCGACGAAATTTCATAATTCTAAAACTACAACTTATTTTTTAATATGCTTTTTCATTATTTTCTCAGCACTGTCGAGATACTTCTTGAAATCAGACAAAATTCGAGCCTCTTCATCAAGAAGTTCATTATCATCGATTTTCTTCTTAAGACGCGTCTTCTTTACCAAAAGTGAATATTCTTCAACTTTACCTCTCAATATCGCAAAAGTTTTATGTAAGGCTTCTTCAACATCAGCTGCAGATAATCCAGGACTATCATTGAAGTGCTCCTTAACATATCTGTATTTATACCAAAAATACAAGATAAGTAATATAAGGAAGACACAAAAAAGAAAGAAGAATACACCTATACCGATAAGAAATAAGAGTGGCATCGGCGCACGGACAGCCTCCCCTTCTCCAGATACTGGCAATGCTGTGCCTGGAAAAATTTCAAACGAAATCGAACTTTCTATATAATTCCCCGCTTTATCGAAGACTCGTGCATTAAGCACGTGTCCACCCGGTGAAAGTATCGACGTTGTATACGTATGTGTACCATCATCAATCCATGTATGTATGTCCATGCTGTCAATCTGGACTTCATATCTATCGATACCAGACAGTGTATCCGCTGCAGTGAAAATAAATTGACCGGTCTGATACGTGGACGTGGTAGTTATCTCCTTGAGAGTAAAATCAGTTGGTTTCTGTGTATCAATATTAAAACGAAAATGTGTCACTGGTCCCCACCCTTCAGCATTCTGTGCACGAATATGAAAATACCATATACCATCTGCAAGATCAGTATACGTCTTCGAGGTCATTTTTCCACCTGTAATAGTACCTGGATCCGTGTGAGGATCCTGGGTAACTGAAAAACTAACACCACTCACACCACTTCCAAGAGACCATTCAAATACAGGGTCATTATGAGAAAACCATTTTTCTGAATCAGGATGAGTAGCTGATGTCACTCGGACAGCTCCAGGGAGCAGACTTTTTGGTTCTTCTGGTTTTTCCTCGACAGGAGCAGCCCCTCCAGTAATTGTAAAATTAGCCCTCCCCATTCCCTCGAGAATGTTAGTTCCCGAGCCATCATTCGCAAGAATTGCAGCGGAAGAAAAAGAAACAAACGCAGCTCCCTCAGCCTTTGCCCGAAAAGTAATTGCAAGTATTTTCCCGACCGTACCCGTAAATCCCGGATTGTAGACAATACCCTCGAAATTAGCACTCCCCGCTGAATTGGAAAAAGATGGGTCTTGTACCCACAAGTTAAAGATTGAACCACTCTTTGATATAGAAACTACCTCGAGAGTATCTTCAGAAAAAGAGACAACACCCGAAGCGGCATTCATTGCCTGATCAGCACTACCTACATACACACCGACTGAAAACGTCTGACCAATAGCATACGAACCAGATGCAGGTGAGAATGAGACAGTTGCAGCATCCACTCTGAGAGGTGCAACGAACAATGCACACAAAAAAAACAACGCAGTACTAACTGAAATTAAGATTGTCTTCATTTCAGTGATTTTTTTTCTTTCCTCCATACAGGCGGATGAGGAGTATAGGCACGAGCAGAATAATTAGAGCAAGTATACACCAAAACATATATTTCTCATACCACGGAATACCTGTGGGTGCGATAGAAATTACCTGTTCATTGCCCGCGTTATCAATCGCTTTAACAAAAACAACACTTCTCAATGTCTGGTCACGGAGCTCATACGGACTCTTTCCAGACACATACACTGGGTCACGACTAATAAATCGATTCCAGGGGAAATAACGTTCCTCAGCAATCTCGTAGTGCGAAATACCAGAGCCCTTATCCTGTGCAGTAAATGCAACAAAATAACGATTATTGAATAGATCAACCGATCGTGCAATCGTCGGAATGAATGATTCAGGTGGTTCAGTATCGTATGGCGAAAGAAAACTACCCACAGTAGAAGTAGTATCGGTCGCACGAAGTGTCAGTGGTGCTCGCGACAGAGCAACCTCGGTACCCAACCCATCATTCAAAAGCATGTGCTCACCTACTGATGCAATTGTAATCTCACCTGGCTTAATAATCCGAAATAATACAGAAAAGAAATACCCCTGTTCTCCTCGATATCCTCCAGGGGAAATACCAGAAAAAATAATTCGACCTGATGATGTATCTGAAAGATGCGGATACTCGACCCACATACTAATAATAGAATTTCCATCACGAATTCCGACAAACTCAACAGACTCCGGAGGAAAGACAATTTCCCCTTCAAACGCATTCAATTGCTCGCCACCAGTATTCACAAATACACCTACCTCGTACACCTGCCCTATTCCCACTTCTCTCGCTGAGGTACCAAAAAAAAGTTCAGCCGCATACGATGTTGAACAAGGAAAAATAAAAACAATCGCTACAAATAGACCGGCTAATATACTTTTTTTAAAACTCTTATTGAATGTATTCATAATTCTTGTACTATGTTAGTTTTTCCTATCCACCAATAATCGCCTAGTTTGTTTAGCCTGTCCAATAATACGCCATGATACTGAAGTCGACAATCGTAATTTTTCCATCACCATTCAAATATATCTTTTCAAGCTCAGTAAATGACGAGGATAACGGTCTTTTATACCAATACGCAACGATCGAAAAATCGACTAGATTAACTTTGCCGTCACAATTCATATCAGCTTTACCACACCGTGTGTCACCCATCAATACAGTCTTTGCACCTACTTTAAAATTAGCTAATTTACCGAACGGAGAAACTTCAGTGCTCACAGTTGCCCTAGATTTCGTAGCATGATCACCAAATTCAAGCTTTGTTGTGTCAAAGTTCAACAAATACACACCACTCGAATCCGAAGGCGTCTTCACTAAAAATTCTTCACCCGAATGTACTGAAATAGTAATTTCACTCTCAGGAACACTCTGTCCGAATATCGCAATAGTTTCTCCACGCTTTACCTCTAGCTTATCAACTTCAATAGTCGGAGCAATAAAAATACCACTCACATATGTCGTCGCACCCGCAGTCAATGAAACAGGGATGGTCACCAAATCAGACCGTACATTACGTGAATCTTCACTATATAACGCAAATAAAAAACTTCCTGCTGAGAGCCCAGTTAGACCCACTTCAAAGCGTGCATCAGGTCCTGCAATAGTAGTTACTGCCACCTGACCATCTTTGAGAAGAGTTACTGCTCGATTAGGATAGGCGCGTCCTGAAAAAGTCACTCCAGTAGCGCTAGCCGGAGGTGTATAAACTCCTCCGCCACCACCCCCGCCTCCTCCGCCACCTGTAGTAGTGCCTGCAGGAGTTGCAGATACCTGTGTCGACGTGGCAATTACATTCCCAAAAGTATCCAGTGCACGAATAACAAAATAATACGTAGTATTATTATTCAGACCGGTTCGAGTAGAAGTAAATACTGCCCCAACAGTAGTAAATGAGTATGGACCACCAGAAACAGTCGATTGCCCGACCTGGTATCCTGCAACAGTAAACCCAAGATCATCAGCAATAGCAGGTGTCCATGATAAAATAACTTGAGCGTTTCCTGAATTACTGGATACAATAGGAGTGGAGACAGTGGGAAAATACAAAAAACCAGAGCGATAGGTAAATTCCCCTGAAGATGATTCTCCAATAGCATTCTGCCCAGTGCTCGAATAATATTCAAAACTCACCGATGACGATCGTCCAGCCTCAACCACAATTACTGGATCAAGTAATGTAAAATTAGAAGACGTATAGGCTTCCGTAAACACGACAGTAGGGACCAGTATCAGAAAAAATGCCCACAAAAAACGCATACAAGACACAAAAGAAAAAAGAGTATAGAAGAATGGAAGTGCCTACAAATCTCCGGCTTCTCTATACTCTTTTTTAAATTACGCAATTGATTATTGTGCAGGAGTAAGTTCGGTATTTGAAGAAGCAGGAGTTTCAGTAGTCGCAGGTGTAGCGGTCGAAGGCACATCTCCAATGATCAGAGGAGCAACTTCAATAATTCTTTTTTCAGATGGAGAATATAATATTGCTTTACGTGCACCTGCATAAATCAATACGCGATCACCTGTCTTAGCCTGTACGAAAAAAGGTTGACCTTTGAGCTGTTCAGGATCAGTTACAGTAGCAATCGTCGGTGCTTCATCTGGAAGTAGCATCAATTTACCAACTTCTTCGACAAGTGTTTGAATCTCTTCCTGTGCTTTTGCTTGAGGATTATTTTGCGCTGCTTGTAATTTACGATAGAAAAAAACATTTGTTGCGACTAACACTAGAGAAAACACCACAAGCACGGTAATAAATAATTTTTGTTTTGACTCATCCATAGAAACTAGCAATTATAATTAACTAAATGTATAAGGAATCCTGCGCCCTTATACCAATGACACCAGTATACCAAACGGTAAAAAAAATGAAAAGTGCATATCCCAACAGAAATTCTTATGGGGTAGATGCCCCCTCGCCTAGCACAGGATTATCAGATGGCGGTAACACTTGGTCTAGAATCACCTGTTCTGGCGTATCAGGTGGAGGGGTTTCTTCAGTCTGAATTTGTTCTTCAGGAGGATCGGGCACTATAGCTTCTTCTGCCGGAGGCTGCTCAATCGGAGATTCATCAGCTATAGGATCTTCTGTGGGTACTTCTTCATCAGGAGGAGGTGTATCAAGTATAGGAGTAGAAGAAGTCGACCTAAACAATACTGGATTTTGTATTGCAATTGCCAACCAATTAAACGTAATGTCTACCGGAGCCGCCTGATTTAATCGAATTACAAAACCATTCTCTGAAACATTCAAGACTACATAACGGACATTCTGGGTAAATACATAGTCTTCGAGCGTAGTCGTCGTAAAGCTCTCGGTCGTCGTAGCATCAAAAGCAATCGATGCCTGAACGACTGGTGTATTCAAATATTCACGTTCAAATGTCACGGCGACTTCCCTATCTCCAGCAGACACGACCGCAAACCCACCGGTATCTGCAGTAAAGTATGGTCTACCAAAGAAAATAGTATCATGAGTAAGGGAAATCAAATCAGAACCATCGAGAGGAGAAATAGTGGATACAAATAGACCTTGTAGAGCAGTAATAGGACCATCAAATGAGTTTGTATTATTGAATAATCCAGCAATTTCACCGATACGAGCACTCGATGACACAAGAGAATCTTCAAGCAAAGCAATACGGAGTGCATGGTCGGCGGTGGTACTCACCATACCAGCAAACCCAGACTGTGTGGTAGTCGATAAACTCTCAATCATCACACGCAAATCATCAATAACAGGACTCTGTAAATCAGCGACACTGATAGCACCTGCCAGAACACCTGTAAACGTAGACGTCATACTGACCGAAAGTCCACCCATAATCGATACATCACCCACACTTAGTAGGCCTGCAAAAGTTGGAGAAGAAGAAGCAAAATTCGCAAACACTTCTTCAAAGGTGAGTGTATCAAATGGCGTGCTCGTTGGAACTTCCAATCCAATAATTTGATTTGCGCTGATTCGATCAGCGGTGAGAAGCCCTGCAAAGAATGCGTTACCCTGAGTATCAAGTGAGAAAATCGTCGAAGTAGTTCCTGACACCGAACCAGACACCACCAATCGTGAATCACCGTCAAGAATAACAGCGATATCTTCATCAGGGAACGAAACTAATTTCTTGGTGAATATTTCATCAGCAATGACTCGTGGAGTGATGATTTCTCTCATCGCAATAAATCGATCAGCGAAAAGCTCGGTTTCATCAGTAATCGCCAGACCAGAAGGGAGTCCTGCTTGCTGACTAAGTAACATTGCAAGCAATTCTTCACCTGTCGCAGTCGATGATGCACTTCGTTCAAATGATCCGCCGTAAGTCGAAGGTGATAACGCGACCAAAATTTGTCCACCAAAATCTCCACGAGTTGCGGTAGAGGTAGAAGAAGCTCCTTCAACAGCATACCCGACAATTTTTGAAGCCTTGGTAGCTTTCATTGCATATCCAGGAATTGATGCAGCAGTCAATGGGTCACCAGGCAAAATCGGACCATTTTCAAAAGAGACTTTGACAGGAACTCGGCCCGTGAGCGCAACGCGGACAGTACTCGATGTTTCAGAGCCAAGCACAGTGTGTGGTGAATAGGTAATAATACCCATTACTTGATCATCATATCGTCTATTCGTTTTTCTTACAGCAATAGTATTGCCACCATTTCCTTCGTCAAAAGCAACCAAATCACCGGATTCATAAGGACCATCACCAGTCTTGAGATACGTCTCTGCAATGTCAGCACTCGTTACCGGGTCAAATACCCGAGTATCGACTTCCGCACTTTGATTTTGTTCGGTGTTTACCGGTCCTGCAGTAACAGGATCATCACTCCACACACGGACATAATCGACTTCAAGATTCATTTGACTCGTTGATGAAGCCATCATGACAGCAGCAACTCCGAGATTACTGGTAACCAGTGTACTACTGGACGACCCACAATCCGTAAAATTAATACCATTAGACATGCCAGGGTCGACATAAAAACGCACCGTTGAAGTCGATTCAACTACAATTTTCAATAATGCCCAATCAGTATTACTAATAGTCGCACCTGAACACGCAAGCGTAGTCGGTGCAACCGAACCTGCAGGATCAACACGTCCAGACCAAGTGGTGCCTGAGGCATTGGTAAAATAAATACCTTCAGTAGTAGGACTCTGAGCGGCAGAAGTAGTTGCACCAGCGCCTGTTACCAACGCTGTTGCATCAATCATAAACCCTACCCACGTATGGAATAGTGCAGTAGAGGTGCTCGGACGAACTTTCGCAAGAAATGTAGGGAGACTATTTACTTTAGTAAAAGTAGTCAAATCACCCGCACCAAGGCCCATACCCAAATAACACTGCGATCCCGCTGACACATTGTTTGAACGATGATACCCTCCATATCCACCCGTAGCATTATCAAGCACATTAAATGCACAAACACCCTCATCTACAAACCAACTTGCGTTGTCACCCCAGGTAGCAGCATCAGCAGTTGTATTCGCAATCTCAGAATTGAATTCCTGGCCCATGTACGTATCGTACGAAATAAACCCACGATATGATTGTACAAAGCCAAGTTTATCGATACTAAATATTGGCTCTACATCAGAGGTAGTACTAGTCACAATCGTAAACAATTTTGCAGTAGAGGTGATGGTGCCATTTGCTCCATACGGCATTCCAGTGACGATTCGGAGTGCAGACCCACGGAATGCACCAGGATCAGTGGAAGAAGATAATCGGATATCTACCAATGCCTCAGTGCTCGTAGCTCCAGAACCAAGGAAATGATCAGTAATAGTCAATCCACCGTCTGATTTAATTCCACCAGCACCTACAACAAGTCCGTTACCAATATACGCATCATTTGAGATAGTCATATTATTAGTAACATTAAGTGTGTTCACCTGAAGAGCACCGATATTTGCAACAGGAGTATCGACACCACCGAGATCGATAACAGTCAATCCATCAGTGTCACTACTCGCCACATACGCATATCGGCCGGAGACAAACACATCATACGCGCCATTAAGAAGATTAGTATCCTTAATACCACCGACAATAGTAGGATTGGTCGAGCTTGAAATATCAATAATGCGAAACGAGTCGTCGGTATCAACTGCTACATACGCATATCGGCCGGAAACAAACAGATTGGTAACCAGGTTAAGTGCGGTACTGGAGGCTACACCACCTACGATAGTTGGTGCAGTTGAGCTTGAAATATCGATGATGCGAAGTGAATCGTCAGACGCATTGACTACATACGCATATCGGCCAGAGACAGACACAGCGTACGCACTAGTAAGCGCAGTACTAGACGCCACACCTCCGACGATAACCGGAGCAACAGGATTTGAAATATCAATGATTCGCAATGAATTATCGGCAGCATTAGCGGTATATGCATATCGTCCGGAGACATATACCCCGTAAATACTATTTAGATTAACTGCATCTTTAATACCACCAACAATAGTTGGTGCAACTGGATTTGAAATATCAATAACACGAAATGAACTATCATTCGTAGCGCCCACATACGCATATCGACCAGATATATATACAGAACGTATACCACTGAGTCTACTCGCATCAGTAACACTGCCAATAATGGTGGGTGCTGACGAATTAGAGATGTCAATAATAGCAAGTGAATTACCAACATTATTTGCTACATACGCATAATGCCCCGAGACAAATACATCAATAGGGCCATTTAAATTCACCGCATCCTTAATACCACCAACGATAGTAGGAACGGTTGGATTCGAGATGTCTACGATACGGAATGAACTGTCGCTGTAATTCGCTGTATACGCATATCGACCAGACACAGCTACCGAGCGGATACCATTCAAATTAGTAGAAGAAACCAATCCAACAACTGTTGGATTTGCAAGTGCAGACTGCATATACGTACCCGAAAGATACATATTAGTGCCAGTAACATTCGTAGCAGAAATACTTGGTACTAGAAGCACTCCGGTAGAAGTAGTGAAGGTAAATGCAGCACTGGTAGTGACTGATCCGTCGAGAGCACCGAATGCTATCTGATGGGTATTGATAGAAAGTCCTGCGCCTCCGGTGTCATCATCTCCACATTCAAACTTTCCTGTAGTCGCATTATACGCAAGTGTCTGGTTATCGTTATTACACGTAGCAAGATCCGTCTGGAAGAAACCTCCAGTGATAGTTGAAGTTGCAATTCGGAATTGGCCAGTGCCAGTAGCGTTAGCAAAGGCAACATTCGAAAGAGTGGTGGCACCGCTTACGCTTAAATTCGTACTAGTTACATTGGTACCACTCAAATTTGTAAATGAAATATTCGTTGAAGTGAGACTTGTGCCAACTGAACTTACGAATGAAAGGTTTGCGGTTGAGGTAATGTTGGCACCAGAGAGATTGGTAAACTGAAGACCAGTTGAGAAGAAGTTGGTTGAAGTGGCATTAGCAAGTGTAGTATTACCCGTGA
>JBPOJQ010000017.1:0-55535 GCA_052033375.1 Candidatus Magasanikiibacteriota bacterium
TCGGGCCAAGCAGGTATTATCTGACTGCTGAGAAAGAAGGTTACCAGACCTACCAATCTGAGACATTTGATCTCTCAAGTGAAAAGACACAAGGAGTAGGAGGAGTGATTGCAGAGAAGGTGGTGCTCACGAAAACAGAAAAAGAAGTAAACACACATCGAGACGATGAAGAAATTCACATACACACTATGCCCTCAATTTGAGGAAGTATAGAAGTTGCAGAAAATAGGTGCCTGGGCTAGTATATAGGAATCACATTAGTATTGTTTCTATGGAAATGTATAATCCGAAAAAGATAGAAGAAAAGTGGAGAAAGTATTGGGAAGAGAAGGGTATTTACCGAGTGGAAGATACGACTGACAGACCAAAGTGTTATGTGCTCGACATGTTCCCATACCCGAGTGGAGCGGGGCTTCATGTAGGACATCCCAAAGGCTATATTGCAACAGACATCTATTCTCGGTTCAAACGAATGAATGGATTCAATGTACTCCATCCAATGGGCTGGGACGCTTTTGGGTTGCCTGCAGAGAATTATGCGATCAAGAATAAAGTGCATCCATCAGTTGCAGTTGAAAAAAATATTGAAGTATTCAAATCACAACTTGAAAAAATTGGATTCAATTTTGATTGGAGTCGCGAAATCAATACGACTGATCCTGCATATTACAAATGGACTCAGTGGTGTATTGCACGAATGTTTGAGGCAGGACTCATGGAAGAAGTATATGAACCAATTATTTGGTGTCCTACGTGTAAAACTGGCCTGGCACTGGAAGATTTGGAAGACGGAAAATGCGAACGCTGTGGTTCAGTCGTAGAAAAGAAAAAACTTCGTCAGTGGCTCATAAAAATTACCAAATACGCAGATCGATTGCTCGAAGGATTAGACAAACTTGATTGGGAAGACTCGATCAAGGATATGCAGAGGCATTGGATTGGTAGAAGTGAGGGGGCGGAGGTTAAGTTCAAAGTTCAAAGTTCAAAACCCCAAGAAGTTGTCGTTTTCACTACGAGACCGGATACGTTATTTGGTGCTACGTATATTGTTTTGGCTCCTGAGCATCCGTTGATTGATGATTTGCGGTCAGAGATAAAAAATTGGGGCGAAATTGAAGCGTATATTGATGAAACAAAATCCAAGACTGATGTGGATCGCCAAGCTACCAAAGAGAAAACAGGTGTTGTGTTGCAGGGAGTGTTTGTCGAACATCCGGTGACTGGAGAATCTTTACCTGTTTGGATTGCAGATTACGTCATGATGGGATATGGAACAGGTGCGATCATGGCCGTGCCAGCACATGATGAGCGTGATTTTGAATTTGCGAAGAAATTTGGTTTACAGATTAAAAAAGTAGTAGTTCCGCCACCAATTGACTCTACTTACCAATATATACCTACCGGTGTTTCGGGCGTACCAGGTATTATTCAAGTTGAATCAGAATGTTATACAGAAGAGGGAATTTCAACAAATTCTGATTTTTTGAATAGTCTTTTGACAAAACAGGCCAAAGAAAAAATGATTCAATGGCTGGAAGAAAATAAGAAAGGAAAAAGAAAAATTCAATACAAATTGCGTGATTGGGTATTTGCACGCCAGAGATATTGGGGTGAACCATTTCCATTTATCCATAAAGAGGATGGATCTATTGAAGTGGTGTCAGACAAAGAACTCCCCGTTGAACTCCCCAAAGTTGAACATTACGAACCTACAGGAACGGGTGAATCTCCACTTGCTTCAATAGAGAGTTGGGTGAATGTTCCAAGTGGAAAACGAGAAACCAATACCATGCCTCAGTGGGCAGGGAGTAGCTGGTATTATTTGCGCTATATTGATCCAAAGAATACGAAGAAATTAGTTGATCCAAAAAAAGAAAAATATTGGATGGGCGAGAATGGAGTGGATTTGTATGTAGGTGGAACTGAACATGCAACAAGACACCTGATCTATGCTCGATTCTGGCACAAGTTTTTATTTGACCAGGGAGTAGTATCAACTGATGAGCCATTCCATAAACTTATCAATGTAGGGCTCATCATGGCTGAAGATGGACGGAAAATGAGTAAACGATGGAACAATGTCATCAATCCTGATGATGTAATTGCAAAGTATGGCGCAGATAGTTTCCGATTGTACGAAATGTTCATCGGACCATTTACCCAGTCTGCAGCATGGAATACCAATGGAGTTGAAGGTGTGTACAAATTTCTTCAGCGCTATATCAGATTGTATGAAAAAGAAATAGTGGACACAGAAATTGAATCTCAGGAAAAGTTGATCAATAAAACCATTAAAAAAGTTGGTAGTGATATTGCTCATTTCCAATTCAATACGGCAATTTCTGAAATGATGATTACGGTAAATGAGCTTACCCGCGCCGATAAAATTCAAAAGTCATTATTAGAACGATTCAATAGAATATTGGCACCGTTTGCAGTTCATCTCACAGAAGAACTGTATCATGCAGTATTTGAAGGTACCGGAAGTATCCACCATGCCGACTGGCCAGAGTACGATGCAGCAAAACTAATAGAAGATACCATTACACTCGCAGTACAGGTGAATGGAAAAGTGAGAGGAATGATTGAGATTGCTCCAGATGCAGAAGAGAGTATGGTGATAAAGGTGGCTGGAGAACAAGAGCAGATTGCAAAATGGATTGAAGGAAAAAAACCAAAAAAAGTCATCTACGTGCCGGGGAAGATATTGAATATTGTTATCTGATGTAATGGAACACGGGTTATACGGATAACACGGGTTTACACGGATTATATGCTAAAGGAGGAGCATCTAACCAAAAAAATAATTGTCGCTTATTACAGTGTATATAATAGGCTAGGTTTTGGATTTCTTGAAAAGGTCTATGAGAACGCACTTATGTATGAGCTGCAGAGAGATAATCTTTACACGACACGTCAGGTTAAAATTGAAGTTTTTGATTTAGGTAGGAGAGTGGGAGAGTATTTTGCAGATATTGTGGTTGAAAATAAAGTGATACTTGAAATAAAAGCTGCAGAAGGCTTGCGGGAAGAACATGAAGCACAACTTATTAACTATTTACGAGCAACCAACATAGAAGTAGGGTTGCTTTTGAATTTTGGACAAAGACCTGAATTTAAGAGAAAAGTTTTTGATAATGAAAGAAAATCAGTGAAAACCCGTTAAACCCGTGTTATCCGCGTTCTATCGTATTATGAAACTCAAGGAGGGCTTCATACAAATTACAAGCTC
Organism: Candidatus Magasanikiibacteriota bacterium; assembly: GCA_052033375.1. Lineage (GTDB taxonomy): Bacteria > Patescibacteriota > Patescibacteriia > Magasanikbacterales > UBA922 > UBA922. The sequence goes on from JBPOJQ010000017.1 coordinate 3,233, forward strand.
AAAAAGCAAAACATTTTTAGTACTCTGCTTTTGTTTTCTATTGGGTGTGACAGTTATCTCTTTGACTGAGAAATTTATTTCTTTCTGGTATCTAGTAAGTATTTTAGGAGTATTAGTGGTCGCGTGTTATCTTTGGAAAAATAATACTACCGTCCGCTTTATAATTTTGTGTGTACTATTTTTGATACTAGGCTTTCTCCGGTATCAAACTATTTTTCCTCCAGATAGTTCTGAATTTATACATACGTATGCAGAGAAAAAAGTTTCATTTATCGGATTTGTCTCATCTGAACCAGATATTCGGCAGGATGGTGTGCGGTATCGAGTGCGTGTGGAACATTTTACCGATAGGGATATAGAAATAGGTGGTGAAGTATATATGAAGAGTGATCTGTACCCACGTTATGCATATGGTGAACAGTTGAGAATTGAGTGCGAGATAGAAAAACCAGAACCAATTGAAGATAAAGAAAATGGAACAACATTCCGCTATGATCGGTATCTTTCACGTATGAATATCTATGCGCTCTGTCAAAATCCAGAAATTAATTCGACCGGAGAAAAGAACGGACATATATTTTATACCACTATTTTTTCATTCAAAAAAATACTTGCAAATAAAATTGAACACATCTGGCATGAGCCATATGCTAGTTTTGTTGCAGGTTTGCTGTACGGCTATCGCGGTGGATTGGGATCGCTCAGTGATTTATTTGCAATAACCGGAGTCACACATATTGTGGCGATTTCAGGATATAACATTACGATTATCGCGACCATCTTTATCGCATTGTGCAAGACAATATACCTTCCGCGGAAAAAAGCTTTCTGGGTAGTCGTCACGGGTATTATGTTGTTTGTCATATTTACTGGGGCAAGCGCGTCAGTCGTGCGAGCGGGAATTATGGGTGTACTAGTGTTGATTGCAAAACAAGGTGGTCGAAATAGTTCAATTGGAAATATATTAGTACTGACTGCGGTACTCATGACCATTCATAATCCATTTGTATTGATATGGGACGCAGGATTTCAGCTTTCGTTTCTCGCAACGATGGGGTTGGTATATATGTCGCCTATACTTGAGAGGTATATGAAGAAACTACCTGGTGTGTTTGGAATTAAAGACTCATTTATTTCAACACTTTCTGCAATTGTGACAACATTGCCACTGATTTTATTCCAATTTGGGCGTCTTTCAATTGTTGCTCCACTCGTAAATATTCTTATACTCTGGAGTATCCCATGGATTATGATTGTAGGTGCTGTCGCTGTCGCATTGAGTTTTATATCAGCATCGGTGGCACATGTATTTGGATTTTTTGGCTATATGGGTATGGAATATATCATACGCGTAGTACGATTTTTTGCGTATCTTCCATTCGCTTCAATTGAAGTGAGGATACATCCAGCCAGTATGGTGTTATTATATATAGCATTGATTGTGTCAATGTACAGATTAAATAATATACAAAAAGTATGAAATATGTATTTTATCTAGTGGTATTAAGCCTCGTAGTAGCAGTGACGTATGTATATAGGATACCGAAAAATAATGATCCGCAAGTTGGAGGGTTCAAAGAGGGGGCTGAAAATATTCTACAGATTACATTTCTTGATATTGGACAGGGTGACGCAACATATGTTGAGTTTGGAAATGGTGAAGATATGTTGATTGATTGCGCAATAGATGCACGTATCCTCGAGGCATTGGGTCGTGTAATGAGCTGGAAAGACAGGACGCTTGATTATCTTGTAATTACTCATCCAGATTTGGATCATTATGGCGGATGTGAGGAGGTACTGAGTAGGTTTGATGTAAAGCATGTTGTATATAATGGACTCAAAAAGCAAGACAGCAATATGTGGCAGTCTTTTGATACTGCAGCGAGAAGAGAAGGTGAATATGTGGAAATTACAGAGTTGACTGAGTGGAATATAGCCACGACTACGGTGCAGTTTTTATATCCCGACCATGAAATCGCACGTGATCCAAAAATTCCCGGGAACGCAAAAGATGTCGGATCAAATAATACGTCGATTGTCATGAAGATGATACATGGTAATACGTCGATTTTATTAATGGCAGATGCAGAAGCACCATTGGAAACATATCTGGTGGAAACGTATGGTGAGGATATGGACGTGGATATTCTGAAATTAGGGCATCATGGGAGTGATAGTTCTTCGAGTGAAAATTTTTTGGAATACGTGACACCGAAAGATTCTATCGCTTCAGCGGGAAAAGATAATACATATGGGCATCCGAGTAGGCGTGTGGAGAAGCGACTCAATCGTGTATCAAGTACATTATGGAGAACTGACAAACAGGGTGATATTCACGCAGTCATTGATGATACAAAGTATGTGCTCACCGCGTCACATTGAGATATCTCTGACTAATGAATAAGAAAAATTATTGTTTCTCTTTATTACTCCACATATTTCTGGTCAATGGATAGCCGTGTATGCTATACTATGGACACTATGGGATTATTTGCAAAACAAGAATCATATATTGGTGTAGATATTGGTGCGCATGGCATCAAACTTGTGGAATTGAGAAAAAATAAAGGACGTCCTCAATTGTGGACGTATGGTATTTTGGATAAAGAATTAGATGTACACATTCCGCAAGCAGCACTGAATACTGTATATAAGAAAAATCCAATTCCATCACCAATGGATCAGAAATCTTCTGCGATTGCACCAGAATCAATTAGAGATTTTATTGTAAATGAAGGAAGAATCGGAGTATATGCCGATTTATTGAAAGCATTGGTAAAACAAGCTCGTGTCGAAGGAAAGCAGGTTACATCGAGTCTGCCAGTGTCATATGTATTTCATGCAATGCTCAATCTACCAGACATTGAAGAAAAAGAGCTTCCACGTATTGTCGAGGCTGAAATCAGCAAGATGATTTCGCGACCAGCTACAGAAATGCAGATTGTCTATCAGAAAGTTCCCGCAAAAGAGGGTGCGAAGAAAAAATATACCGCACTGCTTGTGACTGCGGCTCCCAAAGCTCTGGTTGCGTTTTATACGGCAATTTTTGATAAAGCAGGTCTGGAATTGCAAGAATTGGAGACCGAAGCCTTTGCACTCGCGCGTTCGCTCGTTGGAAAAGACTCCACTGTCTCCATGGTGGTGGATATTGGGGCTGAACGAACCAATTTCTTTATTATCGAAAATGGGCTACCTATGACGCATCGTAGTCTCCATTTGGGTGGAAATACGATTGATGAAATTTTATCCGAGCGTCTAGGAGTCGACCGGTCACTAGTCGGTCAGATCAAAAAAGATGTATCACGTGTGGGGGGTGCTATGCCCTATGATCGGTTTATGTCTTTTTTTGATCCATTGGCAAAAGAAATTCAATATAGTTTTGATTTATATTTACAACAAACAGGAAATGAAGGGAAAACTCCAGAAAAAATAATTCTGTCTGGTGGTGGTGCATTATTTGCACCAATAGCATCATACCTCGCAGAAGTGTTTCCGATGAAAGTGTTTGTGGGAGATCCGTGGGCACGGGTGATTTATCAATCAGGATTGAAACCGGTACTCCGTGATATCGGTTCGCGTATGGCAGTATCGATTGGACTTGCATTGCGACATTTTTGAGTGGAGTATTATGGATAATCTATCCACAGTTGTAATTGGGAAAAGAACCACGTTCTGATATACTTCTTGTATCCTTTTTATCTGATATTCTATGGCTGATACAATGGCGAATGTATTATTGGTGGAGGACGATAGTTTTTTAGCGAATATATACAAGACAAAGTTTGAAATGGAGAAATTCAAGGTAATACTTGCTGAAAATGGTGAAATTGGTCTTGATTTAGCACAAAAGAAGAACCCTGACATTATTTTACTTGATATTCTGATGCCCAAACTCGATGGGTTTGCAGTATTGGAAGAACTCAAGAAAAATGAATCGACAAAGAAAATACCGGTTGTTCTATTGACTAATTTGGGACAAAAAGATGATGTAGAGCGAGGGCTTGAGATGGGTGCGATTGATTATTTGATCAAGGCACACACAAAACCTTCAGAAGCTGTTGGGAAAGTGAAGTCGATTTTAAAAATAAAATAACTAGCACTATAGTTATGGTTCATATTGGGGAAGGGGGTGAGACATTATGAACAGAAAAGGTTTTACCTTAATTGAATTACTCGTTGTAATTGCAATTATTGGTTTACTTTCAACACTCGCAGTAGTTGCGCTTAGTTCAGCTCGACAGAAGGCAAATGATGCAAAACGTTTGTCTGATATCAAACAAATTCAGACAGCACTTGAGCTTTACTATACCGATCAGAACTCATATCCAGCAGCTGGTTCAGCTGTTAATTTGGGAGATACCAACTACGCATGTTTGAATGCAACTGGATTTACTACCGCTGGATGCGCTACTCCATATATGGGTCTCGTACCAGAGGGTCCGACTGCAGGAGAATTCTATAGTTACGTTGGAAGTACCAGTACATATACGATTACTGCGACATTGCAGGCAGGAGCAGGTGGATTTGCAGCAGGAACACTCACTGCTACACCATCAGGAATGGCTGGACAATAATCAGTTTTGTATAGAAGAAAAAACCAGTTCTCCGATGTGGAGGACTGGTTTTTGTTTATCCGTATGATATACTTTTTAGTACTATGGAACTAATTGTCTGGTATATGTTAGCGGGTGTAGGAGGTGCAAGCATCGGTAGTTTTATTACCATGCTTGTATACCGTCTTCGTGAGAAGAAGTCCATTGTGTTTGGAAGATCGAGTTGTACACATTGCAAAAAAAATCTTGCCTGGTTTGAGTTGATACCGATAATCAGTTTTGTCTGTGTACGGGGGGTCTGTAGAAGTTGTGAAAAAAAAATTCCTCTACGCTATCTATTGATTGAATTGGCTACTACAGTGTTATTTGTACTCACGCTATATACACATCTCACGTATTCCTCGCTTCCTGAATTATATATTATCCGCGATTGGATTATCGTATCGGCTGCGGTATTCATATTTACGTATGATGCACTGTACCTCGAGGTTCATCCAGGGGTGACGATTGGTGCCGGGGTAGTGGTCGGTGTACTCTATCTGATTGGTGTCCCTTCTGAGTGGAAAACACTTGTCTATGGGATCATTGTTGGTGTGGGGTGGTTTACATTTCAATATGTAGTTTCAAAAGGCGCGTGGATTGGTGGAGGAGATAGCATGATTGGTTTTTTTATGGGTGCTTCGCTTGGGCTGAGTAAGACGATTCTCGCATTAGGTATCGCCTATATTGTAGGTGCGTCATATGCGCTCTCATTATTATTATTGAAGAAAAAAAATAGAAAAGATCAAATTGCGTTTGGTACATTTCTGATGATTGGTACGATCATTGCGTTGCTGTGGGGTCAACCACTTGTCGAATGGTATCGATATATAGTTTTTTCATAGTATGAATACTCAAGAAAAACGAGCCCAAAAACTTCGAGCACAAATTAATGAACTTCGTCACCGGTATCATGTATTGAATGATCCTGAAGTTACCGATGCTATGTATGATCCACTCATGCATGAATTAAGAAAGCTCGAAACAGAATATCCGGAACTCATAACACCTGATTCACCGACACAGCGTGTCGCGGGCACAGTACTTGATAAATTTGAAAAAATTACCCACAAAGTTCCCCAGTGGTCATTTAATGATGCATTTACTGAGAGTGATATTTCTGAATGGCAATTGCGTATTGAAAAAATACTTATCAAAGAATTGGGGCAGCGTCCGGATGATTTGTCGTATGTATGTGAACTCAAAATTGATGGGCTCCATATGGTGCTAACGTATGAAAACGGTATTTTGAATACGGCGGCAACTCGTGGAAATGGAGTCGTAGGTGAGGATGTGACACAGAATATTAAGACAATACACACCGTGCCTCTGGTACTCACCGAGAAAATAGACCTCGTCGCAGAAGGAGAAGTGTGGATGAATGTTGCGCAATTTGCCCGGCTGAATGAGGAGCGCGTGGCAAGTGATGAGCCACTATTCGCAAATCCGAGAAATGCGACCGCAGGAACGATTCGTCAGCTTGATTCAAGTATTGTTGAAAAACGAAAACTTTCATTCACTGCGTATGATATTTCTCTCGGAGACGCACCTAAAACACAATCAGATGAATTAAAAAAATTAGCTCATCTCGGATTTACTACTGATGCGCATTGGAAAGAAGCAAACACGCATGCGGAAATTATTGCAATATGGAAAGAGTGGCAGAAAAAAAAGAAAGAATTACCATATTGGATAGATGGAATTGTGGTCAAAGTAAACCAAAAGAAATATCAAGATGCTCTCGGGTATACGGGGAAAGCACCGCGCTGGGCGATCGCATTGAAATTTCCTGCGGAGCAGGGGACAACCGTAATCGAGGATATCTATGTGCAGGTAGGGAGGACTGGTGCACTGACACCTGTCGCATTACTTGCACCAGTGCAATTGGCAGGTACGACAGTCACTCACGCGACACTGCATAATTTCGAAGAAATCGATCGTCTCGGAGTGAGAATTGGCGACACAGTGGTCGTGGAAAAAGCCGGGGATATTATTCCGAAAGTGATTCGTGTGTTGGATAAACTTCGTACCGGAAATGAGAAGAAAGTTGTGGTACCAAGAAAATGTCCGATATGTGGCTCTTTCGTTCAGAAACGAGAAATTATTGATAAAAAGCAGGGTAAGTCAGCTGCATTATTTTGTTCGAATGCTCGATGTTTTGCTCAGGAACGCGAACGGATCATTCATTTTGCGAGTAAACACGCTTTTGATATTGAAGGATTGGGAGACAAGATTGTCGAAAAATTGATGGATGAACAATTGATTGCAGAGGCAGCTGACATCTTTGCACTTGAGAAAGATGAATTAGTCACACTTGAAAAATTTGGAGAAAAATCAGCTGAAAATTTGATTGCAGCGATTGAAAAATCAAAAAATGTCACATTTGAGCGTTTTATTATTGCACTCGGTATTAGACATGTAGGAGAAGAAACCGCGCTCAGACTCGCGCAGAAATTTCCATCACTCGAAACATTACTACATGCGTCGAGAGAAGAATTGGAGGCTGTCGAGGATATCGGTCCCCGAGTTGCGGATTCAATTATAGAGTTTTGCGCCGACGCGCGTGAGAGAAAGCATGTGACTGAATTGCTCAATCGTGGTGTACGTATTATATACCCAGATTCTAGTGCAACGCGTATTTCACACGCATTGAGTGGGAAAACATTCGTATTGACTGGTACACTGAGTACCTGGTCTCGAGATGAAGCGACTGAACAGATCCGTCGATTAGGGGGACATGTCTCAGGGTCAGTGAGTAAAAAGACTGATTATGTGGTCGCTGGAGCGGAGGCTGGAAGCAAATTACGCAAAGCTGAGGAGCTCGGAGTCATAATACTTGATGAGGAGGCATTCCGTACATTACTCGCCCAAAAATAAAAAAACTCTCGCAATAAAGAGTGAGGTGAACTGGTCTGGTTCGACTCACCGAGGTGGTATGAAAGTGGTGCGCTGAACGTCTACGCCACCCATGTGCAAAGAGGCGTAAAAAGCCGTACCAGACCAGTTCGGGGTCAAGTATACTAAAAAGTGCAAAAAAGTCAATACTACAGTACTGGTATAATACAAAAAATCGGCGATAAGCCGAGTAGTGTAGTATGTAGGAACTGGTCTGAGGAATATGTCGTTACCGCCAGAGACGGGGAGGCCTTCGCGTGTAAAAATAATCCCTACAGACCAGTGGGTAGGAGTGTAGGGAATATATTGGAAAAAGTCAATAGCAGGAGGGTGGTTCTGGGTGGTTGCAGAGTGTACAGATTTTCTGATACACTAGGCTGTATATGTCACTCACCCGTGAAGATATCAGAGGAATCGCGCAGCTTGCCCGATTGTCTCTCACACCAGAAGAAGAGACAAGTTATGCTGAAGAACTCTCAGTTGTATTGTCATATGTTGATATGCTGAATGAAGTGGATACCGAAGGCGTGGAGCCGACGATACAAGTAACTGGTCTGACTGATGTGACGAGAGAAGATATAATAGAAAAAACTGATGAAGAAACACGCGCAAAAATTATTGGGCTTTTTCCTCATGCAGAAAAAAATATGCTCTCAGTGCCAAGAGTATTTGAAGATCAGTAATAGATATGTCGACCGAACTTGGAAAATTAAGTATCAAACAAGCACATACAGGACTCATGAGCAAAGAGTTTTCTTCGCGTGAGTTGACCGATGCGTGTCTTTCAAAAATCGAAGAACGAAATAAAGACATTAATGCGTTTATTACGATTACACATGCTTCTGCGCGTGAAGCGGCTGCGCGTGCAGACGAGATGATTGCGCGAGGAGAAGCAGGTATGCTGACGGGAATCCCTTTTGGGGTAAAAGATGCGATTTGTACTGCAGAGGTCCGATCGACTGCTTCTGCAACAATTCTTGATAATTATGTACCGACATATGATGCGACCGTAATTCGAAGAATCAAAGAAGCGGGTGGAGTATTGGTCGGTAAGCAAAATTGTGACGCATTCGGACACGGAGCGAGTAACGAGAATTCCATGTATGGTCCGGTAAGAAATCCATATGATACACGTAAAGTTGCTGGAGGATCATCAGGTGGGTCTGCTGCATCAGTCGCGGATGGACAATGTATTTTTTCAATTGGAGAAGATACTGGTGGATCGATTCGTCAGCCCGCAAGTCTCTGTGGGGTTGCAGGATTGCGTCCGAGTTATGGACGCAACTCTCGTCACGGCATTATGCCGATGGCGAGTTCGCTCGATACGGTCGGTCCTATCGCACAGACAGTCGAAGATATTGCATATCTCATGGAAGTGATGGCCGGGTATGATGAAAAAGATGCGACAACTGTGCAGGATCAGGTACCTGCATATAGTGAATTGATACACGCACCTATTGCGGGTATGCGAATCGGAGTCCCGAAAGAATATATGGAACTCGAAGGAATGGATCCCGAAGTTCGCGCAATCGTAGAAGCACGAATCACAGAACTCGAACGAGCAGGTTGTACGCTGGTCGAAGTGAGTTTGCCACACACCAAATATGCAATTCCTGTGTACTATATTATTGTACCGTCTGAAGATAGTTCGAATTTGGGTAGAATTGATGGTATTCGATATGGCGTGCAAAAAGAAGCTGATTCCCTCTACGATACGTATGCACATTCACGTGGAAGTGGATTTCCACATGAAGTAAAACGTCGTATTATGATTGGTACCTACGCATTATCGAGCGGATATTATGATGCGTATTATCGAAAAGCCCAAAAAGTACGTAGTAAAATTATCGAAGATTTTGAAACCACTTTTGCCCAGGTAGACGCGTTGATTACACCGACATCACCATTTCCTGCATTTGGAATTGGTGAGAAAAAAGGCGACGTACTCGCCATGTATCTTGCAGATGTATTTGTGAGTCCGGCATCAGTCGCGGGAGTTCCTGCATTGAGTGTAAATGGTGGGATGACTGCGAGCGGACTACCTGTAGGTATACAGATTATCGGACCACGCCTAGAAGAAGCGCGTGTATTGCAAGTAGGTCATGCAATTGAAAAAAGATTGGATTAATTACCCATAGTCTCCTGTCATCTATGTCTGAATCCAAGCACACGTCAAATCTGAGAAAAAAACGCACGGCGACTGATTACAGTCATGCGATTAATGAATCAGGTGATTTCCGCGAAGCGTGGAGAATTTTTCGTATCATGGCGGAATTTGTCGAAGGGTACCAATTCCTCTCAAAAATGGGAAAAGAAGTTACGGTGCTAGGTTCTGCTCGAATCAATAATACTGATGATGTACATACTGAAGGGGACGAACACTATGAAATTGCAAGAAAATTAGGACACCTGCTCGGGTCACATGGATTCACGACGATTACTGGTGGAGGACCGGGTATTATGGAGGCAGCAAATAGGGGTGCATTTGAAGCAGGGGGAAAATCAGTAGGCTTGAATATTCAGCTTCCATTTGAACAACGAATTAATCCCTACGTGAATGAATCAACCGCGTTTTATTACTTTTTTACACGAAAAGTAATGTTGACGAGTCCTGCAAATGCATTTGCGATATTTCCTGGTGGATTTGGTACCATGGATGAATTTTTTGAAATTGTCGATCTGATGGAATTGGGAAAAATGGGAAGATCGCCCATCATTCTGGTGGGTACGTCCTTTTGGACACCATTAATTGATTTTTTGAAATCAAAGGCAAGTGTGATAGGTGGTGCATCACTGACAGAGATTGAGAGTTGGTCATTGGTCGATACTGCTGATGATGCATTTGCTTGTATCAAGCAGACTGCAGACGCTCGTCCGGTATGCGAGCTTTCACCAGATAGTTTTCAATGTGGACCAGGTGTAGATTGGAAGATTTTCCGCATTATGGCGGAGCTGGTCGAAGGGTTTGATTTTTTGACAGGAATTATCGAGAATGTGACAGTGTTTGGCTCGAATACCATCAGTCAGGAATCATCATTTTATAGCAAAGCGTATGATCTCGGTGGCAGATTATCTGATCAGGGATTTTCTGTTATGACAGGTGGAGGGGCCGGCATTATGGAAGCTGCAAATAAGGGATGTTTTGAACGAGGGGGACAATCAATTGGAATTAATATGCGTTTTGGATCACGCGAACGTATTAATCCATATGTGAAGCGATCAATCGGATTTCAATTTCCGTTTACTCGAAAATTAATTATCACCGCACCATCAAAAGCATTTGTATTTTTTCCTGGTGGCTTTGGTACTCTGCATCAGTTATTTGAAATTTTGACATTGATTCAGACAGGGAAAATGGAAAAAGTTCCGGTCATTTTGGTGGGGCATGAGTATTGGGAACCACTACATGCGTTTATCAAAAAAAGTTTTGTACATCGATTCGAGACTATTGCTGATGAGGATGATGAATGGTATCAAATCGTCGACACGGTGGATGCAGTGATGGAAATTATTGCTGATTTTAGAAAAGTGAGTGTACGAGTGAAGAAAGCGTAGACTACACATACACAGTCGAGGCGGGTATCTATAGTAATAGAATATATACATGGATGTATTTACTGCACAAATTGAAATTATCGGAGTCAATCCGTATGTACATGTTCCTGTAAAAATTTTGCAACATATATATACTCAGGCAGGACGAGACAGGGGGTCTATTCCGATTTGCGGTACAGTGAATGGCAAAAAATATAAGCAGACATTGGTGAAGTATCGCGGTGAATGGAGACTCTATATCAATACGAGTATGCTTGCTGACTCTCCTCGTCGTATTGGTCACACAATACGTGTGTCAGTGGAGTATGATCCAAAACCACGAAATATTCCTGTACATCCGAAACTCACAAAAGCATTGAATGCAAACCCTGTGGCAAAAAAAGTTTTTGATGGATTGTCTCCATCGGGGCAAAAGGAAATTGTGAGATATATTGCTCGCTTAAAAAGTGATATACATGTAGAAAAGAATATCGAGAGAGCGATCGGTTTTCTATTGGGTAAGAATAGATTTGTAGGGAGGGATAGACCGAGGTAATAATAATCAAAAAAATCCAGATTCGGATTCACTACATGATATTGATTATTTGGCCTGCCAACCGAAGCATGAGCGTATGTTGGCGGAAGATGAGGGATTCGAACCCTCGATACCCTTTCGGATATACCGCCTTTCCAAGGCGGCGCACTCGACCACTATGCGAATCTTCCATACAAACGTGTAAATCGTAGCAGAAAAAAAGATACTTGTACAGATTACTATACTACGTATAAAAATTAAATCCGTTAATTGGAGAATATGAGAAAAATCATCGTATTATCGTTTATTAGTCTAGATGGTGTCACGCAGGCGCCAGGCGGGCCCGAGGAAGATACCTCGGGAGGTTTCAAGTATGGTGGATGGACTTTCCCTTATTTTGATGAATTTGCGGGCCGTGTCATGGGAGAACAGATGAGCAAACCTGCGGATCTTTTGCTTGGTAGAAAAACATTTGACATATTTGCATCATACTGGCCAGAGCATGAAGCAGATTGGCCAGGGGTGAATACGATGAAGAAATATGTCGCGTCGAATACGCTTACATCGTCTACATGGAATAATACCGTAATTCTCAAAGGGGACGTGGTAGGTGAATTACAAAAAATCAAAGCTGAAGATGGTCCAGATTTACAAGTGCATGGTAGTAGTAATTTAATTCAAACATTATTGAAACACGATCTGGTAGATGAATTGTGGCTCAAATACTTTCCAGTCACACTTGGTTCTGGAAAGAAATTATTTGCCGAAGGCACTATTCCGGCCGCGTTCACACTTACTGATACAAAAGTTTCTCCAAGCGGAGTAATATTTGCCAATTACACACGCGCGGGTGAAATAAAAACAGGAAGTTTCTAATCTCTATGAATACACAGGTCAAAACATTTGGTGAATATGTGAAATTGCATCCGAAGAATGTGCAGGCAATTTTGAAAAAAATTCGGGAAATTATTCGATCAGGTGCGCCTGGTGCAGTGGAATCAATCAGTTATGGGATGCCAGCATTTAAGCTTAATGGAAAACCTCTGGTATATTTCGGTGCATTTGAAAAACATATTGGATTTTACCCGACACCATCGGGTACTGCAAAATTCAAAAAAGAATTATCAAAATTCAAAAGCGGTAAAGGGTCAGCACAGTTTCAGCTTGACGAAGAAATTCCCTTTGGATTGATACAGAAAATTGTGGAGTTTCGGGTGAAGGAAAATAATAAGCTAAAAAAGAAGAAATAATTTTTAATGCACTCATATGAATCGAATCACACATTTCGAAATTCAGGCAGACGAACCAGAGCGTGCAGCGCAATTTTACCGCGACGTATTTGGATGGGAAATTACCAAATGGGAAGGTGGACAGATGGAATATTGGATAGTCATGACTGCACCAAAAGATAGTACTGAGCCAGGAATCAATGGGGGACTGCTCCGACGTCCTACCAAAACACCACCACAAGAATGTGGTACGAATGCATTCACCTGTACCGTGGTGGTAGAAAATTATGATGAGATTGAAAAGAAAATTCTGGCTCATGGTGGAATGGTTGCAATGCCCAAGATGGCGCTAGTCGGAATGGCATGGCAAGGGTATTATCTAGATACCGAAGGAAATGTATTTGGGGTGCATCAAGTAGATCCGAATGCTCGATAGGGGGATAGGATATAGTATCAAAATCCCTCTAGTGAGGGATTTTTGGTATTGACAGGTGTGTAAGAATGAGCTAGAATTTTCTATTCTTCTAAACCGACAAGACGCAAGCATGTGTTTTGTCGGGTCAGAAGACCAGTCAAGTGAGGACAAAGGAGACGACATGAGATGCCGTGCAGATGATTTCGAACTCGTGAACGCACAGATCCGTGCTCAACGGATCGCACATGGGCATGGATGGTTCGACCAGTCGGGGGTACCGATCGGGTGTGGAGATCTCGACCGGAGCGACTTCACTCGGATCAAGGACCTGAGCAAGGAAGGCGAGTGGTTTCTGACGATTCCTGAGTCTGAGGCACAGAAGTATGTCGGCCGGACCCTGGGGCTCAGAGATCTGATCGAACACGCTCGATTCGCCGTGACGCGCGGGTCGATCTACTGTGTCGATCCAACGACCACACTCGTGATGGTCGAGTACTATGGGCTCTGGTTCGATGTCCTGAACAGGGAGGGGCTCCGTAGTCTTATGGTGAAGTAGTAAACCGAGCTTAGCCGCCCGCTCGTAAAACAGGGCGGCTTCGTGTTTTATAGAATTTGTGCAATACACTGAAAGCTGTTATGATTTTATAAAATATATGGAAAATTTTGAAAAAATACTGGCTATTCAAAATCAGGAAAAACAAGAGACAGAGGATTGTAGTATTGATGATGGACTTGGAATTCTGGTTAAAAAGAAAATCATATATCACGGTTCGGGAACCCGTGGAATTTCGAAATTTAATAAAGCAGTGGATGATACAGTTGGAAGCGGTATTTATTTTACTTCTGAATATGAAAAAGCCATGGGGTACGCTCAAGTGCGGTCAAGCAGGGAAAAAGATATCTCGCCAGTAGTATACGAAGCATCAATTGAAAATATCAAGCTTTGTGATTTGAGAAAAACAGAAAATATTAAGAAGATTTTGCCGGGTTTTAGAAAAATTTTGTTGGAACACTCAGCCCAGTCAAATTCGCCGTGGTGGGTTGTGGCTGCAAGCAACCAATCGATTGAAGCGATTGATTTGAAAAAAATAACAGCAGGAAGACTGAAAGATGTTGCAGGTCCACACGGTGATTTGTTTACTCAATACATACAGTCTCTGGGATATGATGGGGTAATTACTTTTGAGGGGGGAGAAGGACAAATTGGAGATCATGACACATATCTCATTTTTGATCCTGATAAGATTAAGATAGTTCAGGAACAAACACAATAGTATGAAATATCACAAACTTGTTCGAGATAATATTCCTGCACTAATTGAATCAAAGGGTGAAAAAGTAGTCACTCATAGTGCGGAAGACAAAGAATACGAAGAAAAATTGAGCGAGAAATTAAATGAAGAAGTAATGGAATTTAATTCTGACCGCACGGTAGAAGAACTTGCGGATATCCTCGAAGTTGTATATGCGATTGGCGACTATCGAGGGATCAGTAAAGATACATTAGAAGAAATAAGATTGAAAAAACGAGAAGCACGCGGAGGATTTGAAAAACGAATCATTCTTGATGAGACACTTGATACATAATATGAAAAAAGTGATTGTTGCGTCCAAAAATCCGGTAAAAATAAATTCAGCAAAACTCGCGTTTGAACGCATGTTTCCTGATGAACAATTCGAAGTGATAGGAATCCTTGGGTCTTCTGGAGTTCCAGACCAACCTCTCGGAGATGAAGAGACGCTCGTTGGAGCAATAAATCGCGCAACTAATATACAGGCGACAAATCCTGATGCAGATTTTTGGGTAGGAATGGAAGGTGGTGTCCAGAAAAGAGGAGAGGAGATGGAAGTATTTGCGTGGATGGCTGTGAAATCGCGTAACAACATATGGGGTAAGGGGAGAACAGGCACATTCTTTTTACCAAAACCTATTATTGAATTGATTAATCAAGGGGTCGAGTTATCAGTGGCTGACGATCGTGTATTTGGGAGACATAATTCAGGGCAAAAGAATGGGGCAACAGGACTGCTGACTGGAGATGTAATTGATCGAACTGAATATTATGTCCATGCAATGGTTCTCGCGCTTATTCCATTCAAAAATCCTGAATTATATTAATATGAAAACTACTGCCAAAACAGTTGCCAAATATCTGAATAGTCTGCCACCTGATCGGAAGAAAGCTTTGGCTGAAGTTCGAAAAGTGATCAAGAAAAATCTTCCGAAAGGTTATGTGGAAGTGATAAATTGGGGAATGATAACGTATGAGATTCCCTTGAAACGTTATCCGAATACCTACAACAAGAAACCGCTTATGTGTATGTCTCTTGCGAGTCAGAAAAATCATATGGCGTTGTATCTCATGTGTATGTATGGAAATATAGATGTGAAAAAATGGTTTATAGGAGCCTGGAAACAAGCAGGGAAGAAACTTGATATAGGAAAATCGTGTCTTCGGTTCAAAACACTTGATGATCTGTCGCTTGATGTAATCGGTGAATTAGTGGGGAAAGTGTCAGTCGACACCTATATCGAAGCATACGAACGTACATGGAAAAAGGGACGTGACAAAAAATAAAAAAACAGCTCCCAATTCAGGGGCTGTTTTTTTATTTTAATAGTACACTCACTCCATGTCACACCAGTCTCTACGAAGATAGATGAATCTACACACTTCCCAAAACCAATGTTCCCGCAACGGATAGTGCGATAATCCAGAGAATGGTGAGTAATGCGAATCCAATACCAAATTTTAGTCGTCGTTGTCCGGCGAGTGCTGCACCAACACTCGTGAGAAATATGAGCGGTATCACTGCTACTGACCATAGAGAAATCAGGAGGGCGGATATAATGGGAGCTTCGAGAAGCGTGATCTCTGGTGCCACATCGAAGAGTATGGTCGATGTGCCAAATAGGACACTCGTCCCGACAATCGTCACGCCGGCAATACTTGCAATACCTGCGATAATCAATGCAATACCGACCACGAGTGCGATTACTTTCACGAGTCCAGTACCGATCGACCCCGCGGTCCGCGAGACAGTATGTACAGTTGTTTTGAATCCATGCTTCACTGATTCTGTTGCTTTTTTTGTGTCAATTTCAGAAATTTTTTTTTTGCCAACGTCAACCATGTTTTTGAATTTTTTTTCAATATCTTTGATCGTTGGTGATTCACCTCGGAGTTCTGAGTGCTTCAATGGTGTGTCTGCTTCGGGCAATCCGAGCCAGAGAATAATATAGACAATGAGTCCAGATCCGCCAAAGAGTGTGAGAAGTACGAAGATAATTCGAGGTATCGACGGGTCAATGTTGAAATACGCAGCAAGTCCAGAGGAAACTCCGGCAAGCATAGCGTGCTCTGGATCACGATACAGTTTTTTTGCGCCCTTCGTACGCTCATTGTCAGTGCGCGCAAAATAAGGTTCTTCTATTTTCACTCCATCAGTCTCGGTGGTTTTCTCTCCCGTCAGATCTTCCACACGTCCCATGCGAGAAATAATTTCTGATACCATTGCAATAGAAATAACCTGAATTCCTTGTTCTCGTTTGCGCGCGAATTCTTCGGCAATACGAGCCTCGATGTCTGCGAGTATTTCATCTCCACCTTCTTCTTGTTTGAAATGATTCGAGAGTGCGTCCAGATAATGTTTCAGTTCACGATACGCGTCATCATCGATCGTGAATGCGATGCCACCGAGATTGATTGAGATAGTTGTTTTCATAAGTCTATAAAGTTTTTTTATGTCATCCCCGCGAAAGCGGGGATCTTAGATTCCCGTTCCCCGATTAAGTCGAGGACAAGTTTCACGGGAATGACGTTTTGAAAGGTAAAAGTTATATTTATTCTATCAATCGTGTAATCGACCCTGTCATATCCTTCCATTCTTTTGCCAGTCTTTCGAGTACGGATCGTCCTTCTGCTGTAAGCCCATAATATTTCCGTGGAGGACCACTGGGAGATTCCACCCATGAATATTCGAGGAGTCCTCCGCGCTTCATCCGAGAGAGCAGGGGATAGAGCGTGCCTTCGACGACGATCAGATTATTAGCCTGGAGCTTCTCAATAATGTCACCTGCATACACAGTACCTTTTCCAATAATAGAAAGAATCGCTAATTCAAGCGAGCCTTTGCGCATTTGCGCAGAATTATTCTCAATGAATTTGTCGATATCAAAATGTTCCATATGTAGCTACTATAGTATAAGGTACTATGTATTGCAAGGTATATGTGTGTGGATAAGTCTAGTTTTGTGCTAGATAAAGGGCTATAAAAAAGAAAGGACCGAGATATGCATAGAAGCGATATCTCGGTCAGCGTGGGCCAGCGTGTGGCCCCAGATCACCTATCTTCCTCGTCGTACCCGGGCGGCGGCTCGAGGGGGAGCGGCGCCTGGAGCTGGGTGTAGACTTGGTGCGGTTGGCGACTCGGGTTGATCTGGCCGAAGAGGTGGATCCGGATCTGCTGCTCCTTCCGGCAGTCCGGACAGAACGGGCGCGCTGTCGTGATGGCGTTCTTGGGGTGCTTGTGGCACCACTCGAAGACGAACGCCACCCGACTCGGGTCTCCGATGTCGTAGTTGTAACGCATGCCTGGTCTCCTACTAGCTTGTCCGAATGGACGGTTGATCTCGTACTTACCACCGTGGTAAGTATACGATTCTAGCGAAAAATACCTCTATTGTCAATAATACCATACACAGGACTTTGTTGGGTAGAAAGTATGAGCTACCTGCGAGTGTTTGTTGTATAGATACGTCCGTGTTGCTATACTAATAAAAACATAACACTTATACCTCTATGTCAGAAAAATTTCGCATTCCTGAAATACCCACGATTACCCCCGAAATAGAAGCTCGTAACCGAGCATACCGTGACATATCTGATGAAATCAAACGTATCGGCGCGACATCAGCTGATATTGCGCGTGCAGTCATGATCGCTCATGGTGAGCCAATTGAGGGAACTATTCGAGAAGAGATATTTTTCCTAGGAGAAAAAATCAAAGAAGCAATACAGCGCGGACTCACTCTAGATCTCATTGAAGATTTGGTGGATGATGCATATGATGAAGAACATATTGAAGAAAGTTTGGAAGATACACTCGACTTTTTTGGTTTTTCAGATGAGCAGTGCGATATGGTCATGGATATATTTCGAGAAAAAAAGATTGGAGTGCTTGTGGTGTATGATCGGGCCAGCAGAAAAGAATTGGGAAAAACCACGTTTACTGACGAGGATGTAGAGGATCAGGCCAAGGTCAAATGGAAACTAATCAGTCTTCTCGGTGCTCACGATCCAGACAGTGTAGATCTGATTTTTTCTGAGACAGTATAACTGGTGAAATTTTCGAAAAAAGCATTATACAAAAAATACAACAGCTGGATCTATTCGGAATTTTCGGATAATTGATCAGAATAACTACTCACCCTAACCCTACGTCCTATGAACGGATACATCGGCAATATCGAGAAGTTATCACTCGAGAACACCAATTTTCGCACCGTCCTCTATACCGCGCACCATTGCCAGCTCGTAGTCATGAGTATCAATCCAGGCGAAGATATTGGTGAAGAAGTACATCAGCTCGACCAATTTATCCGCTGTGAAGCAGGAGTGGGTGAAGCGATTCTCGATGGTGAGAAGCGGAATATCAGTGCGGGAATGGCAGTCATCGTTCCTGCAGGTGCGAGACATAATATCGTGAATACGGGCGCGACCGCGCTCAAACTCTATACCGTCTATGCGCCACCCAATCATCGAGATGGAGTGGTACATGTGACCAAAGAAGATGCAGAGACAGATGAAGAACATTTTGATGGTACGACGAGTGAATGATACATTTATACAACTGATAGGGGGCTGAAGGCCCCCTATAACCCCCGAGAATCCGTCTCAAATAGGCGGGTTTTGTATTTGTCAGAGATTCGCAAAATTGGTACAGTACCTATATCGATTTATTCTTAATTTTCATACGTGTATGAAAACCAAAGGAGGGAAGAGTAATCTTGTTATTTACCAGGCAAAATCAGGTGCCCTTGAACTCAAGGGTGATTTTGCGCATGAAACGATATGGGCTACTCAAGCTCAGATAGCAAAAGCTTTTGAAGTGGATGTTCGAACTATTAACGAGCACATCAAAAATGTGTATCGAACAGGTGAACTCCAGGAAAAGGCAACTATCCGGAATTTCCGGATAGTTCAAAAAGAAGGAAAACGAGAAATAGTGCGTGATATTAAGCATTATAATTTAGATACGATTTTGTCTGTAGGATATCGGGTGAATAGCAAAAGGGCAACGCTATTCCGTCAATGGGCAACCAAGACCTTGCGAACACACATCGTCGATGGTTTCACGATCAATAAAAAACGTCTTGCAAAAAACTACGAGCAATTTTTGACCGCAGTCGAACAAGTAAAGAAATTGCTTCCCTCAGGTGGAGCAGTAGATGTCGAGAGTGCGCTTGAACTAGTAAAATTATTCGCCGGCACCTGGCTCTCGCTTGATGCCTATGACAAAGCATTGCTCCCAACCACGGGTGTTACCAAAAAACAAGTACGGTTTACTGCAACAGACCTCGATCGTGCACTCAAAGAATTACGTCACGAACTTATTCGGAAAGGTGAAGCAACTGAATTGTTTGGTACTGAGCGAAGCTGTGATAGTGTTGCGGGAATCCTCGGGAATGTGTTCCAGTCGTTTGGTGGGAAAGACGTCTATCCTACGGCAGAAGAAAAAGCTGCACATATTCTGTATTTCATTATCAAAAATCATCCGTTTGTCGATGGTAACAAGCGCTCAGGAGCGTTTGCCTTCGTATGGTTCCTCCGCCGGGCAAAACTGCTTGATCTCTCACGTATCACACCCGAAGCGCTCACTGCTTTGACACTCCTCGTCGCTGAGAGTAATTCCAAGGATAAGAGTCGAATGATTGGGCTGGTGTTGTTGTTGCTTAAGAAGTGACACATCATCCCCGTGAAAGCTTGTACTCGACCTGATCGTGGACGGGGATCTTGAATTTAGTAATACAATATGGTAGGGGGAGACCCCCTATAACCCCCTCAAAACCCGTCTCAACAAGGCGGGTTTTTGGTTTGCAAAGGAGGAGAAAATGGAGTAATATCAGAATATATTCTTTTATGGATTTATGAGTAATACAAGCACTTCAAACCAACACATGAGTAAAGAACAAGAACGAGCTGAGCTTCATCGGGCAATCTGGCAAATTGCCAATGATTTACGTGGAAGTGTTGATGGCTGGGATTTCAAACAATATGTTCTAGGGATGTTATTTTATCGCTTTATTAGTGAAAATCTCACCAAACATCTTAATGATGAAAAAAACGAAGGGGTAAATTTTGATTATACAAAGCTAGATGATAAAACTGCAGAATTTGGTAGAAAAGAGACGGTAATAGAAAAAGGATTTTATATTTTACCAAGTGAACTTTTTGTAAACGTTCGTAAAAATGCCAGAAATGATGCGAACCTCAACGAAACCCTTTCGCGAGTGTTTGCTAATATTGAAAACTCTGCTAATGGTTTTGAGAGTGAAGATGATTTGAAAGGATTGTTTGATGATCTTGACGTAAATTCTAACAAACTGGGTAACACGGTAGAAAGACGAAATCAACAACTCGTAAAACTTCTTGATGCTGTTGGTGATCTTCGTCTCGGTGAGTATGGGAATAGTACGATTGACGCATTCGGTGATGCATATGAATATCTCATGGCAATGTATGCATCAAATGCAGGTAAATCTGGAGGTGAGTACTACACTCCACAAGAAGTTGCAGAGCTTTTGGCGGAAATTACTACTGTAGGTAGAACAGAGGTGAACAAAGTGTATGATCCATGTTGCGGGTCTGGCTCACTTTTGCTCAAATTTGCAAAAGTATTGGGTAAAGAAAATGTACGTCTTGGTTTCTATGGTCAGGAGATCAATCTTACCACGTATAATCTCTGTCGTATCAACATGTTTCTCCACGATATCAACTACAATCATTTTAATATTGCACACGGAGACACACTCACCGATCCAAAACATTGGGATGAAGAGCCCTTTGATGCGATTGTTTCAAACCCGCCGTACTCAATCAAATGGGACGGTGATAGCAATCCGCTCATAATCAATGATCCGCGCTTTTCACCTGCCGGAGTACTGGCACCAAAGAGTAAGGCAGATCTCGCATTCACGATGCACATGCTTTCATGGCTTTCTACTAGCGGTACTGCTGCCATTGTAGAATTTCCGGGGGTGCTTTATCGTGGTGGGGCCGAAGCAAAGATCCGGAAATATTTGATCGACAATAATTATGTGGATACAGTGATTCAGCTTCCTCAGGATTTATTTTTTGGGGTCACGATCGCGACATGTATTCTGGTACTCAAAAAAAGTAAAAAAGATAATACTACGCTATTTATCGATGCGTCGGCTGAATTTGTGCGAGGAGGAAATAAAAATAAACTCAGTGAAGTAAATCGCAAGAAAATACTTAATGCATTTGTTGAACGCAAAGATGTAGAATATTTTGCGAAGATTGTAGAGAATAAGGTGATTGCGGAGAATGACTATAATATTGCGGTTTCTAGCTATGTGGAGCAGAAAGATACGAGAGAAGCAGTGGATATTGCAGAACTCAATAAAGAAATTGAAAGAATTGTAAAAAAGCAGAGTGAGTTGCGATTAGCGATTGGTGATATTGTACGCAGTATCGAGGGATTTTAGTGGTCTGTAATTTTTATAATTAACTATACAGTTTTTAAATTAAGTATGTCTAAGTTAGGATTAACATACGTAAACAAAGATAATCTTAGAATAGCCAGGGAAAATATTGGTTATTCCATTGATGATGTTGCCAAAAAGATATCACCTAAAAATTTAGAAAAAGAAAAAAAAAGAATTAAAAGTTTTGAGGAAGGCGCAGCTCTTCCCACTTTTTCTCAATTGAAAAGAATAGCTCAGGAATATAATATTTCGTATTTATTATTATTGTCGAAAAATAAAATTCAAAAGAGGTCTGATAAGGAAACACCAAAAGATTTTAGAAAAATAGAAGACAAGAATAATCCTGTATTAAAAAAGATGATAGCTGAAATGCTAGTCAAGCAAAAGAATGTGGAAAGAATATTAAAGGATGAGAATCTAAAATTAGATATTATTTCCGAGAAAAGTGGAAAAATAGATATTCCAGAAGAAATGGCGCGGCTTATGATAAATAAGTTAGATTTGAATATGGAAGAATTTAGAAGACAAAGAGATTGTGATTCTGCTTTTAAGTACCTTGTCAATAAGATTGAAAAGAAAAATATTTTTATATTCAAGACTTATTCTTACCAAGTGCAACAAAATAGAAAAGGTAAATTAAGTGGGATATCAGTAGAAGACATGAGAGGACTGTCTCTTTATAATGAATATGCACCATTTATAATAATACACAAACACGATGGGCCTACTGCAAAAATTTTTACTTTGCTGCACGAATTGACTCATATTTTTAGAAAAAATAGTGCAATCTCAAATATAAAGGAATCAGTGTTAGATTTTAGAGATGGTAGATATGATACTGAGGAGTATTTTTGTAATAAGGTGGCAAGTGAAATATTGTTATCGGGTATTGACTTAGAATATTTTGACTCTGTAGATAAAATTAGAAATTATGCTAAAGAGTTAAAAGTCTCTAGTAAGACCTTATTTATAAAATTAAAACAGTTAAATAAAATCAACGGAAACATAGGGGCGATAGAAGCAGAAATTAATTTAAAAATTGAATATCAAAATAAAAATAAAAAATCAGGTGGAAATTATAATAATTCCATCAAAGATTCAAATAGTTCTTTATATACAAACATTATTCAGAATGCTTATCTAACAGAAAGGATTAGTCCAGTTGAAACCCACAATCTGTTAGGTATGAATCCAGAAAAACTATAGCGTTATGAACAATGTAAAAAGTGTAAAAAAATATATCTTAGATACAAATATTTTAATAAATTTAAAAGTTTTTTTACCTCCAAGTAAATTTAAATTGTTTTATGAAAAATTATTTACAGCAACAGAAAACAAAAAAGTTGTTTTGCTGGATTGTGTTTATGGAGAATTAAAAAAAGGTAGCAACCAAGAATTGGATTCATTTCTAGAAGATTGCAAAAAGAATGCTCTAGTGGAGGCTACAATTCACTTAATTCAAAATTCTGCAGAGATAAATGATAAGTATCCAATGATTGATCAGGTAAGTAAAAAGTCAGAGGCAGATCCAGTTATCATTGCTTATTGTAATCAAGATCCCGCTAGTAATATTTTATTAACCAGGGAGGGTTATAGAAGAGGTGTTAGTGAGTTATATAAGATACCAGATGTTTGTAAGGAAATGGGTATTAAGTTCGAGAGAAGTATGAATAAATTCTATGAACATATAGAGTATAAAGAGGGTGGTCTAAGTTAAAAATTTTTATGTTTACCAGTCAATCCAAAATCGAAAAACTAATCTCAGAACTATGCTCAAATGGTGTGGAGTTTTGTGAATTGAATAAAGTTGCTTTTATTAAAAGAGGACAAAGAGTGACAAAAAGTCAGTTAAAAAAGGAAAGTAAATTCCCTGTGTATAGTGGGGGTGTGACCCCTATGGGTTATTTCGAAAAATTCAACCAATCTGCGAATACTGTTACGGTTGTAAAATATGGAACAGCTGGATTTGTGAATTTTATAAAAGAAGATTTTTGGGCAAATGATGTGTGTTATTGTATAAAACCAAAAGACACTCTTAATAATAAATATCTTTTTTATTTCCTTAAAGATAAACAAGATTTTATTCAATCTCAAGCCACAGATGCTATTCCTGCTCATTTACCAACAGAAGTTATTGAAAAAATCAAAATCCCCATCCCACCCCTTCCAATCCAACAAGAAATAGTAAAAATTCTTGATACATTTACAGAGCTAGAAGCAGAGCTAGAAGCAGAGCTAGAAGCAGAGCTAGAAGCAAGAAAGAAACAATATGAGTATTATCGTGCTCAATTGTTGACTTTTGTAAGCGGGGTACAATGGATTCCGCTTAATCAGGTGGTTAATTTTATGAATGGAAAAGGACACGAAAAATACATAGAGGAGGAAGGTGGGTATATTGTTGTTAATTCAAAGTTTGTATCTACTGACGGCTTTGTAAAAAAATATTCTAAAGAGCAACTCTCTCCTGTACTTGAAGACAGTATTTTAATGGTTATGAGCGATCTTCCAAATGGGAAAGCTCTGGCTAAATGTTTTTATGTTGACAAAACTGGCAAATATACATTAAATCAGCGAATTTGCTCTTTATCAGTTAAAGACAGAGAAAATTTGTATCCCAAATATTTGTTTTATATTTTAAATAGGAATAAACGATTGCTAAGCTATGATAATGGAGTAGATCAAACCAATCTGAAGAAAGATGATATTTTAAAGATGGAAATACCCATCCCTGATTTTTCAGAACAAAAACGCATAGTTTCTATATTGGATAAATTTGATTCGCTCGTAAATGATGTATCAATCGGCTTGCCGGCTGAGCTGAAAGCACGTCGATCGCAATATGAGTATTATCGTGGAAAACTTCTAACATTCAATGAATATGCCAAATAAAAACAAATACAATTTAGTTGCAGAAAGTGCACAGAGTACTGTTGTGGCTGAGTATATTCCTGATACTAGAAGAGTGGCTCATTATCAGAGTGAGGCTGAGCTTGAGCATGCGTTTATAAAAGAATTGGAATCTCAGGCGTATGAATTTGTGACGATTACTTCAGAAGAAGATCTTGTTCTCAATTTACGAAAGCAGTTGGAAAAATTAAATAGTTTTTCTTTTAGTGACTCAGAATGGAATCGTTTTTTTGTAAGTGAAATTGCAAATCCCAATCAGAGCATTGAAGAAAAGACTGCAAAAATTCAAGAAGGAGATACTAAATTCGTGTTAACTTGTGACAATGGTGAATTTAAAAATATCATGTTGTTGGATAAAGGTGCGATCCATAACAACAGTTTGCAGGTTATCAATCAATACACCACAGAGGATGGGCGACGCGCCAATCGGTATGATGTGACAGTGCTGGTTAACGGGCTACCACTCATACATATTGAATTGAAAAGGCGTGGTGTGGCAATACAAGAAGCTTTTAATCAGATAAACAGATATCAGCGAGAAAGTTTTTGGGCGTCGAGTGGGCTGTTTGAATATGTGCAATTGTTTGTAATTTCCAATGGAACACATACAAAATACTATAGCAATACCACCAGATCGCAGCACATCAAAGAATCACAAGAGGGTGTGCTCAAAAAAGGTAAGCGCACGAGTAATAGCTTTGAATTTACGAGTTGGTGGGCTGATGCGACCAATAGTCCGATTATCGATTTGATGGATTTTGCAAAAACATTTTTTGCGAAACATGCGATTTTGAATATTTTGACGAAGTATTGTGTGTTTACTACTGATCGTTTACTGCTGGTCATGCGACCATATCAGATCGTTGCAACCGAAAGAATATTGAATCGTATTGAAGTGAGTACTAATTATAAAAAGCTCGGTACGATTGATGCTGGGGGGTATATTTGGCACACGACCGGATCGGGGAAAACATTGACGAGTTTCAAGACTGCGCAGCTTGCAAGTAAATTGTCCTATGTAGACAAGGTGTTGTTTGTGGTGGATCGTAAAGATTTGGATTATCAGACCATGAAAGAATATGACAAGTTTGAAAAGGGTGCTGCGAATAGTAGTACTAGTACGGCGGTACTCAAAAAGCAGTTGGAAGATTCAAATTCTAGAATTATTATCACGACTATTCAAAAATTGGATCGTTTTATTAGTAAAAATTCAGGACACACGATTTTTGATGGTCATGTAGTCATTATTTTCGACGAATGCCACCGGTCTCAATTTGGTGACATGCATGCGGGTATTGTAAAAGCGTTTAAGCAGTACCATCTTTTTGGTTTTACAGGGACGCCCATATTTTCGAAAAATGCTTCATCGGGCGGTAGGCCAGATTTCAAAACCACGGAACAAGCATTCGGAGAAAAATTACATACGTATACTATTGTAGATGCTATTACTGATAAGAATGTATTACCGTTTAAAGTGGATTATGTGTCTACAGTGCGTGAAGCAGAAAATATTGAAGATGCTCAGGTGAGAGATATTGATCGTGAGGCGGTATTATCAGCTCCGGAGCGTCTGGAAAACATTGTCCGATATATTCGCGAACATTTTGATCAGAAAACTAAGCGAAATAGTTTTTATAAAATTCAAGATCGAAGACTTGCAGGTTTTAATTCAATTTTTGCAGTTTCTTCTATTGATGTTGCTAAAAAATACTATCTTGAATTCAAAAAACAATTAGCGAATGAGCCAAGTGATAAACAGTTGAAAATCGCAACGATATTTAGTTTTGGGGTAAATGATGAAGATGTGGATGGAATGATAGATGAGAATTCTGAAGATACGAGCGGGCTCGATGTAAGTTCGCGAGAATTTCTCGAAAGTGCGATAAAAGATTATAATGACTTGTTTGGCACTTCGTATGATACGTCGTCTGATAAGTTTCAAAATTATTACAAAGATGTGAGTGAAAAAGTGAAGAAACGAGAAGTTGATATTTTGATTGTTGTAAACATGTTTTTGACTGGATTTGATGCGACTACTTTGAACACTCTTTGGGTGGATAAAAATCTTCGTCTACATGGTCTGCTGCAAGCATATTCGAGAACCAATCGTATTTTGAATAGTGTGAAGACGTTTGGTAATATTGTTTGTTTTAGAAATCTAGAAAAAGCCACGAATGAAGCGATTGCACTTTTTGGTGATAAAGAAGCCGGTGGAATTGTATTGCTTAAAGCATATGAAGATTATTACAACGGATACAAGGATGGTGATAAATACATACGAGGATACAAGAGTCTAGTTGATGAATTACGTGAAAAATTTACTGTCGGTGAGAGAATTGTGGGGGAACAAAATCAAAAAGATTTTATCAAATTATACGGAGCTATTCTTCGGGTGAAGAATATTTTAGTAACGTTTGATGAATTTTCTGGAAATGAAATTCTTACGGATCGTGACGTGCAGGATTATCACAGTATGTATATTGATTTGTATAACGAATTTCGTAAAGGTGTAGAAGATGAAAAAGAAAATATCAATGACGATGTGATTTTTGAAATGGAACTTATCAAACAGGTAGAAATCAATATTGATTATGTGCTGGGGCTCATAAAGAGATATCATGAAGATCATGTGAAGAATAAGGAACTGTTGATTGATATTAATAAAGCAATTGATTCTAGTGTGGAATTACGTAACAAGAAAGATCTTATCAATCAATTTATTACTTCTCTTGATGTTCATTCAATTGTTGATGAGGATTGGCGGAAATTTGTCGAAGAAAAGAAAAATGAAGAACTTAATACGATTATTAAGACTGAAAATCTTGACCCCGAGGCTACATACGCATTTATACGTAATGCTTTCAGAGATGGAAACGTCGCGACGACTGGTACTGGTTTAAGTAAAGTATTACCGCCAGTTTCAAGATTTTCACCTACGGGTGAACGAACGCAAAAACGGGAAGGTGTCCTTAATAAATTGACCAAATTCTTTGAAAGATTCTTTGATATTTCCGGTGGTAAATTTTCAGAATAAAAATTATGAACCATCCATATTATAAAAAGATAGATAGGTCTTTACTTGAGGGCTGGGTAATTATTCCAAAAGAATATTGGGCTGATTTTTTGCAAGGAGAGTCTATAACGCCGAGCACTTCACGAGATATTAAAATCAAATATAAGAATAAGTCATATCAGGCAAAATTGTATCATGTAAATCGTAAGGGTAATTCAAATGTTTACCAATTACGTTGGGATAGTGATAAAGAGCTGCTATCAGTTATGCGAAAAGATTTCATAAATAGCTACGTAATACTAAAATCCCAAAAAGAATTACATGAAAATACAAAAGGCGGTTTGAAAAAATTTAGAGGCCACATGAACGCAGGTAATCAAGAAGTGGTTACGTTGAAACCATTCTCTGCTAATGAAATTCATATCGAGCCATTTATTCAAATCAAGACAGAGTGGAATACTCTTTTTGAGAGGCTAGCTGATGCAAATGTTTTTGGATGGATTTTTGAGAAAGATAAAAAGTACTTAATTTCACGAAGTACTCCGTGGTATCCATATGCAGATTTTTCAAAACACGCGGAGCAAGTTAATGTTATTTATTATCTGGTAAATACAACTAGAAAGTTAATATATATTGGAAAAGCTGAAATTTTAGGCAATAGAGTAAGACCTGGAAGAGATCATCAGGGTATGCCGGGTGACTGGGATAAATTTAGGTATGATATTGTCAAACCAGAATTTAGTAATTTGTTAGAACGTATCGAAGATCATACGATACGATCGTTTGCTTCAATTCTTAAAAACACCAAATCATTTTCAAGCCTTGAGTTAAGTTCATATAAACTCGTTAATAAAAATTGGAAAAAACTTTAAAAAAATAATATGACCCTCACCCCAAAAACCTGCTCCCGCGGCCACAAATACACTCGCTCGAGCGACTGCCCCGTATGTCCCAAATGCTGGCCTGGCTACTACAAGAAACATAGTAGTGGGGACTTTGATACTCTCAGCGCTCCTGCCCAGCGGGCGCTCATGAATGCAGGAGTGAAGACGCTGAAACAGCTCTCGAAGAAAAGCGAGAAAGAAATTGCAGGTCTCCATGGCATGGGACCGAAAGGAATTCGAATATTACAGGAATCTTTGAAAGAAAAAGGTCTAGGGTTTCACAAATAATAAATAATGCTATACTAATACTATAGCTTATTTTTTAGTTATTGTATGATTCACAAAGACATTACCGCGTACAACAAATCACTCGATACAGAAGACAAGAAAATCGCCAATGCATTGGCTAGTGAGATCGAGAAAGGTCTTCCTAAATCTGAGAATAAAGTGTGGCACCGGCATCCGGTATGGTTTCTCGATGGCAACCCCATCGTCGGATACAGCAAAGAGAAAAAGGGGGTTCGACTCATGTTCTGGAGTGGTGCAGATTTTGACGAAGCAAAATTGGAGAAGGGTACGGGGAAATTCAAAGATGCGTCTATTTTCTACAATTCACTCGAAGAAATTAAGGTGAGTGAATTGAAACGCTGGCTCAAGAAGTCAAAGACGATTCAGTGGGATTACAAAAATATTGTGAAGAGAAAAGGAAAGCTTGAAAAAATAGTTTAAATTATTATTCATCTAAGTAATGCATATGAAAAAACTACATTTCGAAACATTTATTGCAGCATCACCAGAAAAAGTCTGGAATACGATGATTCAGGACGCGACGTACCGCCAGTGGACACTCGCGTTCAATGAACTCGGTGGATGGTATGAAGGTGATTGGAATCAGGGTTCGAATATCAAGTTCCTCGGACCGAATCCGAGCGATCCCTCAAAAATCGGGGGTATGCTCAGTCGTGTTGCCGAGAATCGTCCATATGAATTTATTTCCCTCGAGCACTACGGAATGATTATGGATGGGGTGGAGGACACGACGAGTGATGAGGTGAAGAAATGGACACCAGCTTTTGAAAATTATACGTTTGAAAGCCGTGATGGTGGTACACAGGTAATTGTTGATATTGATACTAATGAAGAATATGCTGACATGTTTGCTGATATGTGGCCAAAAGCGTTGGGGAGATTAAAAGAGATATCGGAGAAGTAAGTACAAAATGTCATTCCCGCGAAAGCGGGAATCTAGACAGAATTTTCTGGATCCCTGCTTTCGCAGGGATGACATAAAAAAGAATGGAATTGGAAAAAATATACTATGCACATCCCCGAATCAGAATTCACGATTGATACTGCGCGCTCCGGTGGTCCAGGAGGTCAGAATGTCAACAAAGTTTCTACCAAAGTACAGCTTCGGTGGAATATTGGCGCATCAAATGCACTTACCTATGAAGAAAAAGAAGCTGTGCGAACCCAGCTTGAGAATCGTATCAATGCTGACGATGAACTCATGATCGATGTGCAAGAAGAGCGCTCGCAAGCGCAGAATAGGGAAATCGCGATTGAAAAATTGCATGCGCTGGTAGGTGTCGCACTTCGCCCCATGAAAATCCGCCGCCCAACCAGGCGAACATATGCCTCAAAAGAGCGTCGTCTCACGGCAAAGAAAATCACTGGAGAAAAGAAAAAGTTTCGACGCATGGGTGATGAAGAATAATCAGTACTTTAAAACGTCATCCCCGTGAAAGCGGGTGCGGGAATGAGGTATAAGAGGGTGTTAGTATGACAACCCCGGTGCGCTATGGTACAATTGAGTTATTATTGATTACACAACCATAGTATGAATCGAACAACCGCGTTATTAGGAGCATCAATGATAGTCATTGCTGGAGTGTGGTTTCTCTGGCCCAACAATTCTGCCGAAGCACCAATCGTGCCCGAGGTACGTGATGTGGATGAGGCCGAAACACCGGTAGCATGTACCATGGATGCAAAGATGTGTCCGGATGGTTCATATGTGGGGCGCACGGGTCCCAAATGTGAATTCGAGGCGTGTCCGACAGAAGATAGTGTACTCCCTCCAGCAGAAGGATTGGAAACATGGGAGACGAGTGTACTTAATGGAGTCAAAATTCGTTATCCTGCAGAATTTGGTATTACCTACACACGTCCAGTGACGTGGCCACCACAGATTGCAATCAGTACCGATGCATATACCTGTACTCCAGGGGGCACTGAAATTGATGAAACAGGGAAGACTGAAAAAAGAAACGTAAACGGGCAAGAATTTTGCAAGACAGTGCAGATAGAGGGCGCTGCCGGGAGTGTATATCGGACGTATCGGTACCAGACGATGCAGGATGGCGCACATCTCGTACTCTCATTTGCTACGCAGTCTGCGCAATGTGCTAATTTTCCTGGTGCAGAAAAAACCACGTGTGAGAATGAAGCGCTCTATTTTGATCTAGATAGTGTGATTTATCGTATGTTCGAGATGATGGAATTGCGCTAGATAATTCGCACGTATTCTTACATAACCATGATATGTGCTATGAAAAAAATAATACAAATTGCGGGTGCGATTATACTCTGTGAATCAGCGGGAATACTCGGATCGGTTTTTACCGCGTCTCAGATTCAATCATGGTACCTTACCGTGCTTATTCGACCTTCGTTTTCGCCACCCAATTGGCTTTTTGGTCCGGTATGGACGATACTCTACGCGCTCATGGGTATTGCATTGTATCTCGTGTGGCAGAAAAAAAGAAATCAGGAATGGAGAGCGGCACTCACTTTATTTTTTGTACAATTATTCCTCAATGCTATCTGGACACCAATATTTTTCGGACTCCATGAATTGGGGATAGCGTTCGGAGTCATTATTGCGATGTGGTGCTCGATCGTCATGACTATTATTTTATTTTATCGTCAGAAAAAACTAGCGGGTTATCTGCTGATCCCGTATCTTCTCTGGGTGTCATTTGCAAGTGTGTTGAATGGCACCATCTGGTATCTCAATCCATAAAATATGGGCGCAGGTTTGAGAAAGAAAATTGTCTATTCAGATAATTTTCAGAAAAAATATCACTACACCCTCACCGAACCTGAGGGGAAAAATTTCGATCCCATGTTTCGTCCCGATTTGACTCCGAGAGAAATGCTCAAACTCGGTATTTTTGGTGGGGCATATTTTATTGGTGTAAAAAATGGAATTCCGACAGATGTGCCCCGTGAATGGTTCACAGGCGCTATTTTGTCTCCGGATAATACCAAGCAAAAACAGTATAATTATTTCAAAGTCGATGCGAGCCAGTCACTGAAAGTCTGGCAGGAAAAAGGGTGGATTTATTCTGATGATCCGCATGGATGGTTCCAATGGTATTGCAGATATTATCTAGGGCGTAGAATTCCACAAGAAGATACGAGACAGATTGCCAGATGGCGGGCTATGCGTCGGCACATTACTCAAATCAAAAAAAGTTGCGACGTAGGGGATGCGACGTGTAGGCCACGTCAGAGGCAGGCGGTATTGCATTGGGGCTACGATAGTAGAAGGTTCTGAGCGCACTCTTGATTTGTGTCGTATATTCGCGTATACTAGGGTCTCTTCATTTTTTGATCACCTCTATGGATAAGAAAAAACTTTCACTTCTCTCGCTCTTTCTCGTCATTCTCCTCGACATGGTAGGAATTGGGCTGATTGCGCCAATCATAGCTCCTCTCCTGCTCTCGGGCGATCTGCTTCCCGTCGGGACGAGTTATGAAGCACGGACAATCATTCTCGGATTTTTGACTTCGATTTTTCCGTTTGCCATGTTTTTTGCCGCTCCGATTATCGGGGCATTTGCAGATAAATATGGTCGCAAGCCGGTCCTTATGATTTCACTTGCGGGAACATGTTTTGGATATCTGTTATTTGCGATCGGAATTATGACGGGGCAACTCTGGCTCCTCTTCCTCTCGCGCCTGATTGATGGAATTACCGGGGGAAATGTATCAGTCGTGCATTCGGCAGTGGCAGATGTGTCTGATCCAGCAGAAAAAGCAAAAAATTTCGGTCTGATTGGTATGGCATTTGGAATTGGATTTATTATTGGACCATTCCTTGGCGGAGTATTATCAGATTCATCAATTGTCAGTTGGTTCAATTTTGCAACTCCATTTTGGTTTGCGGCAATACTCTCATCACTCAATTTGCTTGCAGTGAGTCGATGGTTCAAAGAGACGTTGGTTGAGAGAAACAAGAATATTCACATCAGTCCGTTTACTGGTATCAAAAATACGATTCGCGCATTTCAGATGAAGAATATGCGTGTCATATTTATCGTATTATTTGTCCAAATTTTCGGATTTGCGTTTTTTACTCAATTCTTTCAGGTATATCTGATTGAAAAATTTGGTGCTACTCAGCGAGATATCGGATTTGTGTTTGGGTATCTAGGTATTTGGATCGCGATTGTACAGGGAACCATGGTTCGTTTTGTAGCAAAACATAGAAAACCAGAGTCTATTATCAAGGTTACATTGCTCGCAATTTCTTTTGTCATACCAGCACACTTACTCGCGCCAAATTTAACGTGGATTTATATCATCATGCCATTCCTCGCAATTTGCAATGGTCTCACCATGCCAAACATGAGTGCTGTAGTTTCTAACTCGGCTGATAAACAATCACAGGGTGAAATCATGGGAATTACTGCGTCCCTTCAGTCGCTTGGTGTGGCGATTCCTCCGATGATTGCAGGATTTTTGGTCGCATTCCATCCCAGTCTTCCGACGCTCATTGCAGGGGTGCTCGCATTTACGAGCTGGCTTATATTTGTGTTAAAATATAGACCAAGTACAGAAAAATTTCACGAAGTCTAAGTATTTTCTTTTGCCTTTTTCGTTTTTACTTTTAACTTTCCATTATGGAAACACTACTCGCTCAACTTCATCCGGTTGTGGTTCATTTTCCACTCGGACTACTTACCATCTATGCGTTGCTTGAAATAATCCCAATAAAAAAAATGCAACAGGATCCCAAATGGATTTTTGCAAAACGCCTCCTTTTATTTATTGGTACCATAGGTGTGTGTATCGCATTGAGTACGGGGGAAGAACGGGGAGGAGAAAATATCAAAGCAGGGACAGTGCTCGGGTATCATAGTCTATTTGCGACAGTGACCACATGGATTTTTGGGTTGCTTGCGGGCAGTCAATTCGTGCTTGCGACTACCGGATGGGTGACGCGTATGGTGACCAAGCGTGAGTGGATGTATGTAATCTGGAAAATAATTGAGCGTGTTGCACGTATCATCAGTATGCGCCCTATCGTGATTGCCGCATCCATTGCAGGATTGATACTACTCACCATGACAGGAGCACTGGGCGGTGGAATGGTCTATGGACCAGAGGCTGATCCGATGGTGTCGATGGTATATCGCTTATTCGGACTTAACTAGTTTTTACCCCAAAAATGAATATTAGGTGTAGGAGAAAAAAATATACAATATACATGGATAAATATACAAAAATACAATGAATAGCTTTTTTGTATTTTGTTCCATGTATATTGTATCGTATAGAAGTTGATGACTTTTTCTCCGTCATTATTAGAAGAGGGCAGGAAGCGAATCAATCGCCCCTGCCCTTATTTGTTCGCCCAGCCAGAGTTACTGTCGCGAAGCGCACGTAGGGATGCCGACACCCTCGACACCCTGATCCACTTCCTTCCACTCGACTCTGAGAATTCCCGGCCCCACAAATTTGAGGTATATTCCCATTTCGTCATCACCCGTCTTACGAACCGCCCCTGCCCACATCCCACCCAGCACGAGATCGGGAGCATGAAGCATGAGAGCGAGGCATTCGCTGATGTTGAGGTCGAGACCCGGGGTGCTCAGGCTGTCGAGCGACTGGCCGCTGAATGCCTGTCCACTCCGCACATCGAGCATGAAGTATGCCTTGTACGGAAGGATCTCCGTATACTCAGTGGTGTAGTGGCTGAATTCATCGACTGTAGCACCGACCACCTTCTTCACACCGAGCAGTTTGAGTTGCTGCCTTAGAGACATGAAGTGGGGTGGGAGCACAGGTATCACTGCGACGTCACCTGCGAGCGGTTGCATTTTGAAGAGGCGGTCGACGATCGCACCCTCGCGGTAAGTGAGGTGTTGGATGACCAGCTCAGGTATTCCGAGTTTTCGGAGAGTGTCTATCCTCTTGCGGATTTCGTCCTCGAATTCGATTTTGCTTTTTTGTGCAGACTCCATGGTTAGTTATCTCCTTCATCTGATGGAGGAATAGCACGTACAGGTTTATATCATGTGTCAGGAATTTTTTCAATACTGATATCAGTATTACGCGCATCCTTGTGATAATGAGTGTTTTGTACTATACTCAGTATGTATTCTGTGGATCACACTAACTTCTAAGATATATGAGGGGAGGTGAACACACATGAAAGCACTACATATGGTAGCATTTCTACTTGTCGTAATCGGCGGGTTGAATTGGTTACTTGTTGGATTGTTTGCGTGGGATGTCGGTCAATTATTTGGCGGCATGGACGCATTACTTTCTCGCATAGTATATGTTTTGGTTGGTCTTTCAGCTCTCGTTCTTCTCTTTACTCACAAGAAAGACTGCGGAGCGTGCAATGCCCCAAAGATGTAAAGACAAAATATTCGACAATAAAAAGCCACGGTCAATTGAAAAACCGTGGCTTTTTTAATAAAAGGCAAATAGCAAGGAACAAAAAGCAAAAGAATTGTATTGCTGTATTTATTTGTTCTTTGTTTTTTGCTTTTTGAAAAAAAGTTATCCACTGCACCACTTGCACCATACTAACCTATAACCTATACTATAGGTTAGTAGTCTTAACGCATATCATATGCACACAGAAAACAGTAAGTCATTGAAATTAAGTAAACAAGCGGCAGGGACACTCGCAACAGTTGTCTCGATGGTAGAAAAAAATGAATATTGTCCAGACATTATCCAGCAGATTGATAGTGTGATGGGGCTGCTTCGTTCATGTAAACGCGAATTGCTTCTCGGACATCTCGATCATTGTCTCGAGCACAAGCTCAAAGAAAATAAAGCGCAGACAATAAAAGAACTCATGAAAATTTACAATCTCAGCGCATAATTTATTTTTTTATCTTCTTTATATGGACCATGCATCCCACATAGAGCATACGCAATCAGAGCCAAAAAAATTCAAAATCAAAGGCATGCATTGTGCGTCATGTGCGAATATTATTGAGCGTACGTTCAGAAAAACAAAAGGAGTCACTTCGGCTGAAGTGAATTATGGTACTGAGACTGTGCAAGTGGTGTTTGATGGACATGAAACCAATGCGCATGAACTTTCAAAAAAAATAGAACCGCTCGGGTATTCGCTGGTACAGCCAAAAGCAACAGAAATGGGTATGAATGAAGATGAGCATGCGGCGCATCTAGGGCTGGGACAGACCAAAGAAGAGAAATTGACTGAACTTGCTGCTATGAAGCGCAAGGTATATTCAGTAATTCCGCTCGCCATATTCAGTGTACTTGTCATGGGCTGGGAAATTGCAGCAAAACTAACAAATTTTCCCGAGATGTCTGCGGTGTGGGAAGAATTTTTTCATCATCTTTTGCCACTTTTTGCGTTATTCACTCTGATTGTCCTAGGAAAATCATATCTACAGGGTGTGTATCGGTTTGTCCGGTATGGGAAGGCAAATATGGATACGCTGATTGGTATTGGTACTGGAGTCGCGTTTCTCTATAGTTTTATCGTGAGTGCGTTTGAAGAAACGCTCGCACCAATGATCGACGTGAGCGCATCATACTATGATGTCACCATTATTGTTATTACCTTTATCGCGCTGGGAAAATATCTGGAGACCAAATCAAAATTGAAAACTGGTGACGCGATTGAAAAATTATTGAATCTGCAGGCAAAGACTGCTCTCGTTATTCGTGATGGAAAAGAGGTGGAAATTCCAGTTGATCACGTGGTAAAAGGAGAAGTGATTATCGTAAAGCCAGCTGGAAAAATTCCAGTAGATGGTATTGTTGAGAGCGGTTCATCGTATGTTGATGAATCAATGATTACTGGAGAGCCTATGCCAGTCAGTAAAAAAGCAGGGGATTCGGTCGTTGCCGGAACGATCAATACGAGTGGATCATTCACCTTCAAGGCAACTAAGGTGGGAAAAGAAACTATGCTTGCACATATCGTGAAAATGGTTGAAGACGCTCAGGGTACCAAAGCTCCGATCCAGGCGCTTGCTGACAAGATTTCCGCAGTGTTTGTACCGATTGTCCTCGTGATTGCAACTGGAGCGCTTGCGACATGGCTGATCGTAGGCACCAGATATCTTGGGTTTTCAGAAGCGCTGTCATTCGGGCTAGTCTCATTTGTGGGAGTACTCGTCATCGCATGTCCCTGTGCTTTGGGACTTGCTACTCCGACCGCGATTATTGTGGGAGTGGGTAAGGGGGCAAAAAATGGTATACTGATCAAAGATGCGGCAACACTGGAAAAACTCCATGCAGTTACAACTGTAGTGGTAGACAAAACAGGAACGATTACCAAAGGAAAACCAGAATTAGTCTCAATCAAAAATGTTTCAAAACAAACAGATGGCGAATTAGTCTCAATTCTTGCATCACTCGAGAAAAAATCAGAACACCCGATCGCAAGCGCTATTGTGTCGTATGCAGATGAGAAAAAAATACCATTCCATAGTGTGGAAGATTTCGAAGCGATCAAAGGAAAAGGAATCGCGGGAAAAATTAATACGACAGAGTATTACGCAGGAAATATCGCATTGATCAAAGATCTTAATCTTTCATTTGATACAACGTCACTTGAAAAGGAAACGAGTGAAGGGAAAACACCGATTGTACTGGCGACGAAAACTGCAGTCCTCGCCGTGGTCTTGGTCGCTGATGCGATCAAGCCAGAAGCGAGTGAAGCTGTGCAAAAACTCCACAAACTGGGAATCAAAATCGTGATGCTCACTGGAGATAACAAACATACTGCCGCATATATTGCACATCAAGTAGGAATTGATGAAGTCGTGGCTGAGGTATTGCCAGAAGATAAATTGAAAAAAATAACAGAACTGCAGTCAACAGGTGAAATAGTTGCAATGGCGGGGGATGGAGTGAACGATGCTCCAGCGCTCGCAGCAGCAGATGTGGGAATTGCAATGGCAACGGGAACTGATGTGGCAATTGAATCTGCGGGTATTACACTCCTCCACGGAGACATTTCCAAGCTTGTTCAGGCAGTAAAACTATCAAAGCTCACGATGCGGGGAATCAAGCAGAATTTATTCTGGGCATGTATCTATAATATTGTCGGAATTCCACTTGCGGCAGGAGCATTCTATCCGCTATTTGGCTGGCTTCTGAATCCCATCTTTGCAGGACTAGCGATGGCATTCTCGAGTGTTTCAGTTGTAGGGAATTCACTTCGATTAAAAACTAAAAAAGTATAATCATATGGAGCAAAAACATGTGTTTCAGGTGAATGGCATGCATTGCAAATCATGCGTGCTCGTGACTGAGAGTGAATTGAAAGAAGTACCGTATATTACGGGCGCTACGTCACGACTCGAAACTCGAACTGTTGAAGTGTGTGGAGATTTTGGAGACAAAACTCCAGAAACTATTGCAGAAGAATTGTCTGTGGTGCTGACACCACATGGCTATACGCTTTCGGTTGAGAAACAAGAAATACAGAAAAATTGGGCTGAATTTAGAATAGCTCTACCGCTCGCACTCGTGTTCGCTGTATTGTTTGTACTGCTACAAAAAATGGGAATTGTGAATCTGGTTGACGCGACGACGGTCTCATATGGAACTGCAGTTGTAATCGGTGTGATTGCGTCTGTATCTACCTGTATGGCAGTGGTCGGAGGACTCGTACTCTCAATGTCGACCACATTCGCAAAGACAGGTGATCGGGTGAAGCCACAGTTGATGTTTCATGCGGGACGACTCGTATCATTCTTTATTCTCGGTGGAGTGATCGGGGCACTCGGTTCAGCATTTGCCCTGAATACGACAAGTACGTTTATTCTGAGTGTGATTATTGGAATTGTCATGCTCATTCTCGGTATCAATCTCCTTGATGTGTTTCATTTTGCACGCAAACTCCAGCCATCAATGCCAAAATTTCTTTCAAAACATGCGCTCGGAGTATCAAAATTGAATCATCGATTAACTCCGCTTCTGGTGGGTGTACTTACCTTTTTCCTGCCTTGCGGGTTTACTCAATCAATGCAGATCTTTACACTGTCGACGGGTAGTTTTCTTTCTGGGGGGATGTATATGCTTGCATTTGCACTGGGTACCTTGCCAGTCCTCGCACTAATTAGCTTCAGTTCTCTAAGTATCAAAAATAGTAAATATTCAGGTGTATTTTTCAAGACTGCGGGATTGGTCGTAATCCTGTTTGCCGTGTTTAACTTACTTAATAGTCTAGTCGTGATTGGTCTTATTCCGCCGTTATTTAATTTCTAACCATACGCATATGAAATATATTTCTTTAGTGATTGTTGGTGCAAGTGTACTCCTGATAAGTGGTTGTTCGCTCACTGATCGACTCAATATCACAGATAGTGGTGATACCTCAGTTCCGGTTACCATAGGTTCGAATCCAGTAGAAACACCTCAATCTGGTAATACACTAGATGTGAGTAATCAAAATTTACAAAAAGTTCCAGACAGTGTCTTTAATAAGACCAATCTTGAAGTGTTGAATGTATCAAACAATCAGCTTACTGGAGCATTGCAAGCAGAAATCCGAAAATTGCAAAATTTGCGCGTGTTGAATGCGAGTAATAATCGAATGACCGGAGTTCCAGCCGAAATTGGGCAATTACAAAATTTGGAAGTACTTGATCTATCAAATAATAGTTTAACTGGGTTACCAAATGAATTGGGAAATTTGAAAAATCTCAAAACACTTAATATTTCTGGTAATAACTATTCAGAAGCAGATCTAAATGGTATTATTGAAAAGTTACCAAGCACGGTAACCATTATCAAATAACTTTAAAATTCTCTGTGTTTCTATGAAACCACTTATATTAGGCTTTATTGCGGTAATCATTCTTTTTGGCGGAGGATTTCTCTTGCTCAAAGATAGACTTCCCTCGGGCACTGAGGAAGTGACTGGAAATAATGTCTCGATTGTCGATGGAGTGCAGATCATTGAAATCCGGGCAAAAGGCGGGTATCAACCGAGAGTGAGCACTGCAAAAGCAGGAATTCCGACTGTTCTCCGATTCAATACCAAAGGAACTTTCGACTGTTCTTCTGCCGTACGTATCCCAAGTCTTGATATAGAAAAAGTACTTCCATCATCCGGAGCGACTGATATCGCCTTGGGTGAGCAAGAGATTGGTACGTTGCAGGGTACCTGTGGAATGGGTATGTACCCGTTTGAAGTGGAATTTCAGGGGTAGCGCATAGCCAATAGAAATACGAATTTGTATTTCCTATATTTATTTTGTATGACCGAACTAGCAACATTTGGAGCAGGATGTTTCTGGGGAGTGGAAGAAACATTTCGGAAGCTTCCTGGAGTGATTGAAACTGCCGTCGGGTATATGGGTGGCTCAACTGAGCGCCCAACGTACGAACAAGTCTGTTCATCTCGAACCGGACATGCAGAAGTGCTACAACTTACCTATGATCCTGATACAATTTCCTACGAAGAGCTGTTGAATATTTTTTGGAAATCACATAACCCTACAACGTTGAACCGGCAAGGACCAGACGTGGGTACGCAATATCGCTCTGCGATTTTTTATCATACACCAGAACAAAAAGAAATTGCTGAGAAATCAAAAGAAGAATTAGGAAAATCAGGTAAATGGAAAAGTCCGATTGTGACAGAAATTACTCCTGCACAAAATTTTTGGAAAGCAGAAGACTATCATCAGAAGTATTTGATGAAGCGGGGGGAAGAATCGTGCCATATTTGATAAAATTAAAGAAAATTTCCGTGTTAATCCGTGTCATCCGTCCAATCCGTGTTCCATTAAGCGAATGTTATAGAATAGAACACGGATGACACAGATCTAACGGATTGTCATGGATTAATCCAGAAAAATCAATGTTATGAAAATACACTGTGATGGACAAT
Organism: Candidatus Magasanikiibacteriota bacterium; assembly: GCA_052033375.1. Classification (GTDB taxonomy): domain Bacteria; phylum Patescibacteriota; class Patescibacteriia; order Magasanikbacterales; family UBA922; genus UBA922. The sequence continues at coordinate 44,107 of JBPOJQ010000017.1, forward strand.
ACAAACACAATCCCGAATATATTCTTCGGAGGTGTGGATATGGCAAAATGGTCGGAAGAAACACGGGGAAAACCAGCTATATGCGAATGATTAATGGGAGAACACTCTACCCACGGTTTCACGCATATCTCGAGGAATATGAAGGTGGATTCCAGGTGAATTTGCACCTCGATCAGAAACAGCCTAGCTATGCAGGAACTTCAGCCCATGGCGGAGAATACGAGGGTGAAGTGGTAGAGCGAGAAGGGGCTCGAATTTCAGCGTTAATTAATACATTTAAACTCTAAAACAGAAGTATATGGATATGAGACTTGTATTAGTCGGTGTGGTAATTATTTTTTTGATATCTCTGAGTACCCGATTTCGTAAGGTGAAATTATTGAGCAAATTGGTGTATGAACAAGGTGAGGAAAAAATCTCAGAAGATCGACCGATTACGATTGAAGAAAAAAGTGTAGGGAATGGAAAAAAACGCACGACGCGTATTGGACTTCCATATATTATATTGACTAACAAACGAATCATTATTGTGCAGAAAAAAGAAACCAGTCCAGATGGGTATATCAGAAATATTTTTTCATTTGATCCAGTGTCTGAGCCGGTGCTTGCTGGATGGTGGAAGCATGGATACGCGACGATTCAGGTGGATAGAGAAACGGTGCGTGCAGTCGCAAGCTCGGAGAGTGGTGGGTATATCATTATTTTTAAACTAATGACTCAGCTTCCGATTGGAAATATGAAAAATATTGAACAGACAGTAGAGATTACGACTGCACAGCTTTCAGCGTATGAGAAAGCTGTGGGAAGAAAAATTCAGGTACAACAAGGAAGATAAGGTGGAAAAATTCAGCTATCTGCGGACCAAAATTCTTTTGAGAGTATAGAGGATAAAAGAAAGAATGAGGAATAGGAATGAGACCCCAATTGCATAGACCAATACCCAGGCAAAGGTATAGAGTAGGGAAACTCGTGAAAGAAGAAAATTAGTATACGGGACTTTGGTAAGTGTCAAAATAATATTTATGACGAGCATGAGCAGTGAAATGTGGAAGAAACCCTTCCACATTGTTTTTTGGTCATAGGAGCTCGGAGCCATGTGTAATGCAATTGAGAGAGAAAGGAAGAAAAATATCCATATGCTCCAACTCCCTAGATCGATTTGTGTCCATGCGTTTCCAAATGAAGTACGCCATGCGTGGAGGAATTCTGGGAGGGAATGAGGAATTGTAATCAGGGGTGTGATAATTGTAGAAGGAGAGGGGAAGAAAACGTATAACAAAATAATAAGCGCAAGTGAACAAAAAATAATAGGGGAAGATCCGATAAAGAAATTTCCCATGTTTTGATACGAGCTTCGTCGGTCAAAACTATGCTCGACATGTCCGAGTTTTCCTGAATCACGGTCAGGACTAAAGAGGCTGACTGAGTGTATCTGATGGCGAAATAGTTTTGCCATGAGCCAGTGAGACAATTCGTGAATCGGTGTACCGATAACTCCGGTCACGATAATTCCGGTCCATCCAAAAACTCTAGAAAAATACCGGATCGTCAGTTTGTAAATAATCGAATGGATAAAACCGAGAACGAAGAATAAGCCGAAGACGATGCCGATTTGGATTATAGTTGAGAAAAAAATTTGTTTGGTAGCTTCAAGAAGCATAGGATTTCCGTCATCCCCGTGAAAACGGGGATCCTGTATTTGTATTTTTAGATTCCCGCATTCGCGGGAATGATGTGCTAAAGTATATCACTTGAGTATTGTTTAAACAAAAACCCCGCTTTCGCGGGATTTTATTATTTCTTTTTCTTCTTTGTCGCTTTTGCTTTTGCGTGCGCAGCTGATTTTCCTTTTGCTACTGCGATTGCCTCAGCACTGCGTACATGAACATATTTTGCGGTTTTGAGCTTTCCATCAAAACGTACGCGTTTTTTGGTTTGAAATTTCACTGCACCAGATGCTACTGCAAAGAGTGTATCATCTACTGCGCGACGAACATTGTTTCCGGGGTGAATGCGTGTGCCTCGTTGTCGTACGAGTATCATACCTGGGTGTACCATCTGGCCATCGCCGACTTTCACACCGAGATATTGAGGATTGGAGTCGCGTCCAAGCCGCACTGCACCACCCGCCTTTTTGGTTGCCATAGATCAAAAATAAAGGGGGTTTAATTTCGTTTAAACTATAATGTGTTGGGGAGTATACGTTATTCTCGCTTTCTTGTCAAGATAGTAATAGACACGTATACTATAGGGCATATGGAGTATCATATATACCCTCTCAAATTATATATACGGAAGATTCCTGTAGTGACCTTGCTCGCGATTGGGTCTATCCTCAATGTGTTCTCCTGGATATGGTTATTTCTTCAGATTCCTCGGAATGCTGAACAGGTCTTTTTGCATTACACCATTCTCTTCGGGGTCGACCAGATCGGAGAGAGGATACAGGTCTACACGACCCCGCTGTTCGGGTTGTGTCTTTTGATTATGAATGTATTGGTGGGCTGGTTATTATATCGGAGAGACTGGTTTTTTTCGTATGTCATTGTTGCTGTGGCTGTGGTAGTCAATATTTTTGTAGCTATTTCAAGTGTGTTGGTTGTTTTTTTGAATATCTGAGATAGGGGGCGTGTGCTATGCAGGAAGAATCTCCATGAATAGGAGATAGAAGAATAGTAAATTGGATGCTGTAATGTACGTGTCTTTTTTTAAACATAAATTACCTGTCCGCTGTACCCCGAAGGGTGGAGGTGGGGGGATAAAATAGAGCAATGCGTAGAGTATGCGGAAAATGACTACTCTTGGTAATCATGGGTCTGACTATGTCTTTATCGGATATGCTGCGGCGATTATTTTGTTTGGACTATTAGTATTGAGCTCTGCTGGTGTGGCAGTCGGGATTGATCGATTCTCCGATTCCTATTTTTTTATTAAAAGACAGATATTACTTGGTTTTTTACCAGGACTTGTTGCATTTCTGATCACTTCTCGAATCAATTATACATTGTGGAGAAAATACGCGCTTCCTATTTTTGTGCTATCAGTTATATTGTTGACTTTGGTATTCGTGCCAGGAATTGGATCTGATAATAATACGTTTGCACAGAGTTGGATTCTGCTTGGTAATTTTTCATTTCAGCCGATCGAAGCAGCAAAACTTGCTCTGGTGATATATCTCGCAGCAGTACTCGCTTCAATTGGGAGCGGAATACGGAGTATACAAGGATTTCTTTCAATTATTGGTATAGCATTAATCCCCGTGGTATTCATCGCTCTTCAGCCGGATACGGGAGGAATGTTTATCATGGGATCATTGATTATTCTCATGCTTTTTTTTGCACGAGCAAAAATGAGTCATTTATTCGTTGTTTTTTTACTTGGTATTATCGCGTTTGGTGTTATGGTGATTGCTGCACCATATCGTGCCAATCGATTTATGACTTTTTTGCACCCCGAACTCGATCCTGAAGGGCAAGGATACCAGATCAATCAGGCATTTCTTGCTATCGGTACTGGCGGATGGACTGGGCTCGGTCTCGGGCATTCGCGTCAGAAGTTTCAGTATTTACCCGAGGTGCATGCGGACAGTATATTTGCGGTTGCTGCAGAAGAGCTCGGTTTTGTAATCATGGTAGGATTTCTCGTGTTATATTTGTTGCTAATATATCGCGGATTTGCAATCGCACGTGATTCAACGGATGATTTTGGACGGTATCTTGTCTTAGGTATTATAAGTTGGATTGGCATCCAGACATTTATGAATATTGGAGCCATGGTCGGGATTATGCCATTGACGGGAGTCCCGCTTCCGTTTGTGAGTCATGGGGGCACTGCGTTGATGATTGGTATGGCAGCAGTGGGAATTGTAGTGAATGTCAGTAAACATGCGCGTTAGGAGTGCCTAGGCGTGAAATCGTGTTTTTAAAATTGAGTAGCAGATAGATACCATACGGTGCGAATGCACAAATAGGAATTTCACTTCCAAATTGTATACTCTATACATGCAGACGAGTGTATATACAACTTGTCGAAGACATAGGTGCGTGATACTATTCAACCAATATAGTAATTATGAAAATTATTTTTTCTGGTGGTGGAACACTCGGACCAGTCACTCCGCTTCTTGCAATTAAAGATGTAATTCTTGAAAAAAATCCGTACGCTTCTTTTGTCTGGGTGGGCACAAAAACAGGACCTGAGCGTGAATTTATTCGAGATCATGAGATCCCTTTCTATTCAATTTCATCTGGAAAATTTCGAAGATATTTTTCGTTTTTGAATGTGTTTGACATGGCCCGTGTGGTCGCAGGTTTTTTTCAGTCCATCCGTCTGCTGTTGAGAGAAAATCCAGATGTCTGCGTCAGTGCAGGTGGATTTGTATCGGTCCCTGTGCATATTGCTGCGTGGTTTTTGGGGATTCCGACATGGGTACATCAGCAGGATATCGAGGTAGGATTGGCAAATAAAATGATGGCACCATTTGCGACCAGGATTACCACATCACTCGAGCACACTACGCGTCAGTTTTCAAAAAGAAAGACAGTTTGGCTAGGTAGTCCTGTTCGAGCTGAAATCTTTGAAGGAAATAAAATTCGTGCAAGAAAAATGTGCAATATTACCTCCCGGCTACCAGCCGTACTGGTGTTGGGTGGTGGAACTGGATCACTCAAAATAAATCAATTAATTACCGAAGCAACACCACATTTGGGAAGTCACGTAGAAATTATTCATCTATCAGGAAAAGATCGTCCTCAAGAATCAGTGGTGAAGACTGCCGAATTGTTTTCTAATTATCGTGTATTCCAATTTTTGGGACGTGAGATGAAAGATGTGTACGCGCTTGCATCTGTGATTGTATGTCGCGGAGGATTTGGTACGCTTACTGAAGCAGCTGCATTGGGGAAGCCATGTATTATTATTCCAAAACCAGGGCATCAGGTGGAAAACGTCCGTTTTCTTGAGAAAATGGGAGCTGCAGTACTAGTAAACGAACGCACGTCAGATGGATTATTTTTGGCAAAAAAAATTCGTGAGATCGTGTCGAATCCGGCGTATGCGCAATCACTAGCTCTATCGATGCAACGAACGCTAAAGACTGCAGAATCAGCAGATATTATGGAAATATGTAATTCTCTGATTCGGTAGCTCACGATACCTGCTTTGTGCTATACTGTAGATACTATTTTTAAATTGCTTGTTTTCATGCCTACTCCACAGCTGAGAAGTCCGGGATCAGTGGCACCGAAAGCCCAAGAAATTTGTCTATTTGGACAGACCAATTATCGCAATCAAATGCGCCGTTTTGGTATAAAAACAGACGATCGTCGTCGTCATATGTATGTGATTGGAAAGACGGGTATGGGGAAGACGACGATTATGGAAAATATGGTGCTATCAGATATTTATGCAGGGCATGGAGTGGGTCTCGTCGATCCGCACGGAGATTTTGCGGAAAAAATTATCAATCATATCCCATCGTGGCGTTTGAATGATGTGGTATACCTCAATCCAGCTGATGTAGATAATCCGATTGGTTTCAATATTCTTGAAGTAAAAAATGAAGAACAGGCGCATCTTGTTGCTGGTGGATTGATGGGTACGTTCAAAAAAATATGGCCAGATGTGTGGAGTTCGAGAATGGAATATATTCTTAATAATACATTACTCGCATTACTCGATTATCCGGGCTCTACACTGCTCGGTGTAAATCGTCTATTATCTGACAAAGAATATCGAAAACGCGTGGTCAGACATCTCAAAGATCCGGTGATTAAAGCGTTTTGGCGCGATGAATTTGCAAATTATGATGATCGGTACGCAAAAGAAGCAGTGGCTCCGATTCAGAATAAAATAGGACAATTTTTATCAGCTTCGGTTATTCGAAACATGGTGGCGCAGGTAAAATCAACAATCAATGTCCGTGAACTCATGGACTCGCGAAAGATTTTTATCATGAATTTATCAAAAGGACGCATTGGTGAGGACAATAGCCGTCTGCTCGGAGGAATGTTGATTACCAAACTTCAGCTTGCTGCGATGGAACGTGTGGATACTCCAGAGGAAGATCGAAAAGATTTCTTTCTCTATGTTGACGAGTTTCAGAATTTTGCGACACCATCATTTGCAAATATTTTATCAGAAGCTCGAAAATATCGACTCAGTCTTATCATGGCTCATCAGTACGTTGCACAACTCGACGAAGTGGTGGCGGATGCAGTATTCGGAAATGTGGGAACAATTGTGACGTTTCGAGTAGGAGGAGCGGATGCAGAAATGCTCGTGAAAGAATTCACCCCGACGTTTACTGAAGAAGATATTGTGAATCTCACCAAGTATCAGATTATACTTAAATTAATGATTGATGGAGTAGCATCACAACCCTTCAGTGCATCGACCTTGCCACCACTTGCGAGTCCTACAGGCTCTGCGGAAAAAGTAATCCGAGTATCACGAGAACGTTATGGAAGAAAACGTGAGTTAGTGGAAGAAAAAATTGCACGCTGGAGCTCTTCGACGACCGACGAAGAGGATGCTGGTATAGAAAAAGAAAAACCACTCATACTCCCTGGGCATAGTGAAGAAAAGAAATTACCTGCTCCTGCCAAGTCGCACGAATCGACTCAAAAACCTCGTAGAGAAGAAAAGAGAGAAGAAAAGAGAGAAGAAAAGAAGGTGCCTGAACAAAAGAAGGTGCAGGTACCTGTAAAAAAAGAGGAATCATTTGAAAAGAGACGGGAAGATGTGGCAGAACCAGTAATTTCACTTTCGAGTTTGGTTCCCCGAAATAATGTTCATCCTCAGAAAACAGAAACTCCTTCTGAGAATGACAGAGTACCTGTGGGAGTACCAGATCGATCACAGTCGCTTCGTCCGTCTGGCGCTGATGGAGGAGTGCCGGGTTCAGGAAAAAAAAGACGACGAAGACGTAGAAAAAAGAATCGAGAAGGAGAAATGCCTCAAGTGGGTGGACAGATGCAGGCACGTACCGAAGATCATGTCGTCGTCCACCATTCCCCATCACCAGCTCCTGTCGTAGCAGTGGATAGTCACCCTGCTTCGCCCAGGTCATCTTCTTCGCAATCAGAATCAGGCTCGGCTCATGCTATAGTGCCAAAACCGGCAGTAGATTCTAAACCGAAAAAAATGGTGGAAGATGAGGAGATACATTTTGATGATTTAGTGTAATCTGATTTTTTTAATATTTTCTACCTATGATACAAGGACTACATATCAGACGGGGACTCGTATTTATTGTCTTATATCTTTGTTCATTCTATGTGGCGGGAATGATATGGTTGGCAGTAGTCACGAGCCGACAAGAGCCGATGTCCAATGTGTTGTATATTATTTTTCAGATATGTTGTATACCCATCATACTTCTTTTAGCAAAATGGTATTTCAAAAAAATTCAGCCATCCTTTCGTAGGGGCGTCATGCTAGGTCTTGCTACTGTATTTTTATTGAATATATTTTTAGTGGTGATGGCACTCATTAGTATTCGTACCGGAGTGTCGGGGGGAACATTACAGGCCCTGTCAACAGTGCTCGGTGATCTATATACAGAATGGAGAGTATATCTTCCGATGATAGTGGTTCTTGCTACGACTGCATATGCAGGATTTGAATTTGATCGGACATATACGTTTGATGAATTGGTGGGATTAAAAAAGAGGTAGTTTTGTATAAAAAGAAGACTCGTGGCCAAGTATCGTATGACCACGAGTGTTTAGCGTGCCCGTTTTAGGGCCCGTGTGTATGCAAGCTTGATCGTGAAACGAACCATATCTGCATCAGACTTGAAATTGAGGGAGAGACCCTCAAAACGGAGTTTCTGGAGTGCAGCTTTGATCCGACCCAGATCGAGTATCGGTAGAGTATCAGCCTTGTTCTGGTCGAGAAGTGTCGCTCTACCGAGCGTATCGAGAGTCCGCAGGACATCAGCGATCGCGTCCTCGAACTCATCAAGGAGCGTCATATTTTGTACGCCACTGGAATGAGTGAGGAACTTCTGGTATTCTTCTATGAAAGCTTCCATGTGCCCCCCTCCTTTAGGGAACAGAGCATTATTACACATTTTTATTAATAAGTCAAGTATGGGTAAGTACACAGACCGTATACGCGAGATTAGGGAGATTATTGGTGCTGATGAACAAGCAAAAAAGTTGATTGAAAATGTTCTAATTAAAGCAAGCGACTATATCCGACAAATCGAGAGAATGGAGCGGATATTAGCGGTTCATAGCGGTTCGTATGATTTTCAGGATAAATTTGATAGCGCGGACCGGCTCCGAACAATTAAACATAATGCGCTTATTTCAGATCTGAATATTGCTAACCGTTATTTGTTTAAAGAATATGGGGATATGATACCAGTGGGAGGATTATTTGTGGGACCAGTTGAACAATTTCATCAGAGGGAGATTATTGGTGACTGGGCAGTTGAATTAGTAAACGAAATGCGTCAGGAACAGGAAAATCAGGAAATGAAACGTCATAGAGACAGTGGTCCAGGTAGTGAAATATCTGCTCGAATGTAATATGTTTTTGTTGCATAAGAAAAAACAAAAAATACTCATCGCTATGTCTGGTGGTGTCGACTCATCGGTTGCTGCTGCTCTTTTGGTGCGCCAAGGATATGATGTTACGGGCGCGTTTATGGTCAATTATGATACTGCAGACGAAGCAATCACGACTGATGGCGAATCATGTTGGGTTCCCGAATACCGAGATGCACTTCGGGTGGCGGCCCGGCTAGGAATTCCATTACTGAAACTTGATTTCAAAAAGGAATACAAAGAAAAAGTATTGGAATACGTGTATCGAGAATATGAAATGGGGAGAACACCCAATCCTGATATTTTGTGTAATAGTCTAATCAAGTATGGAGCGTGGTTGGATGCGATCAAGAAGAAAGGGTTCAATATTTTGGCAACCGGACACTATGCACGCCTGAGTACAACGGGGTTTGGTAAGCATAAAAAATATCATCTCAAGGAGTCATTAGATTGTGATAAAGATCAGACATATTTCTTGCACCAATTGAACCAAGAGCAATTATCTCATGCCTTGTTTCCAATTGGGAAATATAGAAAAAGTGAAGTACGGAAACTAGCTGAAAAATTTGATTTGCCGACTGCACAAAAAGAAGAAAGTATGGGAATCTGTTTTGTGGGAGAGGTGTCCATGAAAGAATTTTTGAACAAGCGGATTACCGGAGAGAAAGGGGTGGTACAAAAAACTGATGGAGAAATTATTGGTGAACATGAGGGGCTCCCATTTTATACAATTGGACAGAGGCATGGATTTGCACAAACCGGCGGTGAACGTCCGCTGTATGTAGTAGGGAAAGATTTTGGCCAGAATAAATTGATTGTCGGATATGATACTGACCCAATGTTATTTTCAACAAAAATAAAAATTGGACAGCTACATTGGATTGCAGGTGAACAGATGCCTTCTTCGTTTGATTGTTTTGTCCGTTTTCGTCATCGCCAGAAATTAGAAAAATGTACTGTACATATCTCGGATCCCCAGAATGGTACAATCATATGCGACAATCCACAGCGCGCAATCAGTCCAGGGCAATTTGCCGTACTCTATACAAATGGAGAATGTCTGGGTGGAGGGGTGATAAAATAAAAAAACACCGTATCTCGGTGAATGTGTTTGTGCCGCCCGTGTTTGTCGGACCCCGACTAGGTCGGGGGACAAACACGGGGCAGCAGGTGGTGGTACTAGGTCTTCAGGATGGGAACGTCGATCAGCCGACGCACGTCTTCAGAAGACAGGTCGAGATCGGGGCGTTCCAGATCCTGGGGTACATCGATACCCTCGATCTGTTGTGAAGCCATTGCACCGGCCCATGCGACATCGAGGATGAGCTTCAGTAGTTGATCTTCTTCCGGCCTACGTGGCATGAGAGCACTTCCTTAATGTTGGGGGCAAGGCTAGCTGAAGGTCTGCTTGATCTGCTCGTAGGGCACTCGGATCGTTTGTTCATTCTCGATCCGGACCCAGCGAGCCTGGATTTTCATGTCCGGCCATCTCTGCGAGTACGTCTTGCCATCTGCGGTGATGATGGTGACGGCCGCGTCCTCCCTGAAGGAGTAGAATTGTCTCAGAAAATCATGTTTTGGCATTGTCCGTATTCTCCTCGTGAGAAGGTTCATTTGCATCTCTACAAACGGTCCAAAGGACAAATCAAAATACTATATTTTCCTTATTTTGTCAAGTGTGCGATGTTTTTTTGGATAATAAAAAACACCGTATCTCGGTGAATGTGTTTGTGCCGCCCCCGTGTTCGTCGCATTCGTCCAGAGGGACGGAACAAACACGGGGGCAGTGATCAGGTGTTCTGATGCTGCGGAGCACTCAGTGTTTCCTGCTTCAGTCTTCGTCCTTCAGGGGTGTCGTCCCTGTAGAAGTGTCCGTCAGGACTCTCGTTGAACACACGACCAGTGATCGCCGACATGATCTCGAGGATCAGGGGCAGTCCATGTATGGCCATGGGGTGCTTGAGGTTGACTAGTGTACGGTGTTCGGGCGAGTGTCCGCTCCAGAGCCGGATACGTCCGTACTCAGGGTCGTAGTGGATCTTAGTCACTTGATAGAGATCGGGGAGTCTGAGCGTCATGAGAAGGGTCTGTCCTTTGTGTGTATGCGCACGAAGACGTGTATGCGCAAAACTCGTTGATAATATCAGGTAATTTTGTATTTGTCAATCGGGCTGTGGTATACTCGTATAGTTCAACTATGTCACATACATATATATGGAAACAGAAGTAATTGGTATCGGTGGTTTTCTACTCTCTACATGGCCGTATCTTCTTGCGGCTGGAATTATTCTTTTTGTTGCCCTCAAATACTTGCGCTAAACACAGACTTGGGTTAGGATACTATAGGTATCTATATCCCTATGAATTTCCTTGGAAATAAAGAAAATAGTTTTCTGAAATTTTCGGTCCACATCTATTCGATAGTGGCTCTTGTTTTTTCTATAGTATTCGAACTCTGGATCTCGGGCTATCGAGTGGGGGTAGGAACCACATTGTTTTTTATTCTAAGTACGGTGGTATTTACCACACTCCTGTATTTTTCAGGGCATGTGAAACAGAAGCGTGCGTTGGTATTCCTCATCCCGTTGCTGTTCTTATTTGGGAGCTTCGCAGTGTATTCCGATCGAGCAAGTCAGTGGGTGCTATATCCCTGTGCATTGGTACTGAGTATTGTATATTTTACAGTCCTTACTGTACATCTGCGAATCCCGATACGTTTCCATCTATTCTCAATCCCGTTGATTCGGAAGGTTTTTATCCCGATAATAAAAAAATTTGGTGAATTGTCGCAGGCATTGTTACCAAATTTTGGAATAAAAAATAATCTCGAGAGGGTGCGATTAGTTATTATTGGAGTATTGTTGTCACTTCCAC
>JBPOJQ010000001.1:0-35265 GCA_052033375.1 Candidatus Magasanikiibacteriota bacterium
AGTTCATCGCACCAAGAGACCTTCTCGAGAATCCCTCAGACAGTTGAGTTTTTACTCAGACATCCGACCAAGTGCTTGAAATCACTGTAGGTCGGATGTCTTCTCAAAATTAATATACTAAAATTCCGCTGGATTGGCGGAATTTTATATTGACGTTCTATGTTTCAGCGCACTTGCAAGTGTAATATCATCGGCATATTGCAGATCACTTCCCATAGGCAGTCCGCGTGCGAGACGAGAGATTTTGATTGCAGGAGTAATTTCTTTGACCTTTTTTTCGAGATACATCATCGTAGTTTCTCCATGTAGATCAGGATTGAGTGCGAGAATAATTTCTTCAATTTGATTTTTGCGGATTCGTCCTAGTAACTCCGGTATTTTCAGACCACGCAGGGAGTTTTCATCGTGTCCTTTGATCACTCCACGGAGAATATGATAGCCACCACGATAGGTACCGGTTTTTTCAATCACTTCACGATCTTGGGGTTCGGCTACGACACAGACCGTTTTTGGGTCTCTTTGGGTCGAGCTACAGATCATACATGGGTTGGTATCAGAAAATGTCCAGCAGATTTCACAGCTTTTGACACTTTCGATAAGTTCTTTTAAGGCCAGTGTGAGTTCGGCTACATCTTTTTTTCCAGATTTGAGTAAATAAAAAACAAAGCGTTCGGCGGTTCGAGGACCGACGCTTGGAAGACTCCCGAACGCTTGAATGAGGTTTTGAATGCTCTTTGAATACATGTGTTTAGCTCAAGCCTGGAATTTCAGGAAGCCCTCCCATCTCCTTCATTTTCATGGCCATAATTCGCTGCATTTTTTTCATACCATCTTTGTGAGCATCTTTGATTCCTTCGGTAAGTTTTGATTTTTTGTCAGGTGAAAGCAGAGAATCATCAATTACTAGATTGGTAAGCTCTAGATTACCATTCATCGTAAGTGATACTGAACCACCTGCAGCAGTAGTGGTCACTGATTCCTGGCCGAGGGTATTTTGTAATTCTTTTGCCTTATCTCGGATATCTTTGAATTGTTTGAGTTTGTTGAACATAGAATTTATGTTATAAGAATTAAGTAGTAAGTTATAAGTAAGGGATTTATTTTATTTTTGGTATGATTCATTAATTGAATTTCACTAGTATTATTCCAAACTTGAAGCACCTCCGCCATGCTGAAGATCAAGATTTTTGTAGCTTGCTCGAGCTTCATCAAAGTATACTTTCACGACACCTGTCGGACCGTTTCTATGTTTTGCAATGTGGATTTCCCCAATATAGCGCTCATCTGGAGGAATATCTTCCATTCGATAGTTGCGATCCGCTGATTTTCGGTAAATAAACATTACCACATCGGCATCTTGCTCAATACTACCAGATTCACGGAGGTGTGCAAGCTTTGGGATTGCAGGTTTGCTTTGTTCTACGGCACGAGAGAGCTGTGAGAGCGCGATTACTGGAACATTGAGTTCGCGTGCAATACCTTTGAGATTACGACTAATAACCGAGACTTCTTGCACACGATTGTCGCTAAATTTGCTGCTGTGTGATTCCATGAGCTGCAAGTAATCGATGATGATCATTCCAAGTCCGTGCTCTGCCTGGAGTTGTCGTGCTTTTGTCCTGATATGCATGACGTTATTTCCCGGTGTATCATCGATATAGATGGGAGCTTCAGCAAGAAGTCCCATAGCATGCCCAATACGAGGAAAATCATCACTGTCTGGTCGGTCTGAGAGATTGCCGGTACGCATTTTCCACAAATCAATTCCGGCCTCGGCACAAAGCAGACGGTCTACCAATTGTTCTTTACTCATTTCAAGAGAAAAAATTCCGACAGGCACCTTCATGCGCACTGCTGCGTGGCGGGCAATATCGAGTGCGAATGATGTTTTTCCGACAGAAGGGCGCGCAGCAAGAATAACCAAATCGGATTTTTGAAATCCTGCAAGAAGTTGGTCGAGTTGCGTGAATCCGCTCGCTACTCCGCGTAATTTTCCTTTTTCTCGGTGTAATTCATCAATACGATCAAATGCTTCGTTTAGGATTCCTCTGATGGGTGTAAATGTTTGACGTAGATGTTTTTGAGTAATTGCAAATAGATGTTGTTGCGCCTCGTCTAGAAGCCCGTCAACATCCTCTGCGTCTTCTTTGTACCCTAATTTTGAAATTTCATGTGCTGATTGCAGTAGTTTTCGAAGGGTTGATTTTCGTCGTATAATTTTTGCATATTCTTGGATGTGTGCTGCGGTTGGTACGCCATTTGATAGTTCGACCAGGTATGTTCGTCCGCCAATTTGCTCTAATTGTCCTTTTTCATGGAGCCGGTTTGACAGAGTCAATACGTCAATTGGTTCGTTTTTACTATACAGTTCTTGCATTACTTCAAAAATCATCCCATGCGCTGTTTTATAAAAGTCCTCAACATCAATCAAATCAGCGATTTTTACCATTGCTTCTTTATCAATCAATATAGAGCCGATGAGGGATCTTTCAGCTTCCAGATTTTGTGGGGGTATTTTTTCTAGCGCGGTGATGTCTGTCATAGTGCACGTATCATATCCTAGCCGTAGAAGAGTTACAATGCAGTCTCTTGATAATATGTGCAGAGATTGTGAGTAACTGGAAATCTGTCATATAGTATGCTACAGTTTGCTCAAGTTTAGTAAGTTTTTTAATAAAAAACTCCCCATAGGGAGTAATACAAGATGAAGGGACGGGGGCGCAGAGTCCTAGAACTGCGCCATCCCGATAGAAACGTCTTGAACGTTCAGAGTTTCCTCAGAGAATTTGCCCAGAGGGCACGTCCGGCTGTGAGTTCACCGTATTGTCTACATGAACACTCGACAAGCCTCTCTCATCAGTAGATCTATCATTTTATACTTTACTGTCAAGCTGTGCTATCTAATCCTTTTCTTTATTTATGAACGTATCGGTTGCGAATTTAATTTGTGTCGAATGTGGGAAATCGATGACTTTGTCTACCGCCCCTGAAGTTCAGGGGTATGTGTGCAGCACGTGCGGACATACCTATGCTGTTCAAGACGGTATTGTCGTTGCTTGGCCGAAAAACATGGGTGAGTTGGCGCGTGAAGAAGCTGAATATCACGATGAATTTGATGAAGATGCCGCCGATGTACATCAGCTCACCACGTACCGAAATAAGTTTTATCATGATAGTATTCATGATCATATTAGAACACATGCTTCTGGACGTGCGCTTGAAGTAGGTGCTGGAAGCTCTGGTACTGAAGCTACACAGGTTTTGAAGCATCATCGGGTAGTGGAAACAGACATTTCACCCGATACACTCAAACGTCTTCGTGGTAACTTGTCACAAAGCCCTGAAGCATTTGTTGCAGCTGATGGGGAGCATATTCCATTTGCTGCAGCAAGTTTTGATATTGTGTATATGGTTGCCACGTTTCATCATTTTGAGTATCCTGAAATTGCATTGGCTGAGTTTGCACGGGTATTAAAACCCGGCGGACTCTTGGTTATGGGGGTAGAGCCAAATACGACGTATTTCAAACCGATAAAACATTTGCGCAAGCATCTGTGTCGTGCAACGCACATGAATCCACATGACGGATCAAAGGCCGATGCGCTGATGGAAGGTTTTACATATGGAAAACTCAAACGATTATTAGATACACCTCAGTGGAGTGGGTACACTATCAGACCTATGTGGCTTTTTGCGGGTTTTACGCATTATTTTCTTGAATTTTTGTATCGAGCGTTCAAAATGAAAAAAAGAATTTCACTTCCCAAGGGTCTTGAAAGAACTATTGTACAGCTTGATGAGTTGTTATTCTCAATTCCAGGTTTTAAGCATGTGGGGTGGCATTGGATTGTCACGGCCCACAGGTCCGAAAAATGAGTATGAAGATTTGTATTATCAACAATATTTATCCGCCGTATCACCGGGGCGGTGCTGAACAGGTGGTCGTCGAAACAGTGAAGAGTCTACGAGAGCGTGGACATGCAGTCATTATCATTACATCAACCCCACATACGGATGAAATGGTCGAAGAGGGTGGGGTGCGGATTTATCGCATCAATCCCAAAAATTCGTACTTTTATACTGATGCACATACACACGGAGTTTTTTCTCGGATACGATGGCATATTGAGAATATCTGGAATTCGTATGTAGCAACACGAGTAGATAGTATTATTGCGCATGAGCGACCTGATGTGGTGCATACCCATAATCTAATTGGGCTTTCATTTCTCATACCCAGACGTATTCGTACGCGTATGATACATCATGTCCACACTATCCATGATGTGCAGCTTGTCGAGCCTAGTGCAATGATTCTGAAGACAAAAGAAAAGAGTTTCCGTTATCACGGACCTCACACTGCGCTGTACAGCTTTATTACGAGACGGTTATTTGGATCACCTGATGTTATTATCTCTCCATCAAAATTTTTACTTGATTTTTATCGCGATCGTGGCTTTTTTGCTCGTTCTCAGTGTACGGTGATACGCAATCCGCTTACGTTTTCAGCAGAGATTGTGCATAAGAAACGTGTACATACCAAACTTACTTTTTTATATGTCGGACAAATTGAGTACCACAAAGGAGTTTCGATTTTGGTCGAAGCAATTAAGAAACTAAAGAAAAAAAGACCGGTACTTGAGTTTGAATTACGTATTGCTGGTGGTGGTTCTCTATTGGAGCAAATAAAGAAATCGACCGAGGAGTTACCCGAAGTGTTTGTACACGGTAGAGTAGAGAAAGACGTGCTTCAAGAATTATATAAGCAGGCAGATATTACCATCGTCCCATCTTTGTGCTATGAAAATTCCCCTACGGTAATTTTTGAAAGCTTCTCTTTTCGTACGCCCGTACTTGCGAGTAAAATTGAAGGAATTGCTGAATTAATAGAAGAAGGGAAGAATGGTATTACCTTCCAAGCAGGGAATGTGGACGAGCTTGTGAATAAGATTGAGTGGAGTATTTTACATAGAAATGAACTCCAGCGGATGCAACATCTTATTACTGTTCCAAAAACAAATAACGAGGAGTATATCACTGCTCTTGAGGAGAGTTATCGAGGTAGTGTGACGACGAAGTAGTGGAATTTATTTTGAATATTCAAAAATCCACATTTTGTCTTCAATCGCGTGCCAAGAGTCGGCGGATTTTTTTGCACCCTCGATAATATCGATGTGGTTTTTCCAGTACCATGGAACGACGAAATAAACTGTTTGCACTGGTGCGAGCGCAAATACTTCTTCAATCGTTTCTCTCTGCTGTCCTTCATAGAGCATTTTTTCGTACGCACGTTGTAGTGGTCCTCCTGAAGGAATTGCATAGTAGAATTGCGGCCCCATAGGTGTGTCGACGTATTGTGCAAATGGATGTTCTGTCAGAGCGGTGACTGCCGTGAGGATCGAAGAGAGTACGACGTATGTGGTCTGGGGATTTTTTGAGTCGATCCACTCGACTACTTTTTTATCATATTCTGTCACATTGAAACCAGGAAAATGTACTTTGCTATTGTATTGGGGATATCCAAGATAGAATGATAGGGTGAGTAGTATACCCCCAAGTATTGCGATACAGAGCGTGAGTAGTGTTTTTTGTAGGTGTATTGTCTGTTGCAAAAAAACAGTTATTTTTTTGAGGAATATATATAATCCATATAGGGCAAGAGGAATCAACACCATGATTGATCCAATTAATAAGCGAAGCGGGTAATTTGATTGCTCGTGAAATGATACATTTGGAAATGTTATCAATGTACGGAGCAAGAATGCGCCGCATACTAGTCCAAAACTTGCTGATATCAGTAGTGGGGCATATATTTTTTTTCGTTGTAGCCAGTATCCTGCTAACGCACACATGATTGCTATTGGTGTGAGTGCATATTGCCATACATACAACAGATCAACGTACCAGATAACTCGCGTGGTGCTATACCAGAATGGACGTCTGAAGAAGTCGAGAAATAGTTGTATATGTGAAAAAGGATTTATCAGGGATGGGAGCCCGTATCCATTTCGCCATTGTTGCACTCCAAACATGATGAGGGGGATAACACTCATACCTACTATTATCCCGGCGTATATGAATGCACGTGTTTGTCTGGTTTTTGCACGCTGTATCCACGCACCTGCGAGTACGAGTATCATCAGAGGTGCTCCGAGGAGTGGGTGTGTAGCGAGTGAGGTAATTGCCAGAATGAGTACGAGTGAATAGGGGAGTGTGCGGTGTAGATATCCGACTAATGCAAGTACGGTTAATATACATAGCAAAAGAGCCAGATTATGTGGTGTCGTGAGATTAAATGAGAGAAAAAAAATACCCG
Source organism: Candidatus Magasanikiibacteriota bacterium (assembly GCA_052033375.1). Taxonomy (GTDB): domain Bacteria; phylum Patescibacteriota; class Patescibacteriia; order Magasanikbacterales; family UBA922; genus UBA922. The sequence continues at coordinate 6,317 of JBPOJQ010000001.1, forward strand.
GGATGCCCAATGAGAGACCTAGCGCTTTTTGTTTTTCTATATGCCATGCTTTTGATAATACTATTGAGGTCAGGCTTGGAATTGAGAATGACGCAAGCATGGGCACGAGAAAAATATCAATATATGAGAGTGTGATACCTGTAATTCTTGATAGTGTGACGACTAGGCTGTATTGCCCAAGATAGAATGGTTCTTTTGGTGTGATAAATCCATTTTCTAGAATCCATGATTCCGCGGCCCGATGAATAAATCCATCAAAGCCGAAACCTAGTTTATATACGATTGCAGCAATGCTGTAGATGATAAAAAAAAGTATGATGGATGCACCAAGCATTCCTCGTGTGTACGTTTTTTTTGCCAAGATGTATATACAGAGAGATGTGGTGGTGCCGAATAGTATGAAAAATATTGGAGAAAAAGCCATCCAGGGAGATTGCATCAGTTCACCATTTCGTGCTAGTACAATGAACAAGATGAGTATACATTCGAGAAAGATGAGCGCGTAGAAGAATATTCTAGGAGGAGCATCCTTCAGTATATGTTTTTCTTGAACAGTATTTTTTTTCTTTTTGAGTATAATCAACAAGGGGGTGTATAGTGCAATGAGAGAGACTTCTGGGGTCAGACGGTACGGATAATAGAAGCCAACACCCACCAGAGAAATCAATGAGAGTGCGATCGCGATTCCGCCCCATTGCTGTATTTTTTTTTCAGTGCTTATGCGTGTTCCCACTAGTTCTCCGAGTAGGACTAGGTATAGTATACAGGCGCCGCTTGAGATAAGTGGCGCGGTATAGAGGTACACCTCACCGGCTAATATTAATCCAGAGATTATCAGCAATATTTTTTTTGTATTGAATTTTTCGCTTAATTTAGCTATCATATACTTATCAGTCTAGCTGATTTTATGGGATTTATCAAACGTTTCAAACATCATCATGGTGATTTATTCGTCTACCTTCATGCAGATGAGGTGCATCCGCATGATTATTTTTTGGACAAATTATTTTTGCGTCGTTTACCTGCGTATGTTACGCCAAATCGAATCACCATGTTTCGTATACTTTCAACGCCTCTTGTTTTCTTTTTGATTCTTAATGGGTATTATCGCGTGGGTATTATCTCATTTCTTCTCGTTGCTTCGACAGATGCGATGGACGGGTCTCTGGCCCGCACTCAAAATAAGATTACCAAGTTTGGTATGCTTTTGGATCCTTTGGCAGATAAATTCTTGGTAGGATCGATGATTTTGATTCTTGTTTTCCGTTATCTCAATCCTTGGCTTGGAATTGCTATTCTTGGTATTGAGGTAATCTTTATTGTTTCAGCACTTGTTGCACGAATAAAATTCAAGACTGTACGAATGGCGAATAATTGGGGAAAGATAAAAATGTTTTTACAGGTACTCGCTATGTGTGCGATCATGTTTGGGCTGGTGCTCGATGTGCCTATATTTTTTTCATTTGCGACGGGTATTTTGGGACTTGCCATTGGTTTTGCTATTGTTAGTTTATTCAAGCATGGACTTTAATTTAGTTAGGTTTCATTTGTATGTCTATTCGAGACTCCGGCACGCAACCACACCTAACCTCCCCTAAAAGGGGAGGAAAAAATACGTTGTTTTTAGTAGCGTTGTTGTTTTTTGGATCGTATTTTTATCTTCATGGGAGTGAAGCACTCGCTGATTTGCGTGGTGGTGTGAGTCATAACATTATTTCAAATCAGCCAGATGAGGTGGCTAATTATTTTTTTATTAAGGAATTAGTCTTCAATCATTCATTTGGGTGGTATGAACCTCTCAATGAGATTGTGTCTGGCCAGGTGCATGCGCGTAGTATGACGGTGATTAGTGGAAGACTCGAACCGATTGGATTTCCGTTTTTTATCGTACTGCTTTCTGTGGTTGCATTTCTCACGACGACGATTTTTGGCACAGGTTTTTTTAATTTAGCTGCTATTAGTCTGGTGCCGCTACTTGCGATTGCATCGAATTTTTTGTTGTATGGGATGGTGAGAAGGGTGTGGAATGAACGAATGGCGTTTATTAGCTCGATCTTATTATTTCTCCTACCGCCATGGTGGTATTGGGCCAGCAGGCCATTCCAGCATACGATTCCGTTTGTATTCTGCATACTCCTCAGCATGTATGGGGTGTTGCGTATACGGGATACCAAAGCTATGCGTGAGAAAGTGTGTTATATCATGGTCAGTGCTCTTGGAATTTCATGTGCGCTCGCAATTCGTCCGAATGAACTATTGTGGGTTTTGAGTCTATATGGATATATCGTGTACTTAATGCGAAAGCATATATCTACTCAACAGATTATTGCATGGAGCACGACGGTTGCATTTGTTCTGGTATTATTTTTTGTGGTACAGGATGCATTTTACGGGAGTCCTTTTGCAAGTGGGTATGTGAAACCAACAGTGAATGGGGATGCTGGTGCAGTATTCGGTGGTGGACAGGGAATATCATTTCTCCGTGCTTTTTTCTTTCCTTTTGGTATTGATTTCATGACTGCACTTACGACGGTGTATCGATATTTTTTTGTACTATTTAATTCTTGGGTATTGTGGGCATGTGTTGCTTTTTTGTTTATTGTGGCGCGTGGTGAAAGAGCGATTAGAAAATATGTTGCAGTGTACTGCATCGTAAGTCTATATGTGGTACTGTGGTATGGATCGTGGAGTTTTATCGACAATTTGCTCGGTGTTCCGTCTGTGGGTAGTTCACAGACGCGATATTTTATGCCGGTGTATATCGGCATGGTGCCCCTGATTGCATATTTTTGTGATCGAATACTTCTTACATTTTCTCGTGTCAAACAAATCCTTGCTATCAGTGTATTGCTTCTTGTTTTTTTATTAGTTTCGCATCGTGCTGTATTCACCTCGTTTCCCGAAGGACTTGTGATAATTAAAAATACGTTACAAGGGTATGAGAAGAGACAACGTGATATGTATACGTATGTGCCCCCCTATGGATTAGTTGTGACTCGATATGGAGATAAATATATATTTCCTGGAAGAAAAGTAATGATACGGACTGAAGAAACTATCTGGGCATCCTCAGTAAAAAAATTATTAGAAATTGGTATGCCTGTGTGGTGGTATGATTTAGAATTAACGTCTGAAGAGCAATCCGAGGTGGATACCTTGTTGGGTTCACAGGGTGTTGTTTTGGGCGAGACTAGGGTAGCGTGGGATACTCTGCAATTGAGGGAAATACTGTTGAAAAAGTAAGCATAATAGCGTAGGATGGTGTCTAGGGTCATTTTGTCAGGTACAGTCTCATCCCTCATCCAGAGCTGCTTGATGCGACCCCTCCTTACCTCATTTTATTTTTTTTGATTATGGATTGTATATTTTGTAAGATTGTGCGGAAGGAAATTCCTAACCATACTGTCTACGAAGACGAGCATATTCTTGCGTTTCTTGATATATTTCCGCGTGTTGAAGGGCATACCGTTGTCATTCCGAAGAAACATGGTGCAACTATTTTTGATTTTGGTCCAGATGAACTGGGATATGTGGTGAATGGTGTGCAAAAAGCAGCTGAAAAAGTACAGGCTGTGTTGCATCCAGACGGCTTTACTATTGGACTGAATCATGGTGAAGTGGCAGGCCAAGCTGTGCCTCACTTACACTTTCATATTCTTCCTCGCTCAGAGGGGGATAAGGGTGGAAGTATACATTCGATTGTTCGACAGGATGGTATGCGTACGGTTGAGGATGTTTCAAAACTTTTTCATACATAATATTTATGCCATCACCATTGAAAAAAGTATCAGAAGAAGTGTTGCATGAAAATCCATGGTGGAGATATAAACATGATGTTTTTTCTTTTCCTGGGGGCAAAGAGGGGAGTTATTATTATGGAGAGACATATGGTATGTCTATGATTGTACCAATTTTGCCTGATGGACGATTGGTATTGGTAAAACAATATCGGTATTTGAATGATCGATATAGTATTGAATTTCCTGGTGGTGGAATGAAAAAAGGAGAAGCTCCATCAGTGGTGGCTAAGCGAGAACTCATGGAAGAAACTGGATTTACTGCTGAGGAATTTATCAATATTTCAAATTTTGAACCGCATAATGGATTATTTCTTGATTCAACGCATGTTTTTCTTGCAAAACAAGTTTCCCAGATAGATACTCATGAACCAAAGGGTGACGAGACAGAATTTATTGAAATATTGTTGCGTCGACCAGATGAGGTAGAGCAGCTGATTCGGAATAATGAAATTTGGGATGGACAGACGCTTGCGACATGGGCAGTGGCACGGTATTATGTTTAGAACAGTAAGTTGTAAGTAATAAGTAGTAAGTGAATGCAATTCATTTTCTAACTTACCACTTATCACTTACTACTTACCACTTATCACTTACTACTTACCACTTACCACTTACTACTTACCACTTACCACTTATCACTTATTTTTTTACTACTTATTTTATGAAACTACTAGTAACTGGCGGAGCAGGATTTATCGGATCAAATTTTATTCGATATTGGCTAAATACTCATGATACAGATGAGATTATTAATCTCGATGTTTTAACATATGCAGGAAATTTGGAAAATCTTTCTGATTTTTCGACTGACCCGCAATATTCATTTGTTAAAGTTGACATTTGCGATCGTGATGCTATTTTCGAGGTAGTAAAAAATGTTGATGTGGTTGTGCATTTTGCTGCAGAGACTCACGTAGACCGGTCAATCATGGATCCTACTATTTTTGTCAAAACCAATATCATTGGTACGCAAAACTTGCTTGATGCAGTAAAAGAGTATGATAAACGTTTTCATCATGTTTCGACTGATGAAGTGTTTGGAGCACTTAGTCTCGGCGAATCTTCTTTTAATGAGCAGACGCCGTATGATCCTCGAAGTCCGTATTCTGCATCCAAGGCTGCAGCAGATCATATGGTCCGAGCGTATTATCATACGTATGGGATTCGTATGACCATTTCAAATTGTTCAAATAATTATGGCCCGTACATGTTCCCTGAAAAAATGATTCCGTTATTCATTTCAAATTTGATGGAGGATAAGAAGGTACCTGTGTATGGTGATGGTCTATATGTCCGTGACTGGATCCACGTTGTCGATCATTCACGTGGTATTGATTTTATTTTGAATAAAGGAAAAATAGGGGAGACTTACTGTCTTGGTGGAAATTCAGAAAAAACAAATTTGGAAGTAGTTCGGTTATTGTTAATGTATATGAATAAAGATGAATCATATATCGAATATGTGAAGGATCGTCCTGGGCATGACCGTAGGTATGCAATTGATTTTACCAAAGCAAAAATTGAACTCGGGTGGGAACCCACAATTGTATTTGAACAAGGGCTGAAAGATATGGTAGAGTGGTACCTATCACATCGAGAGTGGTTGGATAACTGCAAGAGTGGAGCTTATCGTGAGTATTATACGAGACAGTATATTGATCGCTAATTATATGAAAATACTTATCATAGGAAATGGATATATTGGTAATCGAGCTAAAGAATCCTGGGGGGATGAAGCAGTGCTTGTTCCTGATCGTGTAACTACTGTTGAAGACGTGCGCGCTTTAATTCATATACATAGACCTGATGTTATTTTTAATGCCGCAGGGGTGACTGGTAAACCTAATGTTGATTGGTGTGAGTCTCATCAAATTGAAACTATTGTAGGTAACACTGTTTTGCCTGTTTTAATTGCACAGGCTGCAGGAGAAGCGGGTATTTACCTACTACATTTAGCAACCGGATGTATTTTTTATGGAAAATCTTCTCATGCGGATGGTGTATGGAATGAGGATGATTTTGGAAATCCTGTGGCGGTGTATAGCAGAAGCAAATATGCTGCAGATTTGGTACTTTCTACACTTCCTCATGTGGGCATTGCTCGTTTACGTATGCCTATTGATGATCGTCCGTGTCCTCAAAATTTGATTGATAAGATAACCACGTATCCAAAAGTTGTCGATGTTGAGAATAGTGTTACTGTGGTACCTGATTTATTACATGCATGTTATCAGTTGCTTCAAAAGAGAGGAGTTGGAATTTTTCATTGTGTAAATCCTGGAACCATTCGTCATCGAGAGATTATTTTACTATATGAACAGATGGTTGACCCCTCTCACCATAATGAGTGGATCACTGAAGAAGATTTGGTCAGTCAGGGACTTGCAATAAAGAAACGTTCGAATAATTTTATGCGATCCTCGCGTCTTGCTGAATTGGGAATAGAAATGAGAGATGTACATGTGGCAGTGAAAGATGTTATGGAAGCATACGCACGAGCAAAGAATGGTTAAATGTATGTATTACAAGCCCTTTAAATAAGGGCTTTTTTGTTTTACAAAACATATAATTCTTGCTAAGCTGAAGGTATTATCTCTATATTTAGTTTTATAGTTTATTGTATGCTTGATTCACTTACTACTATCAAAAAAATCGATACTGAAAACATGCTCGGCAGTCTTCAGATGCTCCATAAGCAAGTGGATGAGATTGCTAGTATTGCCGAAGATGTAACTATACCTTCAGCTTACAGAAAGTTTGATCGAATTGTAGTTTTTGGTATGGGTGGATCGGCATTGGGGAGCCAGGTAATCCAATCAGTCTATCGAAAGGAGCTCAAATATCCACTTGAAATCATCAATGGGTATGAAATGCCCGGATATGTGAATTCAAAAACATTGGTAATTTTATCTAGTTATTCAGGGACAACCGAAGAAGTTTTGTTTGTAGCCGAATTGGCACGAATGCGAAAAGCGAAAATTGCGGTAATTTCTGCGGGAGGAGAATTAGCTCAATTTGCAAAGAAAAATACATATCCAGCCCTCATATTTTCAACAGAGAATAATCCCTGTGGTTCTCCGCGAATGGGATTAGGTTACTCGATTATTGGACAACTAATTCTTTTTTCAAAGTTTGGAGTTTTGAAAATTTCAAAAAAACAAATTCAAGAAGTGGTCAAAACTATCGCAGCATATGATACATCATATGGAGTACTTACTCCTGAAAAAGAAAATCTTGCAAAACAGCTTGCTCGAAAAACGATTGATCGAAGTGTGTGGTATGTCGGCAGTGAACATTTGCTCGGAAGCGCGCATATTGCAGCAAATCAGATGAATGAGAATGCGAAGCGATTGAGTGGATATTTTTCAGTACCTGAACTCAATCATCATTTGATGGAAGGTATGATGTATCCAAAAGGGAATAACAGTAGTTTGTTGTTTGTTCTTCTTGAGTCGTCGCTGTATTATGAACGAGTGCAAAAACGGTATAGTGTGACGAAAAAAGTGCTTGAAAAAAATAACATTACTCATGCATCGTACATTGCCCGAGAAAGTGACCGGCTATTGCAGGTATGCGAGTGTCTCGTATTTTTTAGCTATGTGAGTTACTATTCTGGATTATTGAAAAAGATTGACCCAACAGCGATTCCCTTTGTGGATTATTTTAAGAAAGAACTCAGTAGTAAGTGATAAGTAGTAAGTCGTAAGTTAGAAAATTTAATACTTAATACTAAGGAGGGGTATGAGTACTATTATAGCGAAAACGTTTAAGGATTTGTTAGTATGGCAAAAAGCACATCAGATGACCTTATGGATTTATACGGTCACAAATGATTTTCCTAAAAGTGAATTATTTGGTCTAACGTCACAAGTCCGTAGAGCCGGTGTAAGTGTGCCTGCAAATATTGTTGAAGGATTCAGAAGGGGGTATCCTGCGGAAAGAGTTAGATTTTATACTATTGCGGATGCTTCATTAGAAGAAGTTAAGTATCATCTCCTACTCGCACATGATTTAAAGTATATTCAAGATAAGTCGTATGAAGAATTTATTACTATTTCAGAAGAAGTTGGTAAATTACTTACTGGGTGGATACGAAGTAATAAAAAGTTTTTGTAATTACTTACGACTTACTACTTATCACTTATGACTCTTTCGGTAATTACTGTAACATGGAATAGTGAGGAATTTATTTTGAAACAAATAGAGTCGGTTCGAAATGCAGTAAAAAACATCGAGATTGAACAGATTGTCGTCGATAATGGATCAACTGATGGAACGGTAGACACAATCAAAGAAAAGTTTTCAGAAGTTCGGTTAATTACAAACAAAGAGAATGCTGGGTTTGGTGCTGCAAATAATCAGGGGGTTGATATTGCGAAAGGGGAGTATATATTATTTCTTAATCCTGACATGATTCTCCATCCTCGTTCGTTTGATATGTTTGTCGAGTGGATGGGTAATAATAAGCGGGTTGGAATTGCGAGCCCTCGATTACTCGACAAGCAGGGAAATTTTAATTGGAATACAGCACCACGTCGATTTCCACGAGTGTGGGAGCAGCTTGCGATTATTTTGAAATTACCACATGTATTCCCTCGATTGCTTGATGCATATCGAATGAAGGGATTTGATAGTAGTAGGGAACAAGAAGTCGACTCGGTCCAGGGTTCCTGTATGTTGGTGCGGAGAGAATTGATTGAGAAATTAGGTCATGCATTTGATCCTCGATATTTTATCTGGTTTGAAGATGTAGATCTTTGTAGAGAGGCAAAGAGGCTTGGGTTTATGGTGATGTATACTCCAGTTATCAGCGCGATTGATTATAGTGGGCAGAGTTTTACAAAGAGATCCACGTGGTGGAAACAGAGACACTATATTACTTCTGTGTTTAGATATTTTAGGAAGTGGGGGGTTGATAGAGTCGACAGTCGAAAATAAATACAACGTATCCTTATGCAGAAATTGGTTATACAATTGGTGACATGGAATGGAAAAAAGTATATTCCATATTTATTTGATTCTTTGCGAAAGCAGACGTATACAGATTTTCATCTGTTTATTCTCGACAACGGATCGACTGATGGTACTGTCGAAGCGATTGAGCGTGAGCTGCAGAATTTTCAGTTTCAGCATACCTTTGAAAAACAAGAAAAGAATGTCGGTTTTGCAGGAGGACATACTCAGATATATAAAAAAATAAAAAGCAAAAAACAAGAAAAAAATGAATACGAATATATCTTACTACTTAATCAGGATATATATCTTACATCAGATTGTATTCAGAAAATGGTGAATTTTTTTGAAAAAAATTCAGATGCCGCTGCTGTGAGTCCGAGATTGATGCGATGGAATTTTGAGGAAGTACCGGATGGGATAGAAAAAAGTTTTAGTTTTTTTATTGATTCGTTGGGACTACGAATATTTCGAAATCGTCGGGTGATTGAAAAATATGCGGGGCAAGTCTGGGAAGAAAAAAAATCACGGATGGAGTTATCATTTCGAACCCGTGATGATGCTATGGAAGTTTTTGGGGTTTCGGGGGCATTACCCATGTTTCGGTGGAGCTGTCTTGAAGTTGTGAGTTTTGACGATCATTCTTTTTTCGATGTAAGTTATCACTCATATAAAGAGGATGTGGATCTTGCGTATCGACTTCGAATCGCGGGGCTCCGTTCGTATGTACTTCTTGATTCAGTTGCATACCATGATCGGAGCGCACCCAGTGTGGATCGGGTGGGAGATCGAATTTCTGCTAAAAATAAAAAGACGCAATCTTCCTCTGTTAAATATTTTAGCTATAAAAATCATCTCATAACACTCTTCAAGAATGAATATTGGGAGAACACTATTCTTGATTTTCCATGGATTATGTGGTATGAGTTAAAGAAGTTTGGATATTTTTTACTGTTTGATCGTTCGGTTTTGAGAGGTTTGGGTGAGATATGGAGCGAGTCCCGTGAGATACATAAGAAAAGGAGTATAGTTACAAAAATAAGAAAAATTTCGTGGCGAGACATCCGTGAATGGTGGAAATAAGATTATGAAAGATATTGCAATTATTGTCGTGAATTATAAGATGAAAAAACATATTGAAAAATGTTTCTCTTCTTTGTTTTCTGAAATTGTATCATCACAACTTCAGATTGAAGTTGTGGTCGTCGATAATGCATCTCGTGATGGTATCGAATCATTTTTGAAAGAAAAATATCCGACTGTACGGTATATTGGTCTTGAAGAAAATTACGGCTTTGGACGGGCACAAAATATAGGTATGAAAAGTGTTGATTCAAAATATTATTTTGTGCTTAATCCTGATACCTCATTTGTTCCAGGAGAGCGAGTGCTTGAAAAATTATTCCAATTCATGGAATCCCTTCCTCATGTTGGGATGTGTGGACCTAAATTACTCAATGAAGATGGTACATTACAGTCCTCATGTTGGAGATTTCCTACTGTATTTCAACCTATCTTTAGTCGTACGGTTTTTGGAAGAAGAGGAAAGGGGAGAAAAATTTCAGATCATTACTTTATGAAAGATTTCGACCATGGGAGCACCCGTCCGGTGGATGTTATCATGGGTTCTGCTATGTTTGTCCGCTCAGAGGCACTAGCAGAGGTTGGCATGTTTGATGAAAGATTTATTATGTATTTTGAAGATACTGATTGGTGTCTGCGCATGTGGGAAAAAAAATGGGCCGTATATTATGTGCATGACAGTATCTTGACTCACACTCATCGTCGTGGGTCTGCGGAGGTTCCAGGTATTATACAGGGATTTTTTAGAAATAAATTGGCACGGACGCATTTTTTGAGTTGGCTTTTGTATGTGTGGAAATGGCGTGGTACGCGTGTATACTATGCAGAAAAAAATAATTGATATGAATGAATATAAACCAAAAATTGGTATTGTCTATCTTGTCTACTACCACAATGAGTCTTATATTGATGATGTTGTGTCTGCTTTAACAAAAGTTACATATCCTAAAGATCGGCTCGAATGTATTATAGTGGTGAATGAGCATCCCGAGGATGGATCATTCGTGTCCTATATTGATGCACACGTGTCTCCATTGTCGGAAAAAGAATTGCCCCGTGTGACCGTGTTGCCACAGAAAGGGAATTTGGGATTTGCGGGAGGAAATACCGTGGGATCACGGTGGGCCATTGAACATGGGTGTGACTATGTTTTTTTTCATAATAATGATGGGTTTGTTGCGTCGAACGCCTTCGAGCCGCTTATTAATGCGCTTGAATCAGATAAGACAATTGCGATTGCTCAGTCTCTCATGCTACTGTATCCCGAGACTGAACTGGCAAATAGTACAGGTAATTCGTTTCATTATTTAGGCTTTGGGTATTGTGATAATAATCGAACTCCGTTGGCATCGCTTACACTCAAACCAATCGAAGAAGTGGATTACGCGAGTGGCTCTGCATTGATTATCCGGGCGGATCTGATTACAAAGTACGGTGGTTGGGATGATGATTTTTTTATGTATCACGAAGATCTTGAGTGGTCGTTTCGTTTGAGGTTGCGTGGATATCGAATCGTATTAGTTCGAGATTCCATTTTTTATCACAAATATCAGTTTAGTCGAAGTATTGAGAAGTTTTATTTTATGGAGCGCAATCGTCATGCGGTTATGCTCATGTTTTTTAGGGTTCCTACCCTGATCCTTCTTTTTCCGATTGCCTGTATATTGGAAATAGGGTTATGGATTTTTGCGATTAAGAATAAATATGCCGATAAACGTGTTCAGGTATATCGTTATTGGCTGCAGCCCCGTAATTGGGCGATGTGGCTTCGGAAACGAAGAAAAAATCAACGTGAACGAGTCATTAGTGATCGTGAACTATTGAAGCACTCGGTTGCTGAAATTCGTTTTCAAGAATCTGAGATGCAGAATCCGCTTCTTATGTATGTAGGAAATCCTATTATGAAATTGTACTATTACCTGGTGGTGAAAGGTCTGATTTGGTGGTAGTCTTGAAAAAGTTTTATACTTATGATAATATTCTGTGTCGTCCAAAATGTATAGCATATGCGTATAAGAAAAGCGATTTTGACTGGTGGAGGTCGTGCAACGCGACTTCAGCCAATTACTACAACTATTAATAAACACTTACTTCCGCTTGCAAATAAGCCGATGATTTTTCATGCTATTGAGAAGGCTGTTGAAGCTGGAGTTACTGAAATTTTCATCAATACTAATCCAGGTGAAGTAGAACTCCAGCGTGCAGTTGGGGATGGTGGCCGCTGGGGCATACAGATTACTTTTTTTGAACAGACGGGTGGTCCGCAGGGAATTGCACATGTGGTCAATGAAGCGCATGCATTCATTGGAGATGAGCCTTTTATGTTCTATCTTTCTGATAATGTTGTATTGGGTGATTTGAATAGTTTTTTTGATGAGTTCGCTTTGGGAACATATGATTGTATGCTCGCACTCTCATCGGTACACGATCCAGAACGTTTTGGTGTGCCTATCTTTAATGAAAAAAAAGAATTGATTGATGTGATTGAGAAGCCTGCGGTAGCACCAAACAATTTTGCTGTTACTGGTATGTATTTGTATGGCCCGCGTGTTTTTTTCGATGCTTTCAAGCATATCGAGAAAAGTCCAAGAGGGGAGTATGAGATATCGAGCATCCATTCTTATTTTTTGAAACACGGAAAAAAAGTTGGATACAAAGAAATCACCGGGTGGTGGAAAGACACAGGAAAAGTAGATGATTTGTTGATTGCCAATCAATTATTACTTGATAAGACAGAAAAAAAATATTTCGTATATTCTCCTGAAGTTGCAAAAGATGCGACTATCTCAGGTAATGTGCATATTGGAAATGGTTCCCAGATTGGGACGAACGTAGTCATTACCGGGCCGGTGATGATTGGTGAGAATGTCGTATTGGAAAATTGCACGGTTGGACCACATGTGACTATTGGTTCGGGATCAGAAATTCGTGGACCACGAATTGATGATTCTATTATTCTGGACCATGCATCGATTCATACCGATACCCATATCACACACAGTATCATCGGGAAGCATGCAAAATTGATCAAGAAAAATACTCCAGGCGGACGATCGATGATAGTCGGAGATAAAACAATGGTCGAATTATAATTGTTCAATTACTGATGTATACAATACTAGATCACCTCTAGTATTTTTAATATTCAAGCGAGTATACCCCTGTTTTTCCTGCAAATATTCCTGAGAAATAGATTATTCTTTTTGTCATGTTAATCGAGAGTATTGTATAGGAATCGAGCTGTAATAGGCTGTGGCGGACGTAGTACCCAGGATTGAAAGCCGAAAGTTCTTTTTCTGTTGCAAGAAGTAATACCCCATTTTGATCGAGAAGGGTGACTTCTTTGATTTTTTCACCACTGCGGTTGAGCAGACTGACTCCGCCGTCCGTATATACACTTGAGAGTTCCCACGGCGACCAGATGAGCCATTCTTCCGTTCTTCGGTTGTATTGCGCCTGTGTACCATTGATTGTCTGAATGGAATCGACGGTGTCACCACGTAGTCGTGCGACCATCGTTTTATCTTTGTGAGTAGCGATAATTCTTGAATCGTTTGCATGAATAATTGAATCTATTGGGTCGGTGAAAATATAGGTAGTTTGTGTATGAGGATTTTTGACTGAGTTGTACTCTGCTTCCCAGATGCCTCCCCGGTCGTCTCGATACCAGATACTACTTGATGCGGTTCCTATAATTCGGTCGGTTCGAGTGAGTGAGTGTATTTGGATATTTTTTTCTTGATACGCATAGAGTGGTTCGCTCGGATTGGTCGAGTTCCACTGCAGCTTAGATGCGGTGTCGATGGTCGCTGTATCTATGTTTTCTGGATTAGTGAGAGATATGAGGTAGAGAGTATCTTTATCTGTTCCGGATATCCTGCTATAGGCAAATGATGCATAGGGCGATACTGAAATGATTGGCTCTTCCGTGTTTGGAATACGATAAATTAGTGTATCACTGTTAGTGAGGATATTTACTACGTGTAGTTCGTAGAGTTCGTTTATTTTCTTCAGAATCAATAGCGTGTCATTGTAACCTACTATATTGAGTACGGTATCATCTGTCTCAAATAATCGGATAGGGAGTGCTTCTTTGATAAGAGTAATACCTTTGATGTATGTTGTATTGTTACTTTCGATTGCAATATCACGTTCCCATGTTTTATATCCAGGACGTTCTATTTTTAGCGAGTATGTACCTGGAACTCGGTTGGTGAGTTTGATAGGGATATCTCGTTCAATGTGTATGCCATTGAGACTTACGATTGAATCTCGTGGTTCCACGTCGACGCTAAGTACGCCTGTCTGTTTTATGTGATGTTGTTCGAAATCATAGCGATAACCGGCGGTATAGAGTATGACGGTCGGTGTTGCGATACAAAAGACTAGCCATAGAAAAAACATGAATGCTCGGCGTACCGGGCGGGTAAAAATGCGTCCAATTGTGTGTGTTTTTGCGTATTTATTCACAAATTGCTAAATATATGATTATTTGGTATTATTATAAGCGAAATTTAGATTAAATTCAATTGCTCTATGGCAACATATGTAGTCAATGGCGGTAAGAAATTGAGTGGTACACTTGCAGTTCGGAATGCAAAAAATTCAGCACTTGGGCTCTTATCTGCATCTGTCATGATTGCAGGTAAGGTGACTTTTCGTGATATGCCTCGTATTGAAGAGGTATATCGTTTTATTGAAATTTTGCAGAGTATCAACGTCTCGTGCGAATGGACAGATGACCATACGTTAGTCGTAGATAGTTCTCAGAAATTGCAACTTCACAAACTTGATAAGCATGCTTCGATGAAAATCCGATCAAGTTTGTTACTACTTGGGTCACTTGCTTCACGTGTACCTTCATATCAATTGTACCGTTCGGGCGGGTGCAAATTGGGTGAGCGCACTGTCCGACCTCACTTGTATGCGCTTGAAAAATTCGGCATTCAAATCACCACCACTGACGAACACTACGAAGTTACGAATAAAAAATTGAAAGCTGCGTATGTGGTCATGTATGAAGCTGGTGACACACCGACTGAAAATGCAATTATGGCAGCCGCATGTGCAGAAGGCGTCACTACCATAAAATTCGCTTCAGCAAATTATATGGTACAAGATTTGTGTTATTTTTTGGTGCGTGCTGGTGTGAAGATTACTGGTATCGGTACCCAAACGTTAACCATCCATGGAACCAAAAAGTTCAAATCAAAAATTGAGTATCATGTCATGCCTGATCCGATTGAGGCGATGGCATTTATTGCATTAGCTATTACCACACAATCTCATCTGACTATTGCGAATTGTCCGCTTGATTTTTTGGAATTAGAACTCGAAAAATTGCGAGTGATGGGGCAGCGGTTTACCATTCATCATGAAAAAAAATCGCACAATGGAAAATTTACAGTCGTTGACATCGAATTGTTCCCCTCAAAACTTACGGCATTGCCTGATAAAATTCATGGTATGCCATTTCCTGGAATTAATATCGATAATGTCCCATTTTTTGTACCTATCGCCACTCAAGCACAGGGACGTACATTGATACACGATTGGGTATTTGAAAATCGAACTTTTTATTATCTTGAATTTCAAAAATTGGGAGGCAAAATTACTCTCCTTGATCCACATCGTGTATTTGTAGAGGGGGTTACTCCGTTGGTGGGTAGGGAAGTGATGGCACCAGATGGTATACGTCCTGCGATGGCATTGCTGGTCGCTATGTGTGCTGCAAAAGGGACTTCAAAATTGCGTGACGTATATGTGATTGAGCGGGGATATGAAGATCTCGAAACACGACTCCGAAGTATTGGTGCTGATATTACTCGAATTGATTAGTATATTTTATGGAAGAGCAAAAAAAGACACGTTTTTCTCGGATGATAGTGGTCGGTGCACTCATTGTGGGTGTATTCGTATCAGGTGTTCTTACTGGCACAGCATATGGGATGCGCGCATTGCTTCGAGGTGAGAATACGTCTGCGATTAGCAGTGTTGCTGATCTATTTTCTCCTGCAGACGATGTGGATGTGTCTTTCGAGCAGTTTTGGAATGTATGGAAAAAGATTCAGGAGAAATACGTATACAAACCTGTAGCGGACACTGATTTGTTTTATGGATCGATGGTAGGACTCGTACAATCTTTGGGAGATCCATATTCGGTGTATATGCCCCCTGCAAAAGCAGAGGAATTTAGACAAGATTTATCAGGAGAGTTTTTTGGTATTGGCGCTGAGATTGGATTGAAGGATGGTAAAGTCACTGTAATTGCACCATTGCCTGATTCTCCTGCGGAACGTGCTGGTCTTCGAACGGGAGACGTCGTACTTATGGTGGATGGGAAGGATATTACTGGAAAACCACTTGATGAAGTTATTACACAAATTAGAGGACCGAAAGATACGACAGTGGCTCTTACTATTATTAAATCAGGTACACAAACTGCGCGTGAAATACAAATTACTCGTGATGTGATTACGCTTCCTACGGTATCTTGGAATATGAAAGAAGGAAATATTGCGTATTTGCGAGTGAGTTACTTCAATGATACGACGTGGGGTGAGTTTGATAAAATAGCAAAAGAAATTGCGAGAAAAAAACCATCAGGTATTGTGCTTGATCTCAGAAGTAATCCAGGTGGGTATCTCGATACATCGGTCAGAGTAGCAAGCGAGTGGGTGAGTTCTGGTGTTATTGTGTATGAAAAATTAAATAATGGTATTAGTGATCAGTTTACTGCTGCCGATGGAAAACACCGCTTTGTTGGTATTCCCACTATTATTTTGGTAGACGAGGGTACTGCTTCTGGTGCCGAGATTGTTGCCGGAGCACTTCAAGATTACGGAGTCGCCACGCTGGTCGGCAATAAAACATTTGGAAAAGGATCAGTTCAGGATTTTGAATATTTTTCTGATGGATCAGCATTGAAATTGACAATCGCTGAGTGGCTCACACCTCATGAACGCCAGATTAACAAATTGGGAATTGAACCTGATATAGCAATTGAAAAAATGTTTGTGCAAAAAGAGGGGACTGAAGGTTCCACACCGGATGATTTTGAGGATAAAGGTCTGCAAAAGGCCCTTGAGTTATTACAGAAAAAATAGGGTATGCCCAGTATCCTTCATCCAGGTGTATGCACTTTCCCCGGACAGATTCCTATAAATCGCATGTAATTGGTATATGCTCTACATTACTGGTATTGTTGTTGAAGGAGAACAGCGTGGACGTACTCTAGGTTTTCCTACTGCCAATATTGATATCAAAAAGAAAAAGTTGTACGTGACACCTGGTATTTTTGCTGGTTGGGCGATTATTGAAAAAAGAAGATATATGGCGGGAGTATTTATTCCGAATTCACTTGATAGAGTCGAGGCGCATTTACTCGAATATACGGGTGAATCATTGTATGGAAAGCATATTGAACTTGAGGTGTTGCAAAAAGTAAGTGAAATTGAACGATATGATTCTCTCGAAGAATTAGTTGCAAAAATTAAGAGTGATATTGAGCTTGTGAGGGAGGTGTTGGGGAAGTAACCCTGCTTCGCTAAAGCTACGCCGGGCAAGAAAGTGGAAGTGCAAAAGTAAAATTAAAATTCACCGAGGGGTGAATTTTTGTTTTTTTGTATACTACTATTGACAAAAGGTTTAAAAAGATATATTATGATTTGTTTCGTGCTGAGTGAATCAATGACTGTCCCTATGGGGCAAAGGAGTAAGAGCGTGAAACAAGTGGAGAACGGTCTGCTTCTAGTAGAGGAGCAGATGCCCTGTATGCCTACTGACATTAAGGTGGGCAAGGATGAGGAGGGTGTGCGTTACGTCGGTAGCCGCAGCGGACTCGGTACTCACGAGCGCGAGGCGGCGGCTGATTTCATACTCTCTTTCTCCAAGCGAGAGGGGGTGTGGGTTGCTCCAACTCAGGGGCAGATCAGACGCATTCTCGATGAGAAGGAACGTGCCCTGCGCCCCGAGCGTCCTCTCGAGATGTACGCTGCTGGCATGATGATTGCGCTTGGTGTATTCCTGGTCGGCGCGTTCATCTTCGAACCGATCCTCGCATTCGGCGTGGTGATCGGTCTGCTGG
This sequence comes from Candidatus Magasanikiibacteriota bacterium, assembly GCA_052033375.1. GTDB lineage: Bacteria > Patescibacteriota > Patescibacteriia > Magasanikbacterales > UBA922 > UBA922. Next base: position 24,239 of record JBPOJQ010000001.1, read on the forward strand.
TGGTGCTAGCCTCCTTCATCATCACGAGGTGGTCGTCCATCAAGATCATGCTCATCGATGGTGACGCAAAGGGCGTTGGTTTGAGGTGGGGCGGGCGCAAGTACCGTACTTTCGAACCCATCTCCATCATCGTCGGTCTTCTGCAACTCGTCGAGCTCAAGCTCGTCGAGTGTCGCGGAGGTGATGGCGAGCGTATCTACTATCCGACCGCACGCTTGGTCGAGATGGTGATGCGGGGACAGGCCGGTCGCTGATTCGAGCGACGGTCCACAGACAAGCCCTGGGCGTACGACTACGGTCGTCACCAGGGCTTGCTCGAAAAAAAGAAAACCCGCGATGAAGCGGATTTTTTATTTTGTTTTAAATTACAATCTCTCCACCCAATGTTTATCAACTTCGACTTCAAGTTCGAGGTATACTTTTTTTGCAAGCGCCTGCTCGAGTTCGCGACGAGCCATCTGACCAATTTCTTTGATACGCTTTCCACCAGCTCCGATAATTAATTTTTTATACCTTTCTTCATCCGTCAAGATTCTGGCGCTAATTACAAAGATATCTTTTTTTTCTTCCACATTATCCACTTCCACAGTCATTGAGTAGGGGATTTCTTTATCAAAGACTGAGAATACTTTTTCACGGATTAATTCTGCGATGAAAAAATATTCATGCACATTGGTCAGCTGTCCATCGGTGTACATGGGTTCTCCTTCAGGTAATAATTCCATGACTTTGTCTCTCAGTGGTTGAATATGGCTTGCGCGGAGTGCTGAGAGTGAGAATGTTGCGTTGAAGTCTTTACCAAGTAACTCGTATTCTTTTTGGTGCCTTCGATCACGTTCTGGCACATCACTTTTATTGATTACAAGAATTTTTGGTAGATCAATATGGCGGATCAGACCGAATGCATATCGTTCTTCATCTCCTATTTCTCGAGTCGGGTCTACTACATACACAATCAAATCTACTCCTTCGAGTGCTTCTTTTGCTTTTTGGATGAGCTTACTCGTCAGTGAACTTTTTCGGTCTTTGAAAATACCCGGTGTATCAACAAAAATGATTTGACCTTCTGATGTATTGACTACACCATGAATTACATCACGAGTCATTTGTGCACGAAAACTCGTAGCAGATACTTTGGTTCCGACGAGGGTGTTTAAAAGGGTTGATTTTCCGACGTTTGAGCGTCCGATAAGAATGGCGAAGCCAGATTTCATATACATTGATTACACGGATTTTAGGTAGATTTAGAAAGATTATTATAGATTTTTACGCACCACGTACTACGTATCAATATAATTTGAAACAGTGCATTTTGGTGATATGTGTTATATGAATTGTAGTATGTGAAGGAATATATCATGTTATTGCCTAAAAAACAAGGATGCGGTATCATATTCCCATATGAAAGTGCTTCTCTTGAATGATGTACAAACGCTCGGGAAAAAAGGAGAGATTAAGGAAGTGTCCGAAGGGTATGCCCGGAATTTTCTTATCCGACAGGGTCTTGCGGAAATAGTCACTGAAAAGACCCTCGCTATGATACTCTCTCGTAAGAGAAAAGAGGAGAAACTAAAGACTGAAATAGAAAAAAAATCACGATCGATTTTTTCAACACTTAATAATCGCACCTTATCGATCGGTGCAAAAGTGGCAGGAGGAACAACACTCTATGCCGCTGTTTCTCCAGCGACCATAGCAGAAGAACTCGAAGAAGTGTTCCATATTGAAATCGAACCTGTGTGTATCCGTATTGAAAAACCAATCAAGATTGTTGGAACGCATCATATCTTGGTCGATTGTGGTACAGAGATGTATGCACGCTTGACTGTCGTGGTTGAGGCACTTGATTAATCATCCTCCTCCTTTTTCGGAGGAGCTTACTTTTTATTTTTGATTATACTGATCGGAATAGATGCGGATTCTATTATTCCGCAATCTATGTCGATCTGTGTAATCCTTCTAATTTTTTCTAAATCACTGTTTTATGAAAAAATCTATCAAACGTAAGTTTATATTTGTAGTGGGAGGAGTATTGTCTGGCGTGGGTAAGGGGGTGACCTCGGCTTCTATTGGTGCAATTATGAAGGCAAAGGGTTTTTCAGTAACTGCATTGAAAATCGATCCGTATGTAAATGTCGATGCAGGTACTATGAACCCAGTCGAACACGGTGAAGTTTTTGTTACCGATGATCGCGATGAGACTGATCAAGATATGGGAAATTATGAGCGTTTTTTGAATCGCGATTTGTCGAGTTTGAATTACATGACCACAGGACGGGTATATCTGAGTGTGATAGAAGCTGAGCGTGCGATGAAGTATAAAGGACGGTGTGTGGAGGTGGTGCCGCATATTCCGGAGCATGTAATCGAACGGATTCAGACCGCAGCAGACGAAGCTAATGCAGAAATTAGTATCATTGAGGTCGGTGGTACTGTAGGTGAATATCAGAATGTGTTATTTCTCGAAGCAGCTCGTATGATGAAGCTGATTGATCCTGACAGTGTGGCTATTGTATTGGTGAGTTATTTACCTGTGCCATCACATATCGGAGAAATGAAGACTAAGCCTACTCAGCATGCATCTCGTGCACTCAATGCTGTCGGGCTTCAAGCTGATATGATTGTTGCGCGTGGACCGTCTGAATTGGATGGTCCGCGTCGAGAAAAGCTTGCGGTATTTTGTGGTGTGAAGAGAGAATATTGTATTTCCGCCCCTGATGTTTCGAGTATTTATGAGGTTCCATTGAAAATGGAGGAACAAGATATTGGGAATAAGCTTTTGTCAGTTTTACAGATACCACATAGAAAATCTCAATTAGGACCCTGGGTCGATCTGGTAAAAAAAATCAAGAATGGGAATCGTGAAATACGCATTGCTGTTGTTGGAAAATATTTTGGTACTGGAAATTTCACACTCGCTGATTCGTATATCTCAGTGATTGAAGCAATCAAACATGCTTCGTGGAGTCAGTCGGTGCGCCCTATACTTGAGTGGGTAGATTCTGAGGAATTTGAAAAAAATCCAAAATCAGTTAAAAAATTAGGTTCGTTTGACGCTGTTATTGTTCCTGGAGGATTTGGGACTCGCGGTGTTGAGGGTATTATTTCTGCAATTGAATATGTGCGAAAGAATAATATTCCATATTTAGGATTATGTTATGGTATGCAGCTTGCTTGTATCGAATTTGCACGACATGTATTGAAGAAGGCTGATGCACATACAGTCGAAGTAAATCCGAAAACAAAGAATCCAATTATCCATATTAATCCGCTTCAGGCGAGTAATGTTCGTGAGCAGAAATATGGAGGGACGATGCGGCTGGGCGCGTATGAGTGTGCGCTTCGAAGAGATACCAAAACATATCAGGCGTATGGAGTGGATTTGATTAGTGAAAGACATCGCCATCGCTATGAATTCAATAATGACTATCGGGAGGAAATGGATGCTGCGGGACTCCAGGTAGTTGGTATTAATCCGGAGACTGATTTGGTGGAAATTGTTGAGCTGGAGAATCATCCGTATTTTGTCGGGGTACAATTTCATCCTGAATTCAAATCTCGTCCGATGCGACCGCATCCACTGTTTGTAGGTCTGATACAGGCTACACTTCACACCCACGTATCCTAGTGGTATAGTGGTTCTATATGAACCACCCTGAGTACAATATCTATCATACGACAAAAGAAGCATGGGAGGCCATGCTTCTCGCTATTGGGAGAGCAACACACTCGATTTATTGGGAGATGTATATTTTGGTTGATGATGATGCGGGGAAGCGGTTTTTTGAATTATTGAAGAGTAAATCCGAGGCAGGAATTAAGGTAAAAATTATTATCGATTATTGGGGTAGTTTTTGGCTTTCGGGAAAAAAAATTGATGAACTCAAAAAAAGTGGTATTGATATTCGCGTGTTTCAGCCACAGAAGAATCCATTTTCTGGTTTCAAAAATTGGCTTATGCGGCGTACTCATCGCAAAATTCTCATTATCGATGAGAAAATAGGATTTGTGGGAGGAGTGAATGTCGATAAGAATATGGAGAATTGGGATGATTTGGTGGTGGAACTATATGGAAAGCCCGTCCGTTCACTACTCCGATCATTTGCACGCACCTACCTGATTGCAGGTGGTAGTAAGCATGAAGTCCGTCATTTATTAGCATACCGGTATCGTGTACGTCGAGATGTCTTTGATATTGTGTATGATGATATTGATCGAACGCAGTCAAAAATTAAGAATAGGTATCTGGATGCTATTTATAAAGCTCGGGAGCGAATTATTTTATTTTCTCCGTATTATTTTCCTGATCGCCATTTTCTTCATGCTCTGTGGGTCGCCCGGAAACGCAAAGTTAAAATTGACCTATTGATTCCTTTTCGTACAGATGTACGTATCGCTACCTATGCTGCATATGCGTGGTTTTCAGTTATGTCAAAATTGGGAGTGCATGTGCATCTCACTCGCAACATGATGCATGGCAAGGGTGTGGTTATTGATGATGATTTGGCGTTTATAGGAACCAGTAATTTGGAACATTCCAGTTTTGATTATAATCAAGAGGTGAATGTTGCTCTCAAAGATAAAAAAGCAGTTGCGCGTATTAAATTTATCTTGGAAAAATGGATACATGATGCTGATGAATTGGACCATGAAAAATGGAATCAGAGAGGATGGTCCGCGCGACTCAAAGAAAAGATTGCACGAAAATTATATACCTATTGGTTTGATGTGAAGTAATTTTTTGATAGTCATGTTTTTATTCTAGTGTATGAAAAGAATATTATTTTATCTTGATAATGAACCCATGAGTGGAATTACTCATTTTATTGGATTTTTGTGTGCGGTTGCTGGGCTTGTATTACTCACGGTTTTTGCGAGCCTTCGGGGAACTGCATGGCATGTGGTGAGTTTTTCTATTTTTGGTGCAAGTATGGTCTTGCTTTACGCCGCAAGTTCGGTATACCACTTTGTTCCAGTGACTTCACGCGTCAAATCATTATTTCAACGAATTGACCAATCAATGGTATATATATTAATTGCAGGGACGTATACACCGATCGCTCTCGTCACCTTGCGTGGTCCGTGGGGTTGGTCATTATTTGGAGTAATTTGGGGCCTTGCTCTTATGGGGGTTGTACTGAGAATTCGCACTATTGCGATACCGAAATTTGTTTCTTTGGGATTATATTTGGTGATGGGTTGGCTGGCACTCATCTTTATTTTTCCTCTAACACAGCAGTTATCTTCTGTTGCGTTATTTCTGTTATTTCTTGGTGGTGCATTTTATACAATTGGTTCAATCGCTTTTGCTCTGGGACATATTACATTTCATCCAAAGTGGTTCGGTATGCATGAGGTTTTTCATATTTTTGTTATGTGCGGTAGCGCAGCACATTTTTATCTGATTTTTGGGTATGTGCTATAGACATGTCTGGTATGGTTATAATGAAAAAACAACCCATTCGTGAACCGCTGGCATATCGCATGCGTCCGAGGAATTTTGATGAATATGTGGGGCAGGAGAAGCTTACGGGCAAAAATTCTTCTTTGCGATCCATGATTGAGAGGGGTGTCGTACCTCCGATGATGCTTTGGGGTCCGCCAGGGGTCGGGAAGACGAGTCTCGCGTCCCTTATTTCAGAAGTTGCAGGATTACCGTTTGTCACGCTTTCGGCTGTTGAAAGCGGAAAGAAAATGTTGACCGAAGTTGTCCGTGAGGCAGAAGAGCTTTTTCAGAAAGAAGGCACACGTACTATTCTTTTTGTTGATGAAATTCATCGCTGGAATAAAGCGCAGCAAGATGCGCTCTTGCCGTATGTAGAGCGTGGGACGGTCATACTGATTGGTGCAACTACTGAGAATCCGTCATTTGAAATTATTTCTCCGTTATTATCACGTACTCGAGTATTTATATTGGAACGTTTGGAGAGTGAGCATATTATCGAGATTGTCACTCGTGCCTTGAAAGATGAGGAGAGAGGGCTGGGAAAAATAAATATCAAACTCGAGCCTGATGTACTCGAGTATATTGCCGTTGTTTCAGGAGGAGATGCTAGGGTTGCGCTCAATGCACTTGAATTAGCATATACATCTAGATCTGGAGCCAAAAAGAAAACAGGTGAAGTGGTAATTACTGAGAGTGATATCAAAGAAGCACTACAGCGTACGCATGTTATTTTTGATAAAAAAGGTGAAGAATTTTATAATCTCATTTCTGCATTGCACAAATCAATGCGGGGGAGTGACCCGAATGCTAGTCTGTACTGGCTCGCCCGCATGCTCGAAGGTGGAGCGGATCCGCTCTATATCGCTCGTCGCGTACTCCGATTTGCAAGCGAGGATATTGGTATGGCAAATAGTGAGGCTATGATTCAGGCAAATGCAGCGTATGACGCGTGCCATAAGATTGGTATGCCAGAATGTTCGGTCCATCTCGCTCAGGCTGTGGTCTATTGTGCGAAGTCGAAAAAATCAAATGCGCTGTATCGAGCGTATGGATTAGCTGCAGAAGATGCAAAGCAAACATCACATCTGGGAGTCCCCATTCATCTTCGTAATGCACCAACCAAACTTATGAAAGATATTGGGTATGGGAAAGAGTATAAATATAATCCTGATTACAGAGAACCAGTGGATCAGGAGTATTTACCGGAGGAGTTGCGGGGAAGGGATTATTTTGGCAAGTAGATTTGTCTCTTTGTGTAACATTTTGACAAGAAGTTTATTTTTTGGTATTTTTAATTTTTATAAAAGTTTTCAGAAAACTTTGTTTGAGTCGAGTGCAATGGGTAAAAACTTTTTTTGTACCTAATGCGCTCGTCTCACATTGAGGCAGACGTTTGCCTGAGCGATTCAGGTAAGTTTCAACTATGGGAGGTTGATGGTGGCGACACAGTCGATAACGTCTGTCTCGAACCAGTTCGCCGATGAGGAAGTGCAGTCGAGCTACGCGTATCCCAAGGGCTACAAGGTCAAGGGAATCACGGAGCAGATCAACATCCTGCGCCAGCTCTTCCCCGGCATTGGCAACGCCCTCGAGAAGATCGCCGAGCAGACGCTGCCGTCGAACGCTGAGGGATGGTTCGCTATTCCGAAGTGGGAGACGCTCGCGTCGACGTATGGCGAAGCGGTCGAGAAGGTTCTCGCCATGATCGCGTCGAAGCGGAAGTTCTACAACTACCGTGACGGCCAGCTCGGAGCGGAGTACCTGCGACAGCACGACAAGACGGTGAAGATGTTCCAGAAGCTCGGCGATGAGCAGAAGGACTTCGACATCCTCGTCGTTCCAGCTCAGTTCGGTCTCCGTCACAAGGGCCGTTCGGTGCGCCGGGCACGTGAGGTCTTCGCGGCCAACGAGTTCGGTCTCGGAGCCTTCGCAATCGGCATCATGTTGCTAACCCACCCCGAACGCGAGGTTCAGTGGGAACAGCTCCACGTCGACTGCGCTGGTGACGAGTTCGCTCCGGACGCCGATGGCGACTTCTCGAACGCGCCAATCTTCGACTTCTACGACGACAAGGTCAAGTTCGACGCCTGCTGGTTCGACATCGGTCTCGAGCGCTACGGTTCCGCTTCGGCCTTCGTCTCGCAGTAATCGACTCTTGAGGTCTTGAATCTTTGGGATTTTTGATCTCTTGAATTCAATCCTAAGGTCGAAAAAAGCCCAGATCGTGAAAAACGGTCTGGGCTTCTTCAATTTTGTTGAGTTTTAGGGTCTTTCAATCGTAATTGTTCGCTCAGTCGTGGTACCTGCTGTAAGTGTAACGACTGTCAATTTTCTATTTTCAAGCAGTTTATCTACTTTTTCCGGCCATTCGATAATCGTGAGTGTGTCTAGTTTTCCCAAATAGTCCTCAATACCAATTTCAAGTAATTCTTCGTAGGTTTCAAGTCGATACGTATCAACATGCACCAATTCCTTGATTGTGTCATGGTCTACGGGGTAGACGCTCATGAGTGTGAACGTAGGGCTCATTACTTCTTTTTCAATTCCCAATCCTTCTGCAATTCCTTTGGTAAAAGCTGTTTTACCTGCACCCAATTCTCCTTTGAGAATTATGATATCTCCACCAGTAAGTGTACGGGCAAGTTCTTTGCCGATTTCTTTGGTTTCGTGTGCTGAGTGAGAGATGTGGGTAGACATAATTTTATTTATCCGTGTATATCCGTTTAATCCGTGTTCTGTTAAGCGGATTGAGACGGATTAGTATCTATACATCGAGAAATTTTTTAATAATATTTTTTGCGTCTTCTGTATCCTTGTATGGTTTAACAGTTATATTAGGATATTTTTCTTTTTTCATTCCTCGAATCATTCCTGATATCTGCGATTCTTTTTCTTTTTGATAGAGACATAGAATTTCAGCAGGCACTTTCCCAAAGTGTCCCTTGGTTCGCGCATATTCAATTTCTCTGCCGGTTCCTGTACTTGCGCCAGTAATTTCAGCAATCATGTGTGTTGCCTCATCAACCCATTTAATATCTTGAGTTTCAATATCTTCGGGCGTTAATTCAATAAAAGGTTTGTCGATTTTTATTGCCAGCATTTCATTAGGAATTTCTTCGGCAAGATGTTCCGACAATACACTGATGTCGAGGTTTTGGATATATCGAATCATTTCAGTTATTGATTTTTTCGCTACCTGATCTCCGCGCACAGCGCCTGCAAAATAAACAATTTTTTCGTCCATATCTTTATATATTTGCTAACTCAGGATACAGGGGAAATTTTTCGTTGAGTTTTTTTACTTCAGCTTTTATGTCACTGAGTATTGTGTCATTGTTTGCATTAGTGAGTGCCCGATCAATAAATTCTGCAACGAGTTTCATTTCTTCTTCTTTAAACCCACGCGTAGTAAGTGCGGGAGTTCCAAGACGAATTCCGCTGGGATCCATAGCTGATCTTGCATCATCGGGGATCATATTTTTGTTTACCGTTATTCCTGCCTTATCCAGCGCTTTTTCTCCCTCTGATCCACTGATTCCTTTACTCGTGACTACATCAATCAAAAGTAGGTGGTTGTCAGTTCCGCCAAACATGAGTTTGTAATTTCGAGTATTAAATTCAGACTCTAATACTTTTGCGTTTTTCCTAATTTGCTTTGTATACTCTTTGAACGCAGGCTCTAGTGCTTCTTTGAATGCTACTGCTTTTGCTGCAATATTATTCTCATGCGGACCACCCTGAAATCCAGGGAAGACTGATTTATCAATTGCTTTTGCAAGTTCTTTTTTACACATAATCATTCCACCTCGTGGACCGCGAAGGGTTTTGTGTGTAGTAGTCGTCACTACATCGAATAGGGGAACTGGATTATTCATTTCTCCACCTGCAATGAGTCCTGCAATGTGCGCAATGTCAGCCATCGTGAGTGCACCCACTTCGTCTGCAATCTTTTTTATTTCAGCATATTCGATTTCTCGTGAATACGCGCTATAGCCCACCAAAATTAATTTTGGTTTGTGTTCCATCGCCATTGCGCGAAGATTATCGAGATCAATTTTTCCTTCAGCATTCGTTTTGTATCTAATAAAATTAAACACTTTGGTCATGTGTGTGACTGGATGACCGTGTGTGAGGTGTCCGCCGTGTGACAAATCCATGCCGAGAATCGTGTCTCCTGGATTGAGTAAACCAAAATATACTGCAATATTTGCAGGTGCTCCGGATAATGGTTGTACGTTCACATGTTCGGCACCAAATAATTGTTTTGCTCGATCAATAGCAAGTGTTTCAATTTCATCTATAAATTCACATCCGCCATAATATCGTTTCCCGGGATATCCTTCAGAATATTTGTTCGTTGCGATTGATCCGAGCGCTTCGAGGACGGGGAGCGAGACAAAATTTTCTGATGGGATCATTTCGAGTCCTGATTCTTGGCGATTACGTTCTTTTTCCAATGCTGAGAATAGGGAAGGATCAAAATCTTTGATTTTTTGTTTGTTCATAGTGAAAAAGTCGTTAGTTATAAGTAGTAAGTCGTAAGTAATATTTGGATTTGAGAATTACAACATATTATGTATTGAATAAGCTCAAAACTGTAACTAAAAACTCAAAAGTTTTAAGTTTTAATATTTGAGCTTTGAATTTCTTTTAAATACTCTTCAACAACAGCTCTTACATTTGGAGCGCAATCTTCAGGGAGATTATTGATATCAAACCAATTCCATTCAACAATATTTTCACCTGGTTTTATTTCTCCAATTCGTTTTGCAAGATAGTGTATAAGAATCACTAGTTTCTCAGGATGGTCTGGACGATGTATGAGCATTGATTTTAGTGGTTGTATGATTTCAACTTCAATACCCATTTCTTCCATTACTTCACGTTTACATGCTTCTTCAAGTGAAATATCAAAAGATTCTACTTCTCCGCCAGGAAAAAGCCAGGTGGTAATTCGACCATTTTCTTTCTTCTCTTTATTAAGCAACACTTTGCCATTTTCAATAATGACTGGTCCTGAGGCAATAATTGTCTGATCTGGCAGATACATATGGCTTTATTATAAAGGTATTGTAACTAAGATGGTGAAATATCACAAGCTGGTTTTGGTTGACTTTCGGTGGGATGTATTGTCCGCTTTTCTGCGGATTTTGCCCGAAGTATGGGGCCCGTCACTGAAGTGCTGTGGAGGTCAGTTCATGTTCACTCTGGTGTGCGTCATGGGTCTGTGGACCCAGATCGTGTGTGTCCCGGACAAGGGGAGGAAGATTTCTCATCACACGGCTCGTCGGCATGTCTGAGGAGTCAGACAGCTTCCGAAGGGGCACCGGGGGAAATTCAGGAAGCCGCGTTGAGTGGCTAGAGCGATAGATCTGGGAACAGATCTTAGCTCAGGAGCGCTCTTCTGATTTCCTCATTTCGTCAACGGGACCGTGCGATGCGCGGTCCCGTTGACTCTCTTACTTAATTATTTATTCAAGCCCCAGCGGGCTTTTATTATTGTATCAGATAGAGAAGTATTGACTTTATGATATTGTTCGTGTATCCTATTTCGGTGCTCAGCTTGACCTCGGTCGAGTTG
>JBPOJQ010000015.1:0-4807 GCA_052033375.1 Candidatus Magasanikiibacteriota bacterium
CTATTTGGAATCTCCCAAAAAGAAATATTGTTGGCCCATTCATTCAAACATGAATACGACACATACATGCAACTCGTAGATGACATTTCCGAAGACAAATTAGCTGCAGCAGAAAAACCGAAAAAGAAAGGAAGACCACGAAAAAGACAATCCAACGAATACGAAGATGCATAAAAATAATCGACCACTGGCTCACGCCGGTGGTTTTATTCTACTAGCTACAACTCATCGAGTGATTTCAAAAAACTCCGAATGGGCTTGTTTTCATCCTCAGCTTCATACGTAATGCCATCGACATCATCACTCGGATCAGAAAAAACCAAAGAACTCGATCCCTGACTTCGTTCATGAAGGATAAGATCCCGATCAATTTCTTCGATAAATCTACTCGGACCCTGGAGAACGCTAAATGAACTCGCTAGCAATGGATATGAGAGGTATAAAAACTTTTTCGCACGAGTAATCGCAACATAAAACAGTCGCCTCTCTTCTTCGACCCCATCTACTTCTCTCATCGATCGTTCACTCGGAAATTGCCCCGCAGAAACATGAAGAATAAATACTGCTTCCCATTCCAATCCTTTTGCCTGATGAATGGTGGAAAGTACAATTTTTTCTTGTTCTTCCTCAATACTCTTTGCAACCTTACCCGAATAGCTTTCCTGTAAACTTGCTTCAGCAAGAAATTCTGATAATCGTGATTCTCCCGACTCTGTAACATACTGGTCAGCAAACAAAGCAAGCTGTTCAATATCCTGCAGACGTTCTTTGTAATCAGGATATTCTACTTCCAAATATTCACGATACGGCGAAGTCAAAATTCCACGAATCATCTCTCCCGGACCCCGAGCTTCAGACGCAATGACCTCATTCCAAATTCTAATAAATTCTCCCCAACCCAACTGCCCCCTGGCAGAAAGAACACTCCCCGCATGATCAATAGAGTCGTGAGGTCCGAGCCCTCGAACCATTTCTATAATCTTTTCAGCTCCTGAGGGACCAATTCCCGTCTGCATCGTAAGTACTCGCATCCACGCAATAGAATCTCCCCTATTCGCAAAAATCCGCAAATATGCAAGTGTATCCTTCACATGCGCACGCTCAAAGAATCGGACACCACCGCGATAATCATACGGAATTTGTCTACGGGTAAGTTCGATTTCAAGTGATTGTGAATGGAAAGCTGCACGAAATAATACCGCGATTTCAGATAGCGGGACACCCTCTTCTGATAACTCAAGAATTCGATCGGCAATAAATCGAGCTTCTTCAAGCGCATCAACAAATGCATGCACTTCAGGCTTAGTGAAACTCTCCCGGACACTTCGTAATTCTTTTTTGTACTGTTTGGTATTCTGAGCAATCACTTCATTTGCAACTCCGAGAATATCAGGGGTCGAACGGTAATTGGTTTCAAGTCGGAAAATTTTTGCATCTGTATATGTATGCTCGAAATCAAGAATATTAGAAATATCGGCAGCGCGAAATGAATAAATACTTTGTGCATCATCCCCTACTACCAACAAATTCTGATGAACACTCGCAAAAAAACGAATAATGGATGCCTGAATCTTATTCGTATCCTGATACTCATCAACGAGAATATATTGAAACTGTGTGGCATATTTTTTACGCACTTGCTCTGATGATGAGAGTAACAAAAATAAATTGACGAGCAAATCATCAAAATCCATTACATTACTTTCTCGCTTCCTTCTACTATAATCCTCTGCGATACGGGATAATGCCTCTGTAAAATCTACCCACTGGGGATGTTTTTCGAGGAGAACATCCGCAACTGTACGCTCTGCATTTCTCGCAAAACTAAGTAGTGATGCGACCACCGCTGGTGACGGAAATTTTTTATAGGTACGTTGCACCCCTTCACTCCCAATACACAATTTGATCATGTCGCGCGCGTCTTCTGAATCCAGAATATTAAACGTATTCGCATAGCCGAGCAGTGGCGCGTACTGTTTGAGTATACGATATGCAATATGATGGAATGTTCCAGACCATGGCAATTTCACCCCGCCCTGAGTAAGTGATTCCACACGGTGTAACATTTCTCGAGCAGCTTTATTGGTGAAGGTGAGTAACAAAATAGAAGAAGGATCAATACCCTTCTCTAGTAAATATGCGACTCGATACGTGATCGCACGCGTCTTGCCACTTCCCGCTCCCGCAAGCACGAGACATGGTCCATCACCGTGTAACACGACATCAAGTTGTTCTGTATTTAATTCTTTTTGAAAATCAATCATAACGATTTTATCCCATTTAGACTGAGAAGCCACGTATGATAAGTACGTAGCTGGCTTCTCTCCTCGCGGCGGTGAATGTTGTCTTCCCGCCGCCCCAAAGTTGTCTCGAGAACCCCCGTCCCCCTTCTTCTTACCCGACCTTACGAAGCGGGTAGACCTCCTTCTTGACGACCGCGATCACACGCTCCCCGCAGCCACTGCAGTCGACCTGGTATTGACCAGGTGAATGCCGCAGATAGATCGCGCGCCCAATCACTGGATTGGGGCACACGTGCGGGAGCGGTGTACCGACGAACATAGAACTCAGCTCGAGCACTTTGCCTTCCATAAGAACCCCGCGCTCCTTATTCTAGCGTTTAGACAGAGGGCATCATACGAGCGAACTCACGCATGAGAGGACGGAGTACCGGCCACCCAAGCACCGTCACAACCTCGAAGGACACGTCGAGGACCTTTGAAAAGAAGCTCATAATTCACCTCCACTCGTGACGAAAGCGAGGATCAATACACTATATGAAACTATAACCTCAATTGAAAAAAAACACAACTTCTGTTAGTGTTAGCAACATATGTTCTGGAAAACAGTCAAACAATCCAGTGAATGCGGTGCACGAGCAGGTGTCATTCACACTGATCATGGAGATATTGAAACTCCTATTTTTATGCCTGTTGGAACTCAGGCGAGTGTCAAAACACTGGATACCAATGACATCAAAAATACAGGAGCTGAAATTATTTTGGCAAACACCTATCACCTACATTTACGACCTGGTGAAGATCTGATTGATAGAGCTGGGGGGCTCCACAAATTCATGGGTTGGAATGGACCAATACTTACTGATAGCGGTGGATTCCAAGTACTCTCACTTGGTGCACAAAAAACCAGAAATAAAGGTGGCGAAGCACTATCAAAAATTGATGACCATGGTGTGACCTTCAAAAGTCATATTGACGGATCAACACATAGATTCACCCCAGAAATTGCAATAGATATACAGCACAAATTAGGCGCAGACATTATCATGGCATTTGATGAAGCAACACCTGATGATGCGGATGTTAAATATGCAACGCAAGCATTGGAGCGCACACACCGCTGGGCCACTGAATCGCTCGATGCACACAAAAAAGAAATAGCTCATCATGGATACAGACAATTCTTATTTGGAATTATTCAAGGTGGAGTTCATAAAGATTTACGAATCGAAAGCGCCGAAGCTATTTGTGATATGGATTTTGATGGCATCGCGATTGGCGGAGAATCAGTGGGATACAATATGCCAATAACCCGCGAAATTTTGCAGTGGGTAGCACCATACTTACCTGAAAACAAACCACACTACACCATGGGAGTTGGATACTCGCCTATGGATTTATTTGATGTCGTAGAGCATGGTATCGATATGTTTGACTGTGTCGCCCCAACCCGAGTTGCACGAAATGGAACATTATTTGATAGAAGTGCAAAAGATTCTAACTTTAGAATTTCAATTACGAATGCAAAATATCGAGAAGATTTTTCTCCGATTGATCCGACCAATACTCTTCCTCCACACCTGAACGTTACCCGAGCGTATCTTCACCATCTCTTCAAAGCAGAAGAACTCGCTGCATATCGTATTGCGACCATGCACAATCTCACCTTCCTTCTTACACTCATGAAACAAATGAGGAATGCGATTATCGAAGATAGGTTCTTTGAATTTAAAAAATCATGGATTGAAGGAAATTAAATCCGTGTTGACCCGTGTTATCCGTGTTATTAGTGTTCTATTGAATTGTTGAATAGAACACGGATGACACGGATTTAACGGATAGTCACGGATTAAATACAAATACTATGATGAGAATCACCCTAATCTCAATCGGAAAACTCAAAGAATCATATTGGAAAGAAGCAGAAGCAGAATATCTGAAGCGCCTTTCTGCATTTGCAAAAGTTGACATAATTGAACACAAAGAAATTGGTTTTTCCGAAAAAGATACTATTGAATTAATAAAAGAAAAAGAAGCAGAAATAATCCTCAATTCAATTCCCTCTTCTTCATATATAATTGCACTTGATCCACACGGTAAAAGTTTCGGTTCCGATGAACTTTCAAAAAATCTCGTTTCTCTGGAACAAAACCACTCTCACTTCACCTTTATCATTGGCGGGCCACTCGGACTACACGAATCAATTTTCAAAAAAACAAATCTTACACTTTCGCTCTCTTCTCTTACATTCACCCACCAAATGACTCGAGTGATTCTCCTTGAGCAGGTATATCGAGCATACATGATAAAATCTGGAAAATCCTATCATCACTAATACAAAAACATCGCATCGCCAAAACTATAAAAACGATATTCTTTCTCAACCGCTGTTTTGTAACAATCCAACATAAATTCTCGATCACCTGCAAACGCAGAAACAAGCATAAGAAGCGTTGACTTCGGAAGATGAAAATTAGTAATCAGTGCGTCGACAATTTTGAACTCAAATCCAGGAGTAATAAAAATATTAATGTCACCTCGATAAGCCGTGATATTCCCCTGATGAA
>JBPOJQ010000021.1:0-6273 GCA_052033375.1 Candidatus Magasanikiibacteriota bacterium
ACCTGGTCGAGAATCCATGACAGAGCATATCTGCTCATAATATAGACAAAGGTCACAAGTGCCAGACCCTTTAAAACCAAAACCCCAATATGTTTTCCAACTTCAGTTGTTTCACCCGCGACACTACTCAATGCAATCATAATAAGAATCGCAACCACATCCTGCACAATCATGAGCCCAAGAGTGTAACGACCATAGACAGTCTCACTATCTTTTTTGTCATTCAATAATTTTACGATAATAATCGTACTGGAAAATGTCAGGGCAATTCCTACATATAATGCTGAGAGTAGTGATAAATCGAATATTCTAGCAATGAGTGCCCCAATTCCAGCCGTAAACAAAATCTGAATCAGACCAACAATTGCAGAAGTTTTTCCAATAGTCTTAATATGAGACATATTAAGACTAAGTCCAACCATAAAAAGTAATAAAATTACACCGAATTGCGCAAAAGTATCAAAAGTAGAATTATTTTCACCTACTAATCCGAGAAATAAAGGCCCTGCAATTATTCCCGATATAATATATGCGATGAGCATGGGCTGCCGTAAAAACCGAACCACGCACGCAATAGTCACCGTGATTCCAAGAAGGATAGATATTTCAAAAAAAATATTATGCGGCATAAAATATACTCTGATGCATCAAAGTATATCATATTACACAGGTACGAACTACAAAAAACATGAGCATACTAAAAACATAGTACTTAGCCCGCTGAAAAATAAAATTATTTTTTGAACTTACCTTTAAAAAAAACAAAAATCTTTACTCCATACAATTTTATTCCCAACACAATAGCAAGTCCTGCAAGTAAAAGCACTAAAGCACGCATAATTGCAACTCGAGAATTACCAGTTTCCTCTTCTATTACCTCGATTTTCTCGCCCTTAACCACACCATCAATCCGCACATCATTCACGTCACGCGGAGAAACAACATACCCGCTCTTAGTTTCCTGCACAATGCCGGTTACTGATGCACGAGCACCTTCAGTAAAAAGAGAAGAATTAATACCTGAGCCACCACGTATGTACAGACGCACCTCATCGGTCCCATCATCGAGATATACATATGATCCTTTAATACCAGTTACTTCACCTCGGATCTCCGTAAGCCAGCCTTCATACGGTTCATTAATATCTGCAATAGCGAGCTCAAGCGGAGCGTAGACCTCGCTTTTCCCCACAATTGAGATGTCAGCAGCCGTATCAATTTTTAACCGTGTTTCTCCAGAAGTTTCGGCGAGTTCGCCTGTAATTTTTACTTTGTCGCCCCGAGCAAGGGTGGGGAAATCTTTTTTATATGAATAAATCTGCAAACCTGGAGATCCTGCAATATAAAAATACTGCGAACTCATAACACCTGGCTCCACGACAACAGTCCCAACCAGAGAAACAATCGTGCCCACATCAAAATTCCGCACATCAGTAAGTGTAGTTTCAATTTTTGGTTTCACGGCAATTGTCTTCACCTTTGACTTCGCAACCTCGGTCATCGGAACAAGTGGATTCTTCTCCCCTGGAGTAAGTTCTGCGGTCCAAAACCACATATCGCCTCCATATGTATATGATTTCCCTTCTTTTGAAGACACGTACTCTATTTCATACAAAACTAATCCATCAGAATCAATAATCCGTATACTTTCTCCAGAATTAGTAAGCGAAAGTTTTGTATCTTTTGAATAAAACGCTCGATATTCTCCTTTTTTAAGGACAGTATCTTCAGAAAATGAATACGGCTTTGATCCTCCTTCTCCATCATCTAGCAATAATCCCGCCAAATAAATATCACGATCATAGGGATTAAATAATTCAATAAATTCATTCCGGGTATCACTGCCTACTGGATTGGGTAATATTTCAACAATAACTGGGACAAACTCAGAAGAGTATGTATTTTCAATACTCCCAAAACCAACTTCCGTCACGATAGTCGAAGAAACAGAGTCTGTGGTAGACGTATTGGTAATTATTTTTTCTGTTTTGAAAAAAATATTTTGACTACCCTTGGTGATCGCCTCAGTAATGATAAAATCTTCTTCATAATTCCCCGAATCTTTACCTGACATACGCATGAGAGAAGTCCCCTTCGGAGGAGCTTTAGCAGCCACATCTTCACCATTCCATTCCCCATACACAACACGATCAATCTCCTTCCCACTCGGATCAGTGAGAGTGAGCATATCACCAGAATTATTCAGACTTCCTTTGGGTTTTTCTATAACAAAAAATTGTCCCGAAGCAATCGTGCTAGTTAACGTAGTTTTTGCAAGACTCCCATCCTGAAACACCCACCCATCAAGAGAAATGGATGAGCTTGTGATGTTCAATAATTCTACAAACTCAGCGTAGGTATCAGAAGGAATTGAAACAAATTCATTAATTAGTACACTCCCTTCAGCAAATGTTGCTTTCGGTGTTTCAAGAATTACCGCAGGTGAATTATCCCTCCTTGTCTGAGTTGGTGAAGCAATTATTTCTTTTGGGGTAATATTATTTGGACTTCCCGGTGTCGGAGTAATCGTATATACAAAATCAAGAAAATCAACATCAGTATCTTCGCCATCACTCGCCCGAGCAGTCGAATGTCCTTTGCCAGGTATTGGAGCTAGAGTATCGTCTTCGTCACCATATATTACAACATCAATCAATTCTTCCTCTGAATTTTTCAATGTAATCGAATCTCCTGTTTGATTAAGTTTACTCGAAGACAAATACACCACTTTGAAACCAGACGCAAGAATAGTTCCGGTTACCGTCGCAATTTTCCCAACACTATCATAGAGTGTACACCCATCAAGTAACACAGCATCTTCTCCTGCATTATACAATTCAATCCACTCTTTCTCTCCCGAATTCGGATCACTTAAAAATTCATTGATAACAATCTTTGACGTACTACGTGGAGCTTCTTCAACCTCTTCTTCGCCTTCGGATTCAGAAATTACAGATGGCAGAATTTCAATGGTATGAGAAACCGTACTTGAAACCTGCTCTGTATCATACACAGTGAGTATTGCCTGCTTGGTCCCCGTAGTTGCAAATGCATAAATCACACTCACACCCTCATACATCTCATTTTCAATTGTCCATACATACCGCTCAATACCACTCTCGAGATCAGACGAACCAGAAGCATCAAAAAATATTGATTCATCTACCAGTGCGCTGTGTGGTCCATCAATACGGGCACTTGGGGCATGATTTACAATCTCTTCCTCAGAATCAATCCACCAATAATTTTGTGTACCCGGAGTTGATGAAGTCAAATGTTCTTTCCACTGGAGAATATCACCAGGTTCACCAACATCATTAATTCGTTCGAGCGAATAATTGTTTACACCAGCGTATACAAATTTTTCTACAAAATCATCACTGCCACCTCCCTTTTTGATACCAATTTCTTCTCCAGTTTTATTGAGCGTTGTCCACACACTATCAAATACAGTTGAAGTAATGTCCGGATGATCGACAAAAAACACTTTGTCATTTTGTGCAATGATTGCATACGCCCCAGGAAGAAGAATGGTCGAAGTAACCGTACTGCTCGAACTGATCGTGAGTCCATGATTCACCCCGCCTTCCCAAAATTTCCAACCACTCAAATCAACAGCAAGAGAACTCTTATTATAAATTTCTACCCATTGATGATCTGTTGCAGCACACCCGCTCGGACAGATTTCAGTAATAATAATATTTTCCGAAACCGTCTTCGCATTTTGTGAAAATAAAAAAATACTTAGTGCAATCACAAATACAATAAGTACTATTTCCCTCCATTGTTCTTTCATACCCCTCCGTATGTTAGAAATAAATTGTGAACAAATTTACTATAACATATTTAAAAAATGAATGAAAGATTTAAGAAAAAGAATGCTGTACGTTCCTCCCCTCTTAGGGGAGGACAGGTGAGGTTGCTCGTCGAAGAAGAAACGATAAAATTACAAACAAAAAAACACCTTTCGGTGATCTATTTTTCAGAATTGAGTCAGACGGGCCACGCGAAATGCGCAGCCCGTCCGTTCATCTGCACACAACTCTCCATGAAGAACAGATGCGCAGGTTCAGCATGGTTTACGGTGAGGTTGGAACACAGGCGAGATTGGGGAAATCTGCTTCAGAAGCGACTTCCTTGGCCCCGTCCCCGTCGCAGTCCGGGTCGCACACGTCGCCGATCCCATCTCCGTCCATGTCTGCCTGGTTGTCGCTGGGTACAGTCGGGCAGTTATCCTGTTTCAGAAAGGCGAGGTAGATGACCACCCCGATGAGAATGAAGAGAATCGAAATGAGAACGATCTCAAGCTTTTTCACAGAACACTCCTTACGTTCTTCTGTTGATGTTCCCCACTTCAGGCCGGGGTGCATAGCATTTCACATACCAAATTTGATATGCACAATGCTACGCACCCGTATATAAACCATGTCGAATTGTAATGAACTATTTTATTTTCTTTTTCGGATTTCGTCCTAATTTTCAGGACTCATCAGTGCCGATTTAATCGACAGATCCTTTGGAGCCAGCTCGACGTCGTGTCGAGTCTGGCTCCGGTTGAAAGTTGAAAGAACGTATAGAACTCTACGGGCAGACGTTGTCGAAGTCGTTATCCTCGATGGTGTTACGGAGCTGATCGATCACGCCAGTGTACTGCTGGCAGTCGATCGGATTCCCCTCGAGGCGGAGCATGCGAAGTTCCGAGAGCGACGCAATCGGACTCGGATTGTTCACCATACAGTCGACCGCATGGAGTGCAGTCAGATTCTCGAGGCCTGCGAGAGGCGAAAGATCTACCACGTCCGTCTCACTAATCGCGAGCCACCCGAGATTTGACAACCCCGAGAGCTCCTGGAGCGACACGACGTCCGTTCCCGACAGGTTCAGCGCCGTCAAATGCATGAGATCTGCGATAGGTGAGAGATCAGAGACCGGATTGCCGATAATACTGAGGCTCTCGAGAGAGCCGAGTCCAGTCAGTGGCTCCAGGCTGTCCACTTCCTGCCCATTGAGATACAGCATGTTGACGTGATGAAGATGAGCGAGATCCGTAAGGTCAGTGATCGAGCCCTCATCGAGCCAGACCACCCACGCATTCGGAAAACACTCGATCCCCGAGATGTCAGACACACCACGACAGATGACGTCCGTGACGTCCTGTGCCTCCACATCATCGATCGACCCGTTCAGATCCTGATCGTTCATCGCGAGCACGCACTGCTCGAGAACAGGGTCATCGAACATGACGACCTCACAGGGCTCCCGCACCACTGGTGCGATCGGCCAGGTGAGCGAGGTACCGTCCGGGCACGTCATAGTCGCCGTACCGTCGCCATTGTCGACGAGAGTACAACCCTCTCCATCCTCACCATCCTGCCCCGGGATTCCCTGGGGCCCCGTGGCACCATCGGTGCCGTCCTCCCCGTCGATCCCGCTCTTGCCGGGTTCCCCTCGGTCGCCCTTCTCACCCTTCTCACCCGCCGGACCCTGGGGGCCCGGTTCTCCCTCGACGACGTACGTATCGCACGCGAAGAGGAAGAGGTTGAAGAACGAGACGAGAACGACGAGGAAACGAATCGTGGCCATGATACACCTCCGTAGGCGTAGTTGATCCCTTCAGCCGGCCAGGCCAAAAGGATAGTTGGGTATGGTGCTAGTCAACGTGACTACCCATTGGTATGCCAAGCATTTAGCAGACCAGTATGTAGTCACGTTAGTTCAAATCAACTGGATTGAAAAGGACTATTATTTTAACGAGCTAGTATAGCATACACAAGCAACTTTGTCAAGACAATTTGATAATATTTTGGCTAATTTTAGCAAAATTTGTTTAACTCAGTATAGTATTTTTCTTCTGTTCCAGGTTACATGTCCCATGTTGTATGTTTTCCCCAACCTATCCCCCACCAAAACCACATATTTGTATACAATATTCTATACATTGTGGATAAATGTGTGGAGAACATACCCTATTTGTGGATAAGTGTCTATTTGTATACACTGGTATACACAAATTAAAATAACAAAATTACCATTTATTTAGCTTAATTTAGCTAAATAAATGAGGTTTTACACAAACCCTTGACGCTATTCCCAAAAAATGCTATAATAATAATGTTGATCTTTGAAAATCGAGATTCTCCCGTCTAGGGAATGGAATCTCCTACACCGATTAGACTACTCACCGTTCCGGTTCGCCGGAATAAACACAAACACAAAAAACAAATACGGTCTGAATATGGCTTTTGCCGATTCAACACCCTTTGAGTGGTCAAA